>DATADC010000091.1:0-6084 GCA_036258735.1 Candidatus Limnocylindria bacterium
GCTCGGGTACGGCTGACGGAATAGGGAGCGCCAGACGGTCGACTCCGTCACACCGCGCCACAGCGAGCCGATGAGCCCGGTCATCGCTCGATCATCGCGCCGGCCTGCTGGCCGACCTGGCCCAGGACGTTGTCCTTGTAGCTCTCCAGGAGCACCTTGCCGTCAGGCGTGAAGCGCTCCAGCTCGAGGCGGTCCATGGTGATGCAGTTGGTCGGGCAGCGCTCGACGCACAGATTGCAGCGAATGCAGCGCTCCTCGTCGATGACCATCGCGATCCCGCGCGGCCAGCCCTGGAAGATGTCGACCTCGGGATCGTCGCCGCCGACGAACTGCTTGTCGATCATGTAGATCACGCCCTCGGGGCAGACGTCGGCGCACAGGCCGCACAGGATGCAGCGCGGCCCGTCGATGTTGATGTTGTGGTTGCACTGGAGGCAGCGCGTCCCCTCGGCGATCGCGGCCCGGGTGTCGTAGCCGACCTCGACCAGGCTCACGAAGTCGCGCCGCAGCTCCGGCGGCGCCATGGGGATCTCCTGGCGCCGGATTGCCTCGTAGTTGCGGGGCATGTCGTGCTCGAGCGCCTGGGTGATGACCGCCCGGTTGATGACCGGCAGCTCCTCCAGCTCGTCACCGGTGACGCCGGCCAGCCAGCGGTCGACCGCCCGCGCCGTGCGCCGGCCACGTCCCGCCGCCTCGATGATGGTCGCCGGGCCGGTCACGAAGTCGCCGCAGGCGAAGACGCCCTCGACGTTGGTCTGGAAGGTGTCGGCGTTGGTGACCACGTAGCCGCGGTTCAAATCGAAGCGCAACTGGTTGTAGGGCGTCCCATCCGCTCGCTTCGGCGTGGTCCCGTTCAGCGGCGGCGTGCGCCACGAGCTGACAGAGCCACCATCGAGCACGTTGCGCGTGTCGGTCACGCCCAGGTGGCGGTTGAGCTTGGCGCCGTACTCGCCCAGCACGTTGTTGTCGCTGGCCTGGCTGGTGCACGGGATGACCATGTCGCAGGGAATGGTGAACTCGCTGCCCGGGATGGGCTCGGCGCTGCGCCGCCCGGAGGCATCGGGCGGTCCCAGGCGCGTCCGCTGGAAGGTGATGCCCGCGACCCTGCCATCGTCGCCGGCCACGACGTCCACCGGGGAGGCGAAGAACTCGAACTGCACGCCCTCGAAGCGGGTCTCGTGCTGCTCCTCCTCGTCCACCACCATCTCGTCCGGACCGCGGCGGTAGACGATGGTGCTGGTCTTGGCCCCCAGCCGCAGCGCGGTGCGCGAGGAGTCCATGGCGGTGTAGCCGCCGCCCACCACAACCACGTGGTCGCCGACCCACTGCTCCTCGCCAAGGTTGGCCCGCTTCAGGAAGTCCACGCCGTAGATCACGCCGTCCAGCTCTTCGCCGGGCACGTTCATGGCCACCGGGTACATGCAGCCGGTGGCGACGACCACCGCGTCGTGGCGGTCGCGCAACTGGTCGAGGGTGATGTCCCGCCCGATCTCGACGTTGTAGTGGAACTGGACGCCGTGCTTCGCGACCCAGTTGACGTCGAGCTCGATGACGTCCCTTGGCAGGCGGAAGGCTGGGACGCCGATCAGGGTGGTGCCGCCACCCGAGGGCAGGGCCTCGTAGACGTGGACCTCGTGCCCATAGGTGGCCAGCTCCTTGGCCACGCTGAGCCCTGCCGGACCGGCACCGATGACGCCAACGCTGCGGCCGCTGGCAGCGCCGATGACGATGTTGTCCGGCATGTTGTTGGCGTAGTGCCAGTCAACCAGAAAGCGCTTCATGGCGCGGATGGCCAGGGGCTTGTCGATATCGGCACGGCGGCAGGCCTTCTCGCACGGCGCGGAGCACACGTAGCCGCAGATGGCGGCAACCGGGTTCGGGTCGCGGGCCAGGATGTAGCCCTCCTCGAACCGGCCTTCGGCGGCCAGCATCAGGTACCCGCGGCAGTTGGTGTTGACTGGGCAGCCCTCCTGGCACTCGATGTTGCACTGGAGCCAGTCGACACCGACCTCGGCGGTCTGAAACCTGAGCGGAATTGCGTTCTCGCTGATCACAGGCGTGATGGTTCGGCGGGTTCCGATCGAACTCGTCTGCGGCTGAGGGAGCGGCTGATCGATGCTAACTATCGCAGAAGTTGAGTGTCAAAGCCGATGCGGGCCTTGGCCCTACGGGCTTAGTCGGCGAAGTGCCGGGCCATGACCTGGCGTACCAGGGGGGCGGCATCGGAGCCTCCTGTGGCCAGCGGCACGCGCACCAGCACGGTGGCCACGCTGATGCTCGGGTTGTTGGCCGGCGCGATGGCCGGGAACCAGGCGTTGGGATCCGGGCCGCCGGTCTCGGCGGTGCCGCTCTTGCCAGCCACCGGCACGCCGAAGCCGAGGAAGGCGCCGTAGGCCGTGCCGTACGAGTAGCTCACCACCGCCTGCATGGATTCCACGACGTAGTCCAGCTGGCCGCGGGTGAGGGGGATGCGCTTGCCCACCTCGCGGAGCAGGCGCTCGGTGACCTGGCCATCCGGTGAGCGCACCTCGGCCACCAGCCGTGGCGTGAAGAGCCGGCCGCCGTTGCCGATGGCCGCGTAGGCGTTGGCCATCTGGAGCGGCGACGCGAGCAGGCTGCCCTGGCCGATCGAGAGCTGGATCTGGTCGAACGGCCCGTACGGGTCGGTCTCGCCGTGCCAGCGCGGCGTCTCGCGGAAATAGGCGTGGTCGGGCAGGATGCCGGGGTCGTGCGGCAGGTAGCGCATGCCCGTCTCCTGCCCGAAGCCGAAGTCGCGAACGAGCTGGGTCAGGGCCCGCTCGTCCCGCTCGTAGACCATGATCGAGAGCGGCATGTAGGTCGTGTTGCAGCTGAATGCCATGGCCTCCAGCAGGTCCACGGTCCCGGGCAGCGAGTGCTCCAGGTAGTTGCGGAACGTGAAGCCGGAGAAGGTCCACGTACCGTTGCAAGTCATGCGCGTGGCCGGGCCCGCCACGCCGGTCTGCAGCGCGGCGGCCAGCGTGAAGACCTTGAACGAGGACCCCGTGGGGTAGGTCCCGTCCGTGGCGTGGTTGGTGATGGCCGCCTCTCCCGGTGTGGCGAGGGGCACGCCGGCGGCGGTGGTCCCCAGCGTCATGGCGTTCGGGTTGAAGAGCGGGGCCGATGCGAGGGCCCATACGTCGCCGCTCCTCGGATCAATGACCGCGGTGCCGGCCTCGGCGTACCCGCCGATGGTGTCTTGTGCCGTGGCCTGGATCGGTTGGCGCAGCGTGATCACGACGTCCGAGCCGTGCGTCACCGGCCGTTCGAGCACGGTCACCGGATCACCGCCGGCGGGCGCAGCCGACAGGGTGAAGCCCGCCGACCCGCGCAGGAGCTCGTCGGCGCCCAGCTCAAGGCCGCTGCGACCGAGGAGGTCGCCGTCGCGCGCGCCGCCCCGCTCCAGCCGGCCTCGCAGCTCGCGAGCGGCGGCGGGCGTGGCGTAACCGATGGTCTGGCCCGCAAGCCAGTCCTGCGGGTACACGCGAAGGCCGTCCGGCCGCGTCCGTGCGTACACCGTCCCATCCAGGCCCACGATTCGGCCGCGCACGGGCGCCTCGCGGGCAAGCTGCAGGGTTCCGTCGGCACCGAGCTCGGGGAAGAGCAGCTCCGGCGACCAGCGCACCTGCCAGGTCTGCCGCGACTCGACGAGGATCAGGTCACGCTCCAGCCGGACGGTTCCGAAGTTGTCGGTCGCAAACTCGAGCTGGACGGGGACGAGCAGGCCGCGCACGGGACCGTCCAGCGGCGTGCCGGGCGCCGCGGGGGTGGTGGACGGCGCAGCCACCGCGGACGCCAGGGGTGTCGGCGTCGGCGTGGAGGCGCCGGTGGCATCCGGCCCCGGGGTTGGAGTTGGCGTGGGGGCGGGCTCATCGGGCGGCGGCGGCTCGGGCGGAAGGATGATCGGCGCGAGCTGGCCGAACGAGCTCTCGAGATGCCGGACGCCGGCGAGGCGGTCGAACGAGGAGAGGATGCCCGCCACCTCCGCGCGGGAGTAGCGCTCGCGATCGTGGGCCGCCAGCGTTCGGTACAGGTCGCCATAGTCGCGCGCCCCCCACGCCTGCAGGAAGGCGCCGACCACGTCGTCGGCGGCCTCGATCGCGGCGCGTGGCGCCGGGGTGGGATAGGGGGTCGGATCCGGCACGGTCGCCGAGCAGGCGGCCATCAGGAGCGCTGCCGCCGCCAGCGCGGTCACCGCTCCGAAGCCCGATCCCCAACGCATGACCACCCCCCGCGCGCTGCTCACCGCGCCAGCATCACGCGCCGAAAGCCCTCGGCCGCGGGATAGCCGGTTCGCTCCCCCAGCTCCTCGGCGCGGCGGCGCAGCCAGCGCGACGTCTCGGCCAGGTCGTGGAACTGGCTCGCATGGTGGGCCAGCGCCGCCAGCTTGCGCTCGATCGTGTCGCCCACGTCGACGATCTGGTTCGCCTCGTTCGTGCTCCACAGGAACAGCTCGGCGACCTTCCAGGCATCCAGGCCCGCGTCGAGGTGCTCGTGGAAGTTGAGCGGGTCCCGGGCGGTGGGGAATACGGCGTCGACGGCCACCTCGCCGACGGCCCGGTGGTCGGGGTGGTTGACCCACTCGTTGTTCACGAACATGACCGTCGGATCATGCGTCATGACGACCTCCGGTCGAAAGGCGCGGATGGCGTAAGTGATCCGCTCGCGCAGCCGCAGGGTCGGCTGCACCTGCCCGTCCGGCTCGTCGAGGAAGTCAACGCCCTGCACGCCGATCTCCGCGGCCGCGGCACGCTGCTCGAGCTCTCGGACCCGCGCCAGCTCGCCGGGGTCGGTGGTCGGGTCGTCGCTGCCCTTGTCGCCGCGGGTCACCAGCAGGTAGTGGACCAACGCCCCCTCGTGGGTCCAGCGCGCGATCGTGCCGGCCGCGCCGAACTCGATGTCGTCGGGGTGCGCGGCGACCACCAGGACGCGCTCGGGCGTGGGCAATCGGTCGCTGGCCATGGATGGCTCGGCATGCTAGCGGACGCGCCATCGGGCGGCCCCAGGGCCAGGCCGGCGAGCGGTCAGTCGCCGATCGGGCTTGCGGTCGTCGCCTGTGCCGCGGCGCGGACACTGTCGCCCATCGGCCGTGCGGGCAGGACGATCACGCGGTCACGCTCGCCGAGCAGGTGGCGACCGGCCCAGGCCAGCACGTCGTCGTCGTGCGAGAAGAGGATGACCTGCCGCTCCGCGCTGAGGCGGTGCAGGACGTCGAGCAGCGCCGCCTTGCGGCCGGCGTCGGACTGGACAGTCACCTCATCGAGCAGCAACGGGGCCGTCTCGCCATTGGTGACCAGGTGCTCCGCCATGGCGACGCGCAGCAGCAGGTAGATCTGCTCCCGCGTTCCCTCGGACAGGAGCCGAGCGTCACGCCACTTCCCGGTGGCCGCCTCCTTAACCCGGACGGCGAGGTCGGCCGGGTCGACGCTGACGTCCTGGTAGGCGCCGGCACACACGACCGGCAGCCAGGCGCGGATCGTGGCGGCCAGGACGGGCGACAGGCTGCGGTGCACCCGCTCCTCGGCCGCGCGCAGGATGGCCAGGGTCCGATCCAGCGTGTCGGCCAGGCACTGCACGCGCTCGAGCTCGGCCCGGGCGGCCAGGACCGATTCCTCCGCCTCCGTCACGTCGGGGAGCACCTCGCGGCGAGCCTGGAGATTGCCCTGCAGGCTCTCGCAGCGCGTCACCTCGGCCAGCAGCGCCTCACGCGCCGCGCGGAGCTGCGCCTCGAGCAACGGCAGGTCGTCCGTTGGCGGCGCAAGCTGCTCCCCCAGCTGGGCGAGGAGCGCCGATGCCGCCGCCGCGTCCGCTGCCGCCTGCGACGCCAGGTCGGCCACCGAGCGCCCCTCGAGCAAGCCCTGCAGGCGCTGCCAGTCGGCGATCTCCGTCTCGCCGCGGCGCAGCTCTTCGGCCCGCCGCCGGCGCCATGCCCGCAGGCCCTCGACTGCCTGGTCCGGCGCCGCGTCCGGCGGGAGGCCGACGGCGGTCGCCACGGCCTGCAGTCGGGCCTCTGCGTTCCGCGCCGCTTCCTCGGCGGCGGCGGCCGCGCGCTCCGCGGCCCGACGC
>DATADC010000092.1:0-4480 GCA_036258735.1 Candidatus Limnocylindria bacterium
GGCGGCGCTCGGGCCCCGCTTCTTGCGTCCGTTGACGGGCGGCGCGCGCCTGGCGCGTCGGTCGGCGCTACGCCGGCGCTGAGCGCGGCGGGGTCCCACTGCGACGACGCGGGCCAGCGCCTCGACCACCTCCGTGCTCCAGCGCTCGCCGCTGGCGGCGCGCAGCCGCTCGAGGACGGCCCTGCGGCCTCGCTTGGCCGGCGGTCCGGTGGTCGTCATGCGGTCGTAGGCGTTGGCCACGGCCAGGATCTGCGTCCCGATCGGGACGCCGCCCACGCCCGACGGCTCGCTCGCGGAGCGCTTCGACGCGGCGGCCGCCTCGTCGCCGCGCCAGCCCAGGATCGACCCGACCGTTCCCAACGACGGGACCGATGCCAGCGCCTGCGCGTCGGGCACGTCGAGGCCGTGGAGTCGCGCGGCGAGCTCGATGCTGCCCATGGTCTCGTCCCCGGCGCCAAGCTCCTCGGCCAGGCGACGGGCGAGCAGGCCCACGCGGTCGGCATGGCCGATGGTCGCCGGGTCGGCGGCGTCCATCGAGCGCGCCACGGACAGCAGCGCGTCGCGGAGCGTATCCGGCGCCTCGGGCTCCCCGCTGGCCGCGCCCGCCGCCGCCCCGCCGACGTCCGCGGCGCGCACCACCCGGTCGCCGCCCGACTGCTTGCCGACGTAGAGCGCCGCGTCGGCGGCCGCGATGAGGCCGTTCTTGTCGGTCGCGTCGGCCGGGTAGGCGGCGACCCCCACCGAGATCGTGACCCGGTCCCGCTGGCGGGCGGTCAGGCGCGCCACCGCGCCCCGGATCCGGTCGCCGACGGAGGCCGCGTCCTTGGCGTTCACGCCGGGCAGGACCAGGACGAACTCGTCGCCGCCGTAGCGGTACACGCGGTCCTCCGAGCGCGCTGCGCCGTAGATGGCCGTCGCGATGGCGTGCAGAAGCGCGTCGCCGGCCGGATGGCCGAGGCGGTCGTTGTAGGACTTGAAGCTGTCGAGGTCCATCATCAGCAGCGCAACGGGGCGGGTGCTGTCCGGGTCGGCCTCGGCGCGCGCCAGGAGCTCAGCGAGGTGGCGCTGGAAGGCCCCGTGGTTGCCCACGCCGGTCAGCGCGTCGGTATCGGCCCGAAGCGTCATGGCCTGGTGCTCCTCGGCGTTGCGCAGCGCGATGGACGCCTGGCCGGCGAAGAGTTTGACCAGCTCGAAGTCCGCCGCGCTGAAGTGCGCGTCCTCCCCGCCGACCCGGGAGATGTTCATGCAGCCGATGACCTCGCCCTCGGCGATGAGCGGCACCACCACCAGCGCCTCCGGGTCGGCCGGCGTGCCGGGGATCTGCATGGCGCGCGGGTCGCCCAGGGCGTCGTTGGCCAGCACCGGCTCGGCGTGCTCCACCGCCCAGCCCATCAGTCCGCGGCCGAAGGGCACGACGTAGCGCGCCACCTCCTCGGCGTGCTGCTCGCGGGTCAGGACCGGGTGCAGCAGGCGATTGGCATCGTCGACGCGGTAGATGGAGAGGTTGTCGTAATGGACGACCGCCTGGAGGCCGTCGGCGATGGTGTTCAGCACGTCGCCCGCGTCGAGAGTGCTCAGCAGCCGCTCGTTGATCTCCAGCAGCCGGCGTTGCGACTGGAGCTGGCGCGCCAGCTCGGCCGACTGGAGCTCGAGCCGCTCGTAGGCGCGCGCGTTGGCGATGGCCTGCGCCGCGTACCCGGCGAAGATGGTCATGGTCTGCAGGTCGTCGTTGCTGAACTGGTTGGTGCCCAGCTTCGAGAGGGTGATGACCCCCACCGACCGTCCCTCGAACAGCATAGGCACTACCAGCATCGACTCCTCGATGTCGTCGGTGCCCTCGATCGTCATGCCGCGCGGGTCGCCGAGGGCGTCGTTGGCCAGGATCGGCTCGCCATGCTCGGCCACCCAGCCGGTGAAGGACCCCTCGCCGATGGTGACGCGCAGCGCCTCACGGAAGTCGCCCTCCCCCAGCAGCCGATCGGTGAAGGCGATCGGCTCGCAGTAGCCTGCCTCCCAGTCGACCACGTAGACGCGGATGTCGTGGTAGGCGGCCAGTGTGCTTGCTTCGGCGACGATGGCATCCGCGATGGCCTGCACGTCGGTCAGGCGGTTGAGGCGTGCGGACAGGTCCTGGATAGAGCGCATGCGGGCTGCCTGCTCGGCGACGGACCTATACAGCCGCGCGTTGGCGATGGCCACCGCCGCCTGGTTGGCGAATGACTGGACCAGCGCCAGCTCCTCGTCGGGCCATTCCCGGTCGCGGGTGTGATAGAGCCCCAGCAGCCCGACCGCGCGGTCGTTGCTGACCAGCGGTACCAGGCACGCCGTGCGGATGTCCTGGGCGCGGTACAGCTCCTGGAGGACGCCGATGCCTGGGCGCCGGTCGGCGTCGCGGGCCACGAGGCTGCGCCGCTCCCGGACCGCCCGCACGCCTATCGAGTCCGCCTCCAGCGTCAGCTGTCCGACCGCCTCGTTGAACTCGTCGCTGAGCCCGCGGATGGCAGCCGGCCGGAACGGCCGATCCGACTCGTCCAGCAGCCACAGGCCGGCCTGCTCTGCATCGAACAGCGAGCGGGTGCGGTCGACGATGTCGTCCAGGACGGCGTTGAGGTCCAGCTGGCCGGTGAGCTCCTGCGTGACGTGCCGCAGTGCCCGCGCCCGCGTGACCTCGCGCCTGGCCCTGGCCAGCGCGCGGGCCTGCTGGATGTCGGCAGCCACGGCCGACGCGACGACGCGCAGGAAGGCGGTGCGCACCCGGCTCAACGGGCCGCCCGGCTCGTCCTCGAGGAACAGCGCCCCCAGCTCCTCGCCACCCGAACGCAGCGACACTACCTCGCGCAGCGGGTCGGTGACGTCGTCGGCCGCGCGTCCGTCCGTCAGCTCCTCGGGCGGCGAGACGCGATAGCCGGCGTGCGTCTCCAGCAAGGCCGCTGACGAGCCGTCGCGGCGCAGGTAGATGGCCACGCGGGGGACGGCCAGGTTGGCGCGGATGGCCTCGATCGCCGAACGGCACACGGCGGCCACGGTGGTGCTGGCGCCGGTCCCCTGGGCCAGCCGCACGAGGACGGCCATCTCGGCGTCGCGGCCCGCGGGTTCGGTGGCGTCCGCCGCGCCCTCGCCGTTGTCCGCCCCCTCCGCCAAGAGGGCCTCGACGTCGCTGCGGCGGTAGCGCCGATCGCCGCGAGCGTTGATGCGGTACGCGGCCAGGCGGCCGGCCTCGGTCCAGACCCGGATGGTGTTCGGGTGGACCCCAAGCAGGGCCGCCGCCTGCGCGACGCTCAGCAGCGGCTCGTGCTCGGTCGCGCGGTCGCGATGCAGGAGGGACACTGCTGTTGCCTCGGCGTGAGTCGGGCGGAACCGCTGCCGCCCGGTTGGAGGTTCCGGTAGGAACCGGTGACACGATGCTAGTGGCGGCAGGACGCCCGCTCGATGCCCCGTTCGTACCCGGCCGCGTGGTACCCCCGGTCCGACGCTCCCGGGGCGGCTAGCCGAGCACCAGCACCAGCAGGCCGGCGCCGGCCAACAACCCGCCCGCCGCGGCGATGCCTGCGCCGCCGAGCAGCCAGCCGCGCCGCGGGCCGGCCAGGATCCGCATGGCGGCCGGCAGCTCCAGCGCGGATATCACGTATCCGCCCGGCGGCGGCGCCAGCGACGCCGAGCCGTCGGCCGCGCGAACGACGCGGGCCAGGACCAGGAGGCGATCGACCACGCTGATCACGCGCGTCACCGAGCGCGCGGCCGTGGGGCGGCCGCCCTCCGCGACGAGCCGTGCCACGGCGGCGCGGTGCGCGTCGTCGACCAGCTCATCCGGCGAACCGCGCCAGACGCGCGGGGTCGCGACCAGCGGCTCGGCCGCGCGCGAAGGGTCGACCGCCAGTGAGCCGTCGTGGTCCCATAGCTCGAAACCACGCGTCTCGCGCACGCGCTCGATCGTCCGCCAGCTGCCGCGCGACAACCTCACCTCGATGTCGCGGTGCAGGGCCACCAGCCGATCGTCATCGGCGGTCAGGATCGGATCGGGACAGCGGATGCGGCCCGTCACGCGCACGGGCCGGTCGGGCAGCCGGTCCAGGCCCAACAGGTCGCCGACGCGAACTTCCCGGGCGCCCGACAGGCGGCGCCCGATTGCCATGTGTGCCCCTGAGGCGCGGATCAGGGCGCCGCCGCCAACGATCAGCAGGACGCCCGCCAGCAGCAGCAACGGGCCGGGGGACAGAGGCGTCATCAGCGCCTTCGATTATGGCCCGGTAAGCGGCTGGTAAGCGGTCGCCGGCTATGGTGCCGAGCGCCAAGCCCAGGAGGTGTCGTCGCCAACGGAACGTCCGTCCGCATCCCGAGTCCCGCGTTCACCGATCCACGGAGGTTCCGCATGTCCGCCACGCGGCGCGCCACGGCGCGCCCACCGACCCTTGGCCTGCGCTCGCGCGCGCTGGCACTTATCACCCTTGCACCCATCGCAGCAACGCTTCTTGTCCACGCC
>DATADC010000093.1:0-3109 GCA_036258735.1 Candidatus Limnocylindria bacterium
GGGCGGGCGCGCCCGCCGGCCAGGGGGTGGCCGGCGCACCACCGCACCCCACCAGCGCGACCACGCAGAGCAGGAGGATCGCCTGGCGCAGCATCGTCAGGCCACGCCCGCCAGCGCGGGGAGCGGCTCGCGCGCCGTGGCGACCAGGGGGAGGTTCGGCTGGATGACCACCACGGTGATGTCGTCGTGCTGTTCGGCGCCCTCCACGAACTGATTCACCCGGTCGAGCAGCCCGCTGATCAGGTCGTCGGGGGGCAGGTCCGGGTTGTGCTCGCCGAGGAACTGCTCCACTCGCTTGAAGCCGAAGAGCTCGCCGCCCGGCCGGTGCGCCTCGACGACACCGTCGCTCACGAGCAGGAGCAGGTCGCCCGGCAAGATGTCGATCGTCGCCGCGCCATACTCGATATCGGGCATCGGGCCGAGCGGGAACCCGCGCGCATCGACCCTCTGCACCCGCCCGTCGCGCAGCAGGTAGGGCGGGTTCATCCCGGCGTTGGCCACGCTGAGGGTGGCCTGCTCCATGTCGATGGTCGCGTAGAGCAGCGCCGCGTTCATGCGGTTGGCCATCAGGCGCCCGCTCAATTGTTGGTTGAGCGCGGTCAGCAACTGCTCCGGCCGGGCGATGGCGCGCCCCTGCGCCTCGACCGTGCTCATGACCAGCGCCATCATCAGCGCCGCGCCGACCCCCTTCCCCGAGATATCGCCGAGGGCGACCGCCATCCGGTGCTCGTCGAGCGCGAGATAGGTGTAGAAGTCACCGCCGACCTCGTAGGCCGGGTCGCTGTACCCGCGCAGCACGAGGGGCGACATCTCGCGGGGCGGGGCGGCGGGGAGCAGCCCGAGCTGGATGTCGCGCGCGAGGGTCAGGCCCTGTCGCAGGTCCTGGTTCTGCTGCTCGATCCTGGCGCGCGAGGCCTGCAGGTGCTCGGCCATGCGGTTGAACTCGTCCGCGAGCGCGCCGATCTCGTCGTGGTCGCGGACCGGGATGCGCGCCGCCAGGTCGCCGGTGCCGATGGTCACCGCGGCCGCGCGCAGTCTGTCGAGGGGGCGCAGGACCAGGCCTGTTTGGTAGATCCCCCAGCCGATCGTGGTCACAATCACCAGCGCCACCGCGGCGAGCAGCAGCAGACCGTCCCGCCAGATCGGGGCATAGGTCACCGAGCGGGGCGCCTCCACCAGGACCCACCACTCGTATGGCTGGACGGGAACCGGGCTCAAGGCGCCGATTACCGGCGTGCCGGCGCCGTTCCGATACTCCCCGCTGGAGGCTTGCCCCACCAACCGCGACGACAGCCCGGCCGGCGCCGCCCGCTCTGTGCCGTCGGTGGTCGAGAAGAGCACGCTCCCGGAGCTGTTCACCAGGTAGGCGACGCTGTCCTGCGGCAGCGGCGCCTCGCGCAGCGTGCGCAGCGCGTACGCCGCGCGCACCTCGACCCGGATCGCGCCGACGACCCGGCCGGTGTCGCCGAAGATCGGCGCGTAGGAGGGATAGACCAGGGTCCCGTCCTGCTGCAGGCTGACCGACCCCTGCGCGACCCGGCCGGTGCGCAGGGTCCAGTAGACCAACGGGTTACCGCTGCGGTCGACCAGCTCGGAATCGTGGAACCCGCGCAGTTGCGACAGGTGGACGCGCTCTTTGCCGGTCTCGTCCAGCACCGCGACGTCGATGATGTCCGGCACGGTCGCGCGCAGCACCGCGATGGCCGCCGCGAGTTCCGCGGTGGAGCGCTCGGGCCCCAGATGAGGCCCGAACCGCAGGAGCTGCTCGTCCACGGACGAGAGGGACGCCCCGATCTCACGCGCCACCCAGTTCGCCGTCGTCTGCTGCTCCTGGGCGACGTCCTGGCGTTGCTCCGCCAGGCTGAACGCGATCAGCAGCGCGCCGAGCAGCGCGAGCGGGATGACCGAAACCAGCGCGTACGACCAGCGCAGCCGCGTCTTCAGGCTGCCCAAGACCGCCCGGCGGCTGCGCTTGCCCGGCGCACGCGCGGGGTGGGATGTGCCAGGGGACGGGGCGTCGCTCATTTCGGGTTGCAGCTGTTGGATGCATGAAGGCGTATGGCGGCGAGCCAACTATTCGGTGCCCTCCCGCTCATCGGGCTTCGACACGTTTCCGCTTCCAATACTGTACAGTCTAGCGCGCATGGGCCAACGCCGTAACCCTCCATAGGCGGAGGGCTGACTCCCCCAAAGGGGGGAGACGGCGGGCAGCGCGAGGGGTGGATCACGCATCCCGCCTCCGCGCGTGCCGCTGCGCCGCGGGCTCGCCCGGGGGAGGCGGGCAAGAGGCCGCCGAGCGGTGCTGGCGGGCGGCCCGGAAGCTCCTCATCCCGTGGAGCACCAGGGGCTGGAGGTGTCGGGCCCGGGGACCTGGCCTACGAGACCGGGACGACCACCGTGCGGGCGCGCCAGCGGCGCCCACACCGCCACGTTAGGTGAGGCCCGGTCACAATACGATTTGCCGCATTGTGGCGCCATTCTTGGCAATCTCTATCTTCGAGGGCTCGGGGTGGCCGGCGGCGGAGACACCGTGTGCCAAGCATGCCGATGGCGCCTCACACGATGCCCCGCTCGCGCGCTGTCCGAGCCCTGGGAGGAGCGGGAGCCGAACGGGGAGCGGACCGGTGCCTGCCCGCGACCGCCTCGCAGCACCTGGCCGGAAGGCCAGTGGCCGCCCCTGCCAGACGGGGGAGCGTGCGCTCCGCGCTATGGCAGCGGCTGCCTACCCCCACCGGCCGTCGCGCCCCGATGCCCGGCGCGCTAGACTGGTGAGCGGCGATCGGCAAGGCGGCAGCCGCGGGGGAGTAGCGATGGCGATCACGGCGGAGTACGCGGGGACGGGCGGCGAGCGGGTGCGCATCGTCGCCGACCGGCTGGTGGCCTACTATGCGGACGGGTCGAGCCGCAGCGTCGGGCTGGGGGAGATCCGGGCGGTCGAGTCGTACGAGGCGGGGCTGCTGCGTCGGCGCTACGGCGTGCGGGTCGAGTTCGCCCACCCGCCGCGAGAGTGGGGCGCCGCGTTCGGGGACCGGCGGGTGCGCCGGGCCTTCCTCGACGACCTGCAACGCCGGGGCGTGGCCACCGCGACGGCCGTCTGACACGCCGGCGC
>DATADC010000094.1:0-4194 GCA_036258735.1 Candidatus Limnocylindria bacterium
CGAGGAGGTCTCCAGCGCCGACGAGCTGTACTCCATCGGCACGCTGGCCAAGATCGCACAGGTCATCCGGCTCCAGGACGGGACCATCCGGGCCATCGTCCAGGGCCAGCGCCGCATCCGGCTGCTGGACCTGCTGCAGACTGACCCGCACCTCGAGGCGCGGGTGGAGGTCATCGCGGACGAGAACGCCGCGGGCCTGGAGATCGAGGCGCTGATGGCCTCGGTGCAGGGCCAGATCGAGCAGTACGTGAGCTCGGGAGCATCGGTCCCGCCGGAAGTGGCGGTTGCGGCGCGCAACATCACCGATGGCGGGCTGCTGGCCGACATGGTGGCCTATTCGCCGGAGATGACCACCGAGCTGCGGCAGGAGCTGCTGGAGACGATCGACGTGGCCGAGCGGCTTCGGCTGGTGAGCCATTTCCTGGCCAAGCAGATCGAGGTCCTCGAGCTCAAGGGCAGGATCCAGAGCGAGGTCAAGTCCGAGATGGACAAGACCCAGCGCGAGTACATCCTGCGCGAGCAGATGAAGGCCATCCAGAAGGAGCTCGGCGAGGACGACCCGGCGGTGGCCGAGGCCAACGAGCTGCGCGAGCGGGTCGAGGGGTCGGCCATGCCCGACGAGGTCAAGGAGAAGGCGCTCAAGGAGGTCGACCGCCTGTCGCGCATCCCGAGCGCCAGCCCCGAGCAGGGCGTCATCCGCACCTACGTCGACTGGCTGGTGAGCCTGCCGTGGGGCGAGGAGACCGAGGACAACCTGGACCTGGCCGATGCCGAGAAGGTGCTCGACGAGGACCACTACGGCCTTGAGAAGCCCAAGGAGCGCATCGTCGAGTACATGGCCGTGCGCAAGCTGGCCGAGAAGATCCGCAGCCCGATCCTGCTCTTCGTCGGACCGCCGGGCGTGGGCAAGACCAGCCTGGGCAAGAGCATCGCGCGGGCCATGGGCCGCAAGTTCGTGCGCATGAGCCTGGGCGGGATTCACGACGAGGCCGAGATCCGCGGCCATCGGCGTACCTACATCGGCGCCCTGCCGGGCCGGGTCATCCAGTCCATCAAGACCGCCGGCAGCCGTAACCCGGTCTTCATGCTGGACGAGATCGACAAGGTCGGCATGGACTTCCGCGGCGATCCGTCGTCGGCGCTGCTGGAGGTCCTCGACCCTGAGCAGAACAACACCTTCCAGGACAACTACCTGGAGGTGCCGTTCGACCTGTCCAAGGTCCTGTTCATCGCCACCGCCAACATGCTCGACACCATCCCTCCGGCGCTCCGCGACCGGATGGAGGTCATTCAGCTGCCCGGCTATACCCAGCTGGAGAAGTTGCGCATCGCGCAGCGCTTCCTGATGCCCAAGCAGCTTGAGAACCACGGGCTGACGGCCGAGCAGCTGGACATCAGCGAGCCGGCCATGGTGCGGCTGATCCAGGCCTTCACCAAGGAGGCGGGCGTCCGCAACCTGGAGCGGGAGATCGCCAATATCGCCCGCAAGGTGGCTCGCCGCGTGGCCAGCGACTCGACGGCGAAAGTCGTGGTCGAGCCGGGCGACCTCGAGGATTTCCTGGGCCCGGCGCGCTTCGAGTACGGCGAGCTGGAGGCCGAGGACCAGGTGGGCATGGTCACCGGCCTGGTGGTGAGCGACGCGGGCGGCGACATCGTCCAGGTGGAGGCCACCAAGATGGAGGGCAAGGACGAGTTCATCCTGACCGGCCAGCTGGGCGACGTAATGAAGGAGTCGGCGCGTGCCGGCCTGTCGTACATCCGAGCCCGCACCAAGCAGCTGCAGATCGACCCATCGGTGTTCGAGAAGCAGACCCTGCACATCCACGTTCCGGCCGGGGCCACGCCCAAGGACGGGCCCAGCGCGGGCGTGACCATGGCCACCGCCATGGCCAGCCTGCTCACCGGCAAGCCGGTGCGGCGCGACATGGCCATGACCGGCGAGATCACGCTGCGAGGCCGGGTGCTGCCCATCGGCGGGCTGAAGAGCAAGCTGCTGGCGGCCCATCTGGCCGGCGTGAAGGCGGTCCTCATCCCGCGGCGCAACGAGAAGGACCTGGTGGACGTTCCGGAGGACGTGCGGCAGGAGCTGCGCATCGTTCCGGTGGAGTCGATGGACGAGGTCCTGGCCGAGGCGCTCATCGAGCATGCCCGCCCGGCGGCGCGCATCAAGGCCGAGCGACAGGCCCGCCAGAAGCGGGTCGCCAAGCGACGCCGCGTGCCGAAGGTTAAGGACGAGCCGCCGATCGCGGCCAGTCCACCTGCTCCGGTGGAGCAGCCGCCGGCGGGGACGGCCTAGGAGCGGCAGCGATGCGCGGGCGGAGCGTGCAGCCCACGAGCGGCCTGGCGCGGGAGGTCAGCCTCCCGCGTCGGTGCCTCTCGCGGCTGGGGGGTTAGGCCGATGGAGTACAAGGACTACTACCAGATCCTCGGCGTGCCCAAGACGGCGAGCCAGGCCGACATCAAGAAGGCCTACCGACGCCTGGCGCGCGAGCTCCATCCCGACCGCAATCCCGGCGACGCCACCGCCGAGCGCCGCTTCAAGGACGCCAACGAGGCGCACGCCGTCCTGTCGGACCCCGAGAAGCGCAAGCGCTACGACGAGCTCGGGGCGAACTGGCAGGCCTACCAGCAGGCCGGGTTCGGGGGCGGCTCGACCGATTGGGCCGGCTTCGGCGGCGCTCCAGGCGGCACGCGCTGGGAGTACCGCCGTGTGAGCCCAGACGACCTGGGCGGCTTCAGCGACTTCTTCCGCACCTTCTTCGGAGGCGAGGCCTTCGCCGGAGGCGAGGCGTTCGGAGGCGAGGCGTTCGGAGGCGAGACGTTCGGGGGCGCTGGCTTCGGCGGCGACTCGTTCGGCGGTTCCCGGCCGCGCTCGGGCGGCGGCGGGTTCGACCAGGCCTTCGAGTTCGGCGACCTGGGCGCCGGCGTGGGCGCGCGCGGCGGGCGCGGCGCCACGGCGCTCATGCCCGAGGTCCAGGCCACCGCGGAGATCTCGCTGGCCGAGGCGGTGACCGGCGCGGAGCGAATGGTGGACGTTGACGGCCGGCGCATCCAGGTCAGGATCCCGTCCGGCGTGGCCGACGGCGCCCGCATCCGACTGCGGGGCGGTGGCCTGCGCGCGGCGGAGGCCGGTGGCCGGCATGGCGACCTGCTGGTCACGGTCCGTGTGGGCCCCGATCCGCGCTTCGAGCGTCGCGGCAGCGACCTCGTCACCGAGGTGCCGCTGACCCTGGCCGAGGCGCTGCTGGGAGCCGACGTCCGCGTCCCCACTCCTACTGGCAGCGTCAAGCTGCGCATCCGGCCGAACACGCAGAACGGCCAGGAGATCCGCCTCGCGGGCCGCGGGCTGCCGAAGCGAGGCAGCGCCGAGAAGGGCGACCTGGTGGTGCGGATCCGCGTCGTGTTGCCCACGCTCGACGACGAGGCTCGCCAGGAGATGGCTGCGATCCTGGCCCGCCGTCCGCAGCCCGATCCCCGCCGGGACGGCAAGGTGCACTGATGCGTACCGAGCGCTTCACCACGCGCGCCCACGAGGCGATCCTGGCCGCGCAGCAGCTGGCCGAGGGCGAGGGCCATCCCGAGCTCACCAATCTGCACCTGCTGCTCAGCCTGGTGGACCAGCCCGACGGCGTGGTCCCCGCGGTGCTGGAGCGCATCGGTCATGACCCCGCCGCGGTCGCGCAGGACGTCCGGGCGGCGCTGGCCAAGCTGCCGCGGGTCGCCGGCCAGGGTACCCAGCTGTCGCTCTCCAACGAGACGCGCCGCATCCTGTCCGACGCGCATCCATTGGCAGAGCGCATGCACGACGAGTACGTCTCGACGGAGCACCTGCTGCTCGCCATCGTCGAGGACGCGACCGGCAGCGCGGCCAAGCGGCTGCTGGAGGGACGGGGGCTGGCGGCCGCATCGGTCCTGGAGGCCCTGAGCAGCATTCGAGGGAGCCAGCGCGTGACCAGCGAGAACCCGGAGGCGACCTACCAGGCCCTCGAGAAGTACGGCCGAGACCTGACCCATGCCGCGCGTCGCGGCCTGCTCGACCCGGTGGTCGGCCGCGACGAGGAGATCCGCCGCGTCATCCAGGTGCTGTCGCGCCGCACCAAGAACAACCCGGTGCTCATCGGCGAGCCGGGCGTGGGCAAGACGGCCATCGCCGAGGGCCTGGCCCAGCGCATCGTGCGCGGAGACGTTCCCGAT
>DATADC010000095.1:0-4192 GCA_036258735.1 Candidatus Limnocylindria bacterium
GTGTGGGAGCCGTTCTTCGGGGACGGGAGCCGGGTGATTCTCAATTCGTCCATCTCGCACCTGCTGCCGGTCCCGGACGCGGCGCTGGGCGCCTTCGGTTATTTGCTCGACGCCGTCACCGGCGTCATCGGCGGCCGGCAGCGCTGGCGCACGATGCCCTGGATGGTCATCATCTTCGGGCTGGCGGTCGGCCCACTCGGCGCCGTGAGCCTCCTGCTCGTGATTTTCCAGCCGGTGCTCTTCGACGCCTGGTGTACACTGTGTCTGGCCTCGGCCGTCATCTCCATCCTCATGATCGGGCCGGCGCTGGACGAGTTCCTGGCCAGCCTGCAGTACCTCAAGGCGGAGTCTAGCCGGGGGAGGTCAGCCTGGCGTGCCTTTTGGGGACTGGGCGACGGGTGGGGGTGAGCCATGTGGGCGCAGATCATCAACGTCACCCTCGGTGTCTGGCTAATGGCCGCGCCGGCCGTCCTCGGCTATATGGGGCCTGCCAGCACGCACGACCGCGTCATCGGCCCGCTCGCGGTTAGCTGTGCCGTCATCGCACTCTGGGAGGTGACCCGGCCGATGCGCTGGGGCAATGTGGCGCTCGGTGCGTGGCTCCTGGTCGCGCCCTGGGTGCTGGCGTACGGCTGGACGCCAACGGTCAACAGCTCGGCCGTGGGATTGCTGCTCATGGCGTTCGCCTTGGTGCGCGGTGAGGTCCAGCCGCAGCGCTTCGGCGGCGGTTGGTCGGCGCTCTGGCGGGGGGGCGGAAATCCATCCGTGTGGGTATGAGGGAGCCAAGGAGGCTTTCATGAGCTTAGTCCGGAGATCTACAGGCAAGCCGGCCCATACGCCCAAGGTCGTCGTCATCACCGGCGCCTCGGCCGGGGTCGGGCGGGCGACGGCCCAGGCGTTCGCGCGGCAAGGCGCACACATCGGGCTGCTGGCGCGCGGGCACGACGGGCTCGAAGGCGCGCGCCGGGACGTCGAGGCGGCGGGCGGCCAAGCCCTGGTCCTGCCCACCGACGTCGCCGACGCCGACCAGGTTGAGGCGGCCGCGGCGGCGGTCGAGGAGAGGTTCGGGCCGATCGACATCTGGGTCAATAACGCCATGGTGTCGGTGTTCTCGCCGGTACAGGCGATGACGCCGGCAGAGTGCCAACGGGTCACCGAGGTGACGTATCTGGGGACGGTATACGGCACCCTGGCCGCCTTGCGCCGCATGCGGCCGCGTGACCACGGCGCGATCGTGCAGGTGGGCTCCGCCCTCGCCTACCGGGCTATCCCCCTGCAGGCGGCATACTGCGGCGCCAAGCACGCCATTCAGGGCTTCACCGAGTCGTTGCGTTGCGAACTGCGGCACGACGGCAGCCACATCCGCCTGACCATGGTGCAGCTGCCGGCGCTCAACACTCCGCAGTTCGGGTGGGTCAAGAGCCGCCTGCCCCGCAAAGCGCAGCCGGTGCCGCCGATTTACCAGCCGGAGGTGGCCGCCGAGGCGATCCTTTGGGCCGCCTATCACGACCGCCGTGAGTTGAACGTCGGGTTGTCGACCTCAGTCGTTATCTTGGCCAATAAGCTCGTGCCTGGGCTGGGGGACTGGTACCTGGCGCGGACCGGCTACGAGTCCCAGCAGACCGATGTGCCTGAGGACCCCGACCGCCCCCACAACCTCTGGCAGCCGGTCCCCGGCGATCACGGTGCGCACGGCGACTTCGGTGACCGCGCCTACGCCAGCAGCCCGCACCTGTGGGCGACCACTCACCGCGGCTGGCTGGCGCTAGCCGGGGTCGGCGTCGGCCTGCTCACCGCCGCCCTCTGGCGCAAGGGGCGACAACAGAGGCCGCTCGCGTGATCGAGAATGTAGGCCACAGCATGTCAGCTCATAAAATAGAGCACGCCCATCCCTCCCAGGTAGACGACGAGGACGGCGGCAGAATCCCAGCCGATTCCGAGCACCGTTCGGTTCTCCCGTTCCATCAGGCCCCACAGATAGATGCTGGTCATGATGGCGCCGATGGCCGCGACGAACACGACCGACTCTCCGCCGTGCTCGATGACCGTGCCGCTACGGTAGAGCAGCTCCGCCAGGAACAACAGACTGACATCGACGGCATTGCTGCCGAAAATGTTGGAGATCGCCCGGCTATACCGGCCGTTCCGCGAGGCCGCGATCGTCGTACTCAGCTCAGGCAGCGAGGTCGCCAGCGCCAGCAGCGTCGCGCCGAGAAACGCGGAGCCCAGACCGGTCTGATGGGCAAGGACGTCGGCCGATTGCGTCGCAAACCATCCTCCCACGAGCACCACGAGGCTGACTCCGGCGAACAGCAGCCACAGGTTTTTCAGCGAGTGGCGGTGTGCCCGGTCGTCGCGCCCGTTACGGCCCTGTGTCTCGTCTTCGTCCCCCCGCCGGTCGCGTGCGCCAGGGCGTCTGCGCCCGGTGTCGAGTTCGGGCGGCACGTCGTCCGCTTCGGACGGCGTCCAGCGGGGCTGGCCCTGATAGCGGTACATCAGGTACATCACGCCGAGGTAAGCGAGAAACACCAGGACAGGCCACGCGCTTATCGACACGACCGAGGGAAAGCCACGGGCGGTGATGCCGGCGGTGGTGAGTTGCAGCAGTAGCAGCAGCCCGACCCCTCCGATCAGCAGGGAAAACCGCGGGCTGAAAAACGTGAGAGCGCCGTGCTCGCCCTTCGTTCGATCTGCCACAGCGAGGATGGCCGTCTGCAGGGCCACCCCGCCGAGCAGGTTATGGACGGCCAGCGTGGGGTTATTCAGCAAGGCGACGGCCGTGATCGTGGTCGCCACCTCGGGCAGGGAGGTCGCCCCCGCCAGCAGCAACATGCCGGTGAAGTCCTGCCCCAATCCCGTCCGTTCGGAGATCGTGTCCGCGTACCGCTCGAGCCGGACGCCGGCAAACCAGATCGTCCCGGCCGCCAGGAGGAAGACGAGCGCGTTGAGCCACAGTGGGTATGCGTCGAACGAGAGAAAGGGCATAAAAGCATGCCTTTCACCTATCGGCTACCGGGTCGGAGGTGCGGTGGCGGCAGGCAGCGAGGCGTAGTACAGCGCCACGTCGCGCATCTGCTCCCGGGTCAGCCCTGCGGCAGCCCGGCGCATGATGTGGGCATAGTCCGTCCCGCCGCGGACATTCTTCTTGAACAGCTCGAGCTGCAGGGCGAGGTAATCGGCGTACTGGCCGGCGAGCTCGGGATAGACCGGGTTGCGGCGGGTGGCGCCGGGGCCGTGACAGTCGGCGCAGGAGGGGACGCGTTGACTCGGGATGCCGCGGCTGGCGATCGCCTTGCCGCGTTCGATCGCCGACGTGGCCTCCTGGTGCGGGGGCGACGGCGACGGCTCCTGGAGGCTGGCATAGTAGCGTGCCAGCTCGCCCATCTCCTCCCGGCTGAGGCCGGCGGCGACCGGCTGCATGATCCCGCTGTGGCGTGTTCCGCGCGCGAAGGCCTGGAGTGAGAGGTCCAGGTAAGCGGGTGTCTGTCCCGCGAGTTTCGGAAACGCACCCAGCCCCCGTCCGAGGCCGTCCACCCCGTGGCAACGCGCACAGCTTGTGGTGATCGCGCGGGGCACCCTCTCCGGCCCCTCTAAATCTGGGAGCTGTGCAACCTCCCCGCTTGGGGCGGCCTCCCCCTGGGTTAGCCGCCGGTACTCCGCCGCGTCCAGTTCCGGAAACCTGCGCAGAAACGCCACCATCGCCCACACCTCATCGTCGCGCTGCAGCGACGGCCAGGCCGGCATGCCGGTGAACTTGATGCCGTGCTTGACGATGTAGAAGAGCTCATCCGGCTGCCACTCGGAGATCCGCGGCGGCAGGTACGGCGGGGGAGGCGTCATCTTCCAGGCGATCTGCGGCTGCGGCAGCGCCGGGTTGCCATGGCAGGGGCGGCATCCGGTGTCGTAGTGGCCGGCGCCTTTCAGCACCAGCCCCGGGTCGTCGAGCGACGGCGCCTCCAGCCCCAGTGTGTGCGTGGCGACCGAGCGCTCCTTGGAAAAGTTCAGGAACCAGCGTGTGATCGCCCAATGGCCGGAGCTGGCTTTAATCGGGATGATCCCCGACACGGCGACCAGGGCTCCGCCGAACCCGAACACGGCGAAGAGCCCGGCGATTCCGAACAGCCAGCGCTTCATGCCTGCTCCCCCAACTGGCACGTCGCGCGCCTCAGGGCTCGGAGTGGCGACCAGAGAC
>DATADC010000096.1:0-2400 GCA_036258735.1 Candidatus Limnocylindria bacterium
TCGTCGTTCGCCTCCAGCAGCACCGCCCCGATCAGCCTGACGATCGAGGCCTCGCCCGGGAAGATGCCGACCACATCCGCGCGCCGCTTCACCTCCTTGTTCAACCGTTCCAGTGGGTTGGTGCTGTGGAGCTTGGCCCGGTGCTGCGCCGGGAAGCCCAGGTAGGCCAGGACGTCGTGCTCGCCCTCGTCCATCAGGGCCGCGAGCCTGGGCCAGCGCGGGCGCAGCTGGTCGGCCACCTGCCGCCAGACCTGGCGCGCGCTCGCCTGATCGGCCTGCAGGAACGCCTGGCGCAGCGCGGCGGCGACCACGCTCTGCTGGCCCTTGGGCACGTAGGCCAAGGTGTTGCGCATCCAGTGCACGATCCGAACGCAATCGACACGGTGCGCTTCAGCGTGTCGGTCGCCTTCGCCTGGGCGGCGACCGCCAAGCCGCGCAGGCGACGTTCATCGGCACCGGCAGGGGTCTGGCCGGCTCGTTAGGCATGGCGGCACACCGCGACCGAGGTGCTGCCCCATGCCCCAGGCCCGACGTCCACCGGCGACCCAGAGCTGGACCATCCACTCGGCCTTCGTTCGCACCCGCGACGGACCGGACCGGCTCGAGCACGCCTACCGCCGCCTGCTACGCGACGGCCCGAGCGAGGCCGCTCGTCGCGCCGTCTCCCCCGTCTCCCCGCCCGCCCCGGGAGGAGCGCCATGCGCGCCGCCATCTACGCCCGCGTCTCGACCGAGCGCCAGGAGCGTCAACAGACCATCGACAGCCAACTCGTCGCCCTGCGCGCCTGGGCCCAGGCCGCCGGTCACGAGCTGAGCGAGGCACACGTCTTCCGCGACGAAGGGTACAGCGGCTCCCGCCTCGACCGCCCCGGCCTCGATGCCCTGCGCGACGCCGCGCGCGACGGCGAGGTCGACGTCGTCGCCGTCCTCGCACCCGATCGCCTCGCCCGGCGCTACGCCTATCAGGTCCTGCTCCTGGAGGAGTTCCGCCGCGCCGGCTGCGCCGTAGCCTTCGCCAGCCGCGCGATCTCCGACGACCCCAGCGACCAGCTCCTGCTGCAGATCCAGGGCGCCGTCGCGGAGTACGAGCGCGCCCTGCTGGGCGAGCGGTTCCGGCGCGGCAAGTTGCAGAAGGCCCGCGCCGGCCAGTTCATCGGCGCCCGCGCGCCCTATGGCTACCGCTACCTCCCGCGCCGTGATGGCGCCGGCGGCCAGCTCGCCGTCGATGAGGCGGAGGCCGAGACCGTGCGCCGGCTCTACGGTTGGCTGACTGAGGAGCGCCTGACGCTGCGTCAGATCCTCAAGCGCCTGAACTTCGGCCCCTGGTTCCCGCGCTGCGGCCGGCGGCCCTGGTCGCCGTCGACCGTCCACCACATCCTGTCCGACCCGGTCTACACCGGCACGGCCTACGCCAACCGCTACGAGCATCTCCCCTCCACGAAGCCGCGCAGCCGCAAGCCCAGCTATGACGGCAAGGGCCATCGCCGGCTCCGGCCCAGGGAGCAGTGGATCGCCATCCCGGTCCCGGCGCTCATCGATCGGGGCACCTGGGATCGCGCCCAGGCCCAGCTGGCGCGCAATGCGGCCCTGTCGTTCCGGAACAACACCCGGCACGACCACCTCCTGCGCTGCCTGCTCACGTGCGGCTGCTGCGGGCTGGCCATGCACGGCGTCGCGCGCCGGCGGACGGCAGCCGGGGCCGAGCGCCACTACTACCGCTGCGCCGGCAAGGACTGCGTCTCCACGGCGCGCGAGGCACCGTGCCCGCGCGCCCAGGTCAAGGCCGATGACCTGGAGCGGGCGGTCTGGGAGCACGTCCGTGGGCTGCTCGGCGACCCGGAGCGGTTGCTCGCTCAATTCCACCAGTTCGCCGGTGGGGCCGACGGGGACGCCGCCCGCGAGCGGGTGGTGGAGCGAAACCTGCTGTCCCGCCTGGAGGGCCTCGGCCGCGCGGATCGGCGTTTGCTCGACGCCTACCAGGCCGGAGTGATCAGCCTGGAGGAGCTGACCGAGCGGCGGCACCACCTAGTCGAGCAGCGCCGCGCCTTGGAGCTCCAGCTCGACCAGCGGCGCGACCTGCGCCGGCAGCGCGCCAAGGCCGAGGAGGTCATCACCGACCTTGCGGCCTTCTGCGCGCGCGTGCGGGGCCGATTGGACGAGGCCTCCTTCGCCGACAAGCAGGCAATCTTGCAGCTCGTCATCGAGCGCATCATCGTTCACGAGGGCAGGCTGGAGATCCGCCATGTCATCCCACTGCGCAATCCGCCGCCGGGTCGCGACGGCCCCGCAGAACCATGTGGTCGATTGCGTTCGGATCGTGTGCCGGTGACGTCGCCGCCAGCGTGACCAGGCCAGGGCGGCATCGGGATCGGGCGCTCGCTCCCAGACCAGGCGCCACGGC
>DATADC010000097.1:0-4703 GCA_036258735.1 Candidatus Limnocylindria bacterium
GGCCAGGGTGGCCTTGAGGGTCAGGATGGCCTGCTCGAGGTACGGGCCCCACTTGGAGCCATCGGCGAAGAAGATTGCGTCGGCCGGCACGCGGGCGGCCAGCCCACGCTCGGAATTGACCGGCTGCAGCGACTCGTTCGCCGGCAGGGCGGTAGCCGAATCGGCCAGGAACGCATCCGGCGCGAAGCTGACGGAGCCGACCATGACCGGCGGCACGGCGTCGAGATAGCCGGCCAGCGCATCGGCCAGCCCGGGTTGCGCTGCCTCGAGCTCGGCACGCATGCCGGCCATCATGGCCGCGGTGCTAACCACGAACGTGCCCGCCCGCTCGTCCGGCAGCGCGTCAAGCAGGTCGGCCACGCCCTCGGCCTCGGCCAGCGACTCCCCCGCCTCGGCGTCAAGGGCCGCTCGGATGGCCGCGTCCCCGTTGGACAGCAGCAGCTGATCGTCGGCCACCGCGTACGCGAAGCCTTCCCCCTCGACCGGCATCGGCGTTTCGGTCTGCTCAAGATCGAGAGTCCAGATCGTCACGCCGGCGTGCTCGCTGCTGGTGAAGGTGGCACCCTCGGCCTCGATCTCGGCACGAAGGTCCTCGGCCAGGCCAAGCGCGGCCTCGGGGTCACGCACACCGAAGAGGCCGACCGCCGACGGAAGCTGCACCTCGGACGGGTCGACGTTCAGCGGGTAGTCGAGGATCGCCACGCCCGCCGTGCCGTCGAACCATGGCGCCACGTCGTGCGAGTAGTCGAAGGGGGCGTCGGCGTCGGCCAGCGCGTCGTCGAGCGTCGTCGCCAGCGCCTCGCCCAGAATGGCGTCCGGATCGGCGGCCGGAAAGCGCTCTAGCAGCGCGCGCAGGTTGGCTCGCTGGGTACCTGGCAGGTCCAGTCGCGCCTCCGCGTACATGACGGCGCTGGCCGGGACGTACTCGGAAGATCGTGTCAGCGTGGCGGTGCGCGTTCCGTCGACCAGCACGCCGCCGAGCACCACGCCGATGGCCACCGCGAGCAGGACCACTGCGCCGATGATGACCCACCGCAGGCGACCGACCGCGGGCTGCGCGGTCCGCTCGCGGTACCCATGCTCGACGATCATGAACGAGGTCCCCTCCGTCCCATGTGCTCGGGCGCCCGACGGGCTCGGCCGCTGCGGCAGCATAGGGGTTGGCCGCCGCGACGCCAAGGGACGAACGTCCTATGGGCTCAGCGATGGCCCTCCACGCACGTGCAGCCGTGCGGACCCACCACCGCGCCATGCGGGGTGCCCGCCGGAAGGACGACGCCATCGCCGGGGCCGAGCTCGACCGCCGCTGCATCGGGACCGACCAGGAAGGTGATGGAGCCAGCAGCGCACATCAGCAGCTTGGTGTAGCCGTGCTCGTGCACGGCATAGCGGTCGCCGGGCCTGTTCGACCACGCGTACGGCTCCACGCCCTCGGCGCGCAGGCGCGCCGCGACCGTGTCGGCTGCGGGATGGTCGTCGCGGTCCCAGGGCAGCGGCTGAACCGGATCAGGCAGCGTCATGCGCGCCCAAGCGTAGCCAAGCCCTCCCTTACCCGCTGCTAGAGTCGGCTCTCCCATGGAAGTCGGCGTGCTCTTCGGCGTCGCCGCCGCGCTGGCGTTCGGCGCTGGCGACTTTTCCGGCGGCTTCGCGTCGCGGCAGGCGCCGGCGTGGGTCGTTGCCGCCGGGGCGCAGCTGGCGGGTCTGTCCGCCCTGGTCCTGATCCTGGCCGCGGTCCGGCCTGCCCCGCCTGATCTCGGTTCGCTTGGGCTGGGCGGGCTTGCCGGTATCTTCGGCGGCCTGGGCCTCGCTGCACTGTACCGCGGCCTCTCCATGGGGAGCATGGGCCTGGTGACGGCGCTCTCCGGCGCTGGCTCGGTGGCGATTCCGGTCGTGGTCGGAGTGGTGCTGCTGGGGGAAGGAATCTCCATCGGTCAGTGGGCGGGTCTGACCGCCGCGGCGCTCGCCGCGGTCCTGGCCAGTGGCGCGACACCCGCGGGCGTCGACGCGAGGGCCGTTCGGCTCGCGCTGGTCGCGGCCGTCGGCTTCGGATTGTGGTTCGTCTTCCTCGACCGCGCGGCAGGGTCGGACCAGCTCTGGGTGCTGGTCGCCAGTCGCGGCGCGGCCGCGGTCGTGGTGGGCGGGCTGGCCGTAGTGCTGGCCCGGCGCGGGCCCGTGCCGCGCTCGATCCTGCCGCTGCTCGGCGTGGCAGGCATCCTGGACGTGGCCGGCAACGCCGCATTCGTGCTCGCGGCGGTCGCCGTGCCGGTCGGCATCGCAGCGGCGCTGTCAGGCCTCTATCCGGTCGTAACCATGCTCCTCGCCCGCGTGCTGCTGCGCGACGCGCTGCCGCGCCTTGCCATGGCGGCAGTTGCCCTGGCCGTGACCGGCATCGTGCTCATCGCCCTCGGCTAGCGGGCAGCGGGCCATCCGCCGCCGCACGAGGCGCCGTGGTCGAGACGCGTTGGGTGCATCGGTCCACCTCCGTACCTAGACGGGTGCGGCACATACCTGATCCGCACTCCGACCAGAGGAGACCCCGTGGGCCCTTACCGGCGGCTTACCACGCGCTTATCGGCCGGCGTTCGCGCAACGATGGCAGGCGTCGGAGCGTCGAGGCGGCCGCGTATGATGGCAGCCCACCGCATCAGCTCAGCGGAACTCGGACGTCCATGACCTTCGACCGCGTCGCCGTCGTCCAGCGCACGCTTGATGACTACCTGGCCGCCGCCTCGCCCGCGCGGCGGGCGCTCCCGCCGGACGAGCCGATCGCGCCCGGCAGCACACTGACCGCGCGCGTCGCCATTGGCCTCTTCGAGGACCAAGTCGCGAGCCGGGAGGTCGACGTGGCCGCCCGGAAGCTGAAGAAGACGGACCGCAGCTTCTACACCATCAGCTCCGCCGGCCACGAGGCCAACGTCGCGCTTGGCGCGCAGCTCCGCATCACGGATCCGGCGTTCCTCCACTACCGCTCCGGCGCGCTGATGATGGCCAGGGCGCGCCAGCTGCCCGGCTCGACGCCGGCATTCGACGCGCTGCTCGGCATCGTGGCCAGCCGCGACGATCCCATCGCCCAGGGCCGTCACAAGGTCTGGGGCAGCCGGCCGCTGTGGGTCCCGCCGCAGACGTCAACCATCGCCAGCCAGCTGCCCAAGGCGATGGGCCTGGCCTTCAGCCTGGCCCGGGCTCGCCGCCTCGGCGTGGAGGTGGAGCTGCCGGCCGACGCCATCGTGGCCTGCTCGTTCGGGGACGCCTCGGTGAACCACGCGACTGCGCTTGCCGCCATCAACACGGCGCGCTACGCGGTACGCATCGGCCTGCCGATGCCCATCCTGTTCGTCTGCGAGGACAACGGGACAGGCATCAGCGTTCCCACGCCATCGGGCTGGGTGTCCGAGACGTTCGCGCACCAGCCGCACCTGGCCTACTTCGAGGCAGACGGCGAGATCGACGAGGTCTGGGACGTAGCCGCGCGCGCCATCCACCACGCGAGGTCGGCACGGCGGCCGGCGTTCCTGCGGCTGGCCACGGTCAGGCTGTGGGGACACGCCGGCAGCGACGCCGAGCACGCGTACCGCACGGCGGCCGAGATCGGGGCCACCGAAGCAGCCGATCCGATCCTCCGCACTGCCCGCCGGCTGGTCGAGACCGGCGCCGCCACACCAGAGACGCTGTCAACCATCGTGCGCGACACGCGCGAGCGAGTGATGGCGGCCGCGGAGGAGGCCACACGCCGGCCGCGGCTGGAGACGACCGCCGAGGTCACCGCGCCGCTCGCACCGGACCACCCTGATCGAGTCGCCGCCCGAGCCCGCACGCCGGAGCTGGATGCGGCCCGCCGCCGCGAGGTCTTCGGCGATACGCTTCCCGAGGACTCGGCACTGCCCAACGCTCGCACGCTGGCCGGCTGCATCAACGCGGCCCTGGCGGACGAGCTCGCTCGCCGGCCGGAGGTGATCGTCTTCGGCGAGGACGTGGGCCGCAAGGGCGGCGTCTACAACGTCACCAACGGCCTGCAGCGCCGCTTCGGCGCGGCGCGCGTGTTCGACACGCTGCTCGACGAGACCTCGATCCTCGGGATCGCGCAGGGTGCCGCGCACATCGGCCTGCTGCCGGTGCCGGAGATCCAGTACCTGGCCTACGTCCACAACGCGCTGGACCAGATCCGCGGCGAGGCGGCGTCGCTCCAGTTCTTCAGTTCCGGCCAGTTCCGCAACCCCATGGTCGTGCGCCTGCCGGGCCTCGCCTACCAGAAGGGCTTCGGCGGCCACTTCCACAACGACAACAGCGTCGGCGCCCTGCGTGACATCCCCGGCGTGGTGCTGGCGGTCCCGGCACGGGGCGACGACGCCGCCCGCATGCTGCGCGGCGCGATCGCGATGGCCGCCGAGGACGGGCGGGTCGTCCTCTTCCTGGAGCCGATCGCGCTCTACCACGAGAAGGACCTGCACGCCGATGGGGACGGCGGCTGGCTGTCCGCCTATCCCCCGCCGCCGTCTCACCTGCTGCCGGGCGAGGTCGGCGTGTACGAGCCCGATGGAGGCGGGACACCCGATGTCTTGCTGATCAGCTACGCCAACGGCCTGCGCCTGTCGCTCCAGGCGCAGCGGCGCCTGCGCCACGAGCACGGCGTGCGTACCCGGGTGCTCGACCTGCGTTGGCTCAACCCGCTTCCCTTCGACGCGCTGCGGCGGCACGCTGCCGAG
>DATADC010000098.1:0-1928 GCA_036258735.1 Candidatus Limnocylindria bacterium
GGCAGCGCGACATTGACGATGGTCATGTCCACGGACGCCATGAACACGGCCAGGCCGGCGGCGACCACCAGCCACCACCGGTTCCGTTCCCCGCCGGCGGGCCCTACAGCGCTCCCGCGACGATCAGTCCCCTCGGCCATGGTAGGATCTCCCTGGTCTCGATGTGCCTTAGCCCGCCTTCCTTCGACTCTGCGACGAGCTCGGCTTCGGTGCGTTCGCAACCGCTGTGCTGACAAGAACAGCAGCCGGACGGGCGGTCCTGGCTCGCACGCGCTTGCGTTTCGACAGTGGTCACGCATGCGCCGTCAAGGTGCGACGCGGTTCCAGCCCCCGGGCGTGGGCCGCGTGCCGTCGGGCAGCGTGTGCCCGCCTGGGTGGGTGCCGGGTACGCTCAGCAGCGACCGCAGGTCGCCTCCACACCGCATCGCCAACACCGGGCTGGGTCGCAGCGACGGCAGGGCCACCCGATTGATGGCCAGCACCGGGTCGCTCGCCACGGGCCGCGGTTGATCGCCTCCCATACCTAAACCATCGCTCGAAAGCCGCTACTTCCGAACACGGCGCCACGGCTGGCGGGGGATCTCGAGCATGAAGATCGCTCCACCACGCAGAGCGCTGGCCGCCGGCGTCCGTCTCGCCGCTCGAGGGGAGAGACCGTGACGGCTGCGGTGCCCGAACGCCTACGCCGCGCGGTCGGCGTGCTGCACGTGCAGGCGGATCATGGGGCCGTCGAGATCGGTCCCGGTTCCGGCCTCCGGCCGCACCCATTGCCGAATGGGTCGTTGACGGCCGTCTCGTGGCGATCGGCCCTTCAGAGGTCGGCGTCTGACGGACGCTGGATCGGAACGGCGGTCGCGTCGCCGCGAGATGCGTGGAGGTGAGACGTACCCGCTCGAGGATTCCGATGCGGGCAGGGATCCGATCGACAACATCCCCGCGATCGCCGTACACCGCTTCTGGGCGCGGCACGCGACGGCCGTCATGACGCAGATCGTGATCCTGGCTCCTGGCGGTGCTCTCAATCGCTTCTTCCAGCCACCGAGGTGCTCGACGTCCACTCCCGCGACCAGCGGGACGTGATCAACTCGCGCAGTCGCGAACTCAATTTAGAGGCGTGTTGCTAACAGCCCGGCCGACGAGCGCTCGAGGCGGGTAGTGACACCCTCTAGCGTGGAGTGCGCGCGGCGGTCCGCCGGCCCGCGCGGGGTTAACATAACTACTTGTGCATCCCGCCGCCTTCCTCGCGCGGAAGTGGCGCCTCTCCTACCACGGCAACCAGTACCTGCAGCTGCAGGGAATCACCGTGGTAGTGTTCGGGGGCCGGCACGACCTGTGGTACTACCAGGTGGCGGGGGAGTACAGCCCCTGCGGGTACCTCACCGAGCGCCAGGCCAAGCTGGCGGCCTTCACCGCGTTCCAGGAGGCCCTGCGCCGGCGCACGCTGCACCGCCAGCACACCACCGACCGGTAGGCACCCCCCTTCAGCCTGAAGGGTGCGGAAACCTCGTCCGGGTGGCGCAGGGTTCAGGCGGCGGCTCGGTCGTACTCGGAGAGCGTGAAGTCGGCGAGGGCTCACCCCGCGGGGGCCAGGTCGGTCGCAACCGGTGCGAGGCGGGTGGCGGGATCAGGCGGCGAGTCGCCGTTCGTCAGCCAGCCGGTGCAGGGCCGCCACTTCGGCGTGCGCACGAGCGGCTCCTCTCGTGGCCATCAGCGGTGTTCCAGGTCTGGCCAATTGGGCACCGCGTCGGATCGCGCCTGGAGAGCCATTCACGCTGAGGGCCGCAGGCAGCAGGCTAACGATCGGTGTGACAACCACGGTGCCCTCGCGTTGCGGGAGGATCGACCGGCCGAAACGGACCAGCGCAGCACCGTTGCCCAGGTAGCCAACTCTCTTGGGGCGAAGGCGTTCTGGCAGGATGAGACCGTCA
>DATADC010000099.1:0-2385 GCA_036258735.1 Candidatus Limnocylindria bacterium
CCCCTGGAACCGCGAGGGGCGCCAGCTCGATCCGGAGCTGGTCGCCTCGCTGAACGAGCGCTTCGCGCTGGACCAACCACTCCCGGTCCAGTACGTCAGGTGGCTGTGGGGCGTGCTGAACGGCGACTTCGGCACCTCGTATGCTGTTGGCGCGCTGCGCGGGACGCAGACGCCGTTCCGCATCGAGACCGTGGACGTGGCCGCCATAATCGGCGAGGCGTTCGTGCCCAGTCTCCAGCTCGCCACGCTGGCCTTCGTCCTGGCGGTCGTGGTCGGCGTTGGCCTCGGGGTCCTGGCCGCCTGGCACCACGACACGTGGGTTGACCACGCCGCCACCGTGGTCGCCCTGCTGGGCATGGCCGGACCGCCCTTCCTGCTGGCCATCCTGCTGCGCCTCGCCTTCGACACGCACTCAGTCCGCGATCCCGGTATCCTGCCCGTCTCCGGCTGGGAGACGCCCCGGCACTGGGTGCTGCCCACCATGGCACTGGCCGCGTTGCCGGCCGCCATGTTCGCGCGCTTCACGCGTGCCTCGGTGCTCGAGGTGATCGGCGAGGGCTACGTGCGCACCGCCCACAGCAAGGGCCTCGCGCCGCGCCGCATCGCGCTGGTCCACGTCCTGCGCAACGCGCTGATCCCGGTGGCGGCCATCCTGGGGCCGGTGCTGGCAGTGCTCATCACCGGGACGATCGTGATCGAGCGCGTGTTCGAGATTCCCGGGGTGGGCAGCCTCTACCTGCTGGCCATCACCTCGCGCGACTACGGGGTGATCATGAGCATCACGCTCATCTACACCGTTGCCATCGCCGGCATGAACGTCCTGGTCGACCTCGTCTACGGGGTCATCGACCCGCGTATCCGCGAGGCGCAGGCCGTCGCATGAGCATCGTGGACGTACCGCTGACCGGTCCCGCCCAGCCGGCCGGGTCCCGCCGCGGGCCGTGGCTGCTGAGGGCACTGATGGCGCACCCACGCGGCCGCATCGGCCTGCTGACGGTTGTCGTCACGGTGGCCGTCGCGGCGGCGTTGCCGTTCTTGGTCTCGTGGGACGTGGGCGTCATGGACCGCGCGGCGATGCGCGCCAACAGCCACCAGCCGCTGCCGGTGTTCCACAGCTGGGACCATCCACTGGGGACCGACATCATCGGGCGAGACATGCTGGCTCGCGTGCTGTCGGCGATGCGGGTCAGCCTGCTCGTCGCGCTGACGGTGCAGGTGGTGATCCTGATCATCGGCGTCCCGATCGGCGCGGTGGCAGGCTGGGTCGGCGGACGCACCGAGACGCTGCTCATGCGGGGCACCGACGTGATCGCGGCCTTCCCGCAGCTGGTCTTCATCATCATGTGGCAGGTGGCATTCGTGGAGACGCCGTTCCAGCGCCTGGGCGACGGCCTGTTCGTCACCCTGCTGGGCATCGGCCTGCTGTCGTGGGTCGTCGTGGCGCGCCTGGTGCGCGCCGAAGTGCTGAGCCTCAAGCAGCGTGCCTTCGTGGAGGGCGCCCGGGCGCTGGGCGTGCCCGGCCGGCGAATCCTGCGACGCCACGTCATGCCCAACCTGGTCGGGGGCGTGGTGGTGGCGGTCAGCGCCGGCATCCCGGCCGCGATCCTGACCGAGTCGACGCTCTCGTTCCTGGGCCTGGGCATCCAGCCGCCGTCGCCGTCGCTGGGCAGCCTCATCTGGAGCGGCTCGGAGACGCTCAGCCGCTTCCCGCAGCTGGTCATCATCCCGGCCGTGCCGCTGCTGCTGATCCTGGTCGGGTTCACCATGCTCGGCGACGGCCTGCGCGACGTCCTGGACCCGCGTCTGCGGCACTAGCCGCGACGCTAGGCTATCGGCATGGCGTGGCTGTGGCTGGTCGGGACGCTGTCCTTCGGCGGCGCCGCCTACCTCGTCGGCTGGCCGACGTGGAGCAGCTACCGAGCGCGCGAGGCGCGCGACCTCAACGCCGAGCGCTACCTCGCCTGGCGCGGCCGCGCGAACCGCGGCAGCGGCACCCTGCGCGAGGGCATGACCGGCGAGGAGCGGCGCAGGCTGTGGGTCGCCGGCGCGCTGGGCGTGGCGGCGCTGGTGTGCCTGGTCGGCTTCTTCGCCAGCACCTGAGCGCTGCCTAAACTGCCGCCATGCGGGTCGAGCTCCTGTACTGGGATGGGGACCCGCACTACATGGCGGCCCGTCAGCGGCTGGTCGAGGTGCTGACCGAGGACGCCTTCGAGACGCCGATCCAGATGATCGCGGTCGGCTCGCGCGACGACGCCGAGCTGCTCGGCATGCGCGGCTCACCAAGCATCCGGATCGACGGCGAGGACATCGAGGGGCCCGCCGCGCCGGGCGTGGGCCTGGCGCCGCGCGACTACGCCGGCGGCGGGCGCGTGCCGGGCAAGGAGC
>DATADC010000100.1:0-20138 GCA_036258735.1 Candidatus Limnocylindria bacterium
TGACCTCCAGCCCATCCAGCTCGACGCGCGCGGAGAGCGCCCACTCGGTCAGCTCGTGAAGCAGGCGCGTCGGATCGGTCGTGGAGAGCTCGTAGCGCTGCCTGCTGCGCGCGGCGCTGAAGCGATCCGGCAGTTCCGCGCCGCCGCTCAACCCGAAGCGGACCGTGGTCACGTCGCGGTCGCGGCCGCCGAGCGTGTCCGGGCTGCCCTGGGCCACGATGGTGCCGCGGGCGATGACCGCCACTCGGTCGGCGAGCCGCTGAGCTTCGTCCATGAAGTGCGTGGTGAGGAAGATGGTCTTGCCCAGGCCGGTCAGGCCACGGATCATCTCCCAGGCGAGCCGCCGGGCCGAGGGATCGAAGCCGGTCGTCGGCTCGTCCAGGAAGAGCAGCTCCGGGTCGCCGGCCAGGGCCAGCGCCAGGTCGAGGCGCCGCCGCTGCCCGCCGGACAGCTTGATGATCCGCCGGTCTCGCTGCTCCTGGAGCCCAACCAGCGAGATCGTCTCGTCAACGTCGCGCGGCCGCGGATAGTACCCGGCGGTCAGCGCCACGATCTCGCGGACCGTCAGGTACTCCTCCACGCCGGTGGACTGCAGCACGATCCCAATCCGTTCGCGCAGGGCCCGCTCGCCGGCCGCCGGATCTTGGCCCAGCACGCGCACCTCCCCGGAGGTCCTGGCACGGTGCCCCTCCAGGATCTCCACCGTGGTCGTCTTTCCCGCCCCGTTCGGACCCAGCAGGGCGAACGCCTCGCCCTGCGCAACGGTGAGGTCGATGCCGCGCACCGCCTCCAGCGGACCGTAGTGCTTGCGCAGGCCGCGGACCTCGACCGCCGGAGGGGCCACGGCCACGCCGGTCGTCTAGGCGGGCGGCTGGGCCGCGAGGACGGTCCAGGCAGCGGCCACGAAGGCCAGCAGGAGCAGGACGATGAGCGCCAGCGGGATCAGGCCGACCGCCACGTTCTGCTGCACCTGCTGGTGCTGAGGATCGACGTGGTCCGGATGCAGGTCGTGGACGGTGTCGACCACCAGCTCGCCCTCCTCGGAGCGCGGAGCGGGCAGGTTCTGGCTCATGTGCGCGTCACTCCTTTCCGAGCAGGGTCGCGAGGTGCCGCTCGAGGTCGGCTCGGCCCAGGGGACCGATCTGCCGCGCCACGACGGTGCCCTCAGCGTCGATGAAGAAGGTTTCCGGCGGCCCGTAGATGCCGTACTCCTGGGCGGTCGCCTCACCCGGGTCCATGGCGGCCGGCCAGGAAGCGCCCATGCGCTGCATGAAGGCGCGGGCTGCCTCGGAGTTGTCGCGGAACACGATCCCGACCAGCGCCAGCCCGTCCCCGGCGTGTCGCGTGGCCGCCTCGGACAGCAGCGGGAACTCTTCCACGCAGGGGCCGCACCAGCTGGCCCAGAAGTTGACGATCACCGGCCGGCCCCGCAGGTCGGCCAGGCGCACCGGGTCGCCGTCGAGATCGGCCAGGCTGAACTCCGGCGCCTGGGAGCCGATACTGGCGCCGCGTGCTCCGGAGTCTCGCGCCAGGAGCAGCCCTGCCCAGCCGGCGAGCAGCAGCAGTGGCAGGACGGCCGCCACCACGAGCCACGTCCTCGGCAGGCTCCCGGCGATGCGCTCGGCGGCAGAGGGCCGTGGGCGCAGCGTGCGGTGCTCGGGGGCGCGCGCGCCGGTCGTGGCCGTCATCGGCGGCTCAGTGCGCCCCGCCGTCGTGCGAGCCGCGCTCGGTCTCGTGCCACTCGTGGCCCGCCGCGCGGACCCAGGCCCAGACGCCGACCAGCATGACCACCAGCCCCAGCGGGCCGAGGATCGGATGGATCACGGCCGAGACCGCTCCCAGCAGAGGAAGGTCCCACGGATCCCGCGGCTTGAAGCTGAGGCCCGCGCCGATCAGCGCGGCGCCCACCGACATGAGCACCGGCAGCCAGCTGGGCGGCGGCAGGTGGACCCCGCGCGGAGGGGCAGCGCGCGGGGCGGAGCGCGACCCGGTGCGCAGCGTGACCGCGAAGACGAGGGCCAGGACCCCGACGATGCCGAGGCCGACGATCAGCAGGCCGATGGCGGTGTCGTTCACGGCATCGGCTCCGCTACTTGAGGATGTACAGCGTGGTGAACAAGGCGATCCAGACCACGTCCACGAAGTGCCAGTAGATGCTGATCGCCTCGACGGCCACGTGGTTGCGAGCGCTGAACTGGCCCTGCATGGCGCGCGCGAGCAGGATGGTGAGCCCCACCGCGCCGCCGAAGACGTGCGCCCCGTGGAAGCCGGTCAGCGTGTAGAAAACCGTCCCGAACACGCCGCTGTTGATCCCGAAGCCCAGGATCGAGTAGTCGTACAGCTGGCCGGCCAGGAAGATGACGCCCAGCAGCAGCGTGATCGCGGTCCAGTTGCGCATGGCGCGCTGGTTGCCGCGGCGGATGGCCCACACCCCGAACTGCATGGTGAAGCTCGAGGCCACGAGCACGAGCGTCAACGGCAGCGCGATGGGCAGCATCTCGAGCTCGTGAGCCGGCGGCGGCGGTCCCCAGTGCTCGCCGGCAGCCGCGGCGCGGGCGTTGAAGTAGGCCGCGAAGAGGCCGCCGAAGAACATCACCTCGCTGGCGATGAACAGCAGCATGCCAACCAGTGGCGTGGGCATGCCCGCCTCGCGCCGCGCGATCTCGGCGGCGCTGGGCCCCATCTCGGCGCTCCAGCGCGTCGGCGCGTCGACGGTCATGCCGGTTCCTCCCTGACGACCACCGGCTCGGCGGCCAGGTGCTCGGCATCATGCTTGTGGCGCAGGTCGAAGACGGGGCGCTCGCTGCGAATGGGCGGAAGCTTGTCGAAGTTGTAGGGCGGCGGCGGCGAGGTGGTCGCCCACTCGAGCGTGTTGGCCTCCCATGGATCGTCGCCCACGCGCTCGCCGTTGATGAGCGTGGCCACGACGTTGACCAGGAAGGGCAGCACGCTGATGGCGATCATGAAGGCGCCCACCGTGGACACCAGGTTCCAGAAGACCCAGATCGGCTCGGGCGCGTAATCGGCGACACGGCGCGGCATGCCGGAGGTGCCCAGCGGGTGCATCGGGAAGAAGGCGAGGTTGAAGCCGATGAAGTGGATCCAGAAGTGGACCTTGCCCAGGCCCTCGTTCAGCCGGCGCCCCGTCATCTTGGGGAACCAGAAGTAGGTCGCCGCGAAGACGCCGAACACGCTGCCGCCGAAGAAGACGTAGTGGAGGTGGGCAACCACGAAGTAGGTGTCCTGGAGGTGGAAGTCGACCGGAGGCGACGCCAGCATGACGCCGCTGATGCCGCCGATCAGGAACATGGTGATGAAGCCCAGTGCGAACAGCATGGGCGTGGTGAACTCCAGCGAGCCGCGCCAAAGCGTCGCCATCCAGTTGAACATCTTCACGCCGGTGGGCACGCCGATGAGCGCGGTCATGAACGCGAAGAAGAGCAGGAACACCTCGCCGGTGGTGAACATGTGGTGCGCCCACACGCTGAAGCTCAGCAACCCGATGCCCACGGTGGCGAGGACGAAGGCCCGGTACCCGAACAGCGGCTTGCGGCTGAAGACCGGCAGGATCTCGCTGACCACGCCCATGGCCGGCAGGATGACGATGTAGACCTCGGGGTGGCCGAAGAACCAGAAGATGTGCTGCCACAGGATGGGGTTGCCGCCGGTGGCCGGGTCGAAGAAGGCGCCGCCGTAGTTGCGGTCGATGAACAGCGCGATGAGTCCGGCCGTCAGCACCGGCGTGGCCAGCAGGATGAGCGTGGCGGTGACGAGCACGGTCCACACGAAGATCGGCATGCGCATCAGCGTCATGCCCGGGGCCCGCATCTTGAAGATGGTGGCGATGAAGTTCACGGCTCCCAGGATCGACGCCGTGCCCACCAGGGTGAGGCCGATGAGCCACAGGTCCGTGCCCACGCCCTGCGCGTAGCGCGCGTTGGAGAGCGGCGTGTACATGGTCCAGCCCTCGGCCGCCGCGCCGCCGAAGAAGTAGCCCGAGAAGATCAGCAGTCCGCCCAGCGGCAGCAGCCAGAAGGACAGCGCGTTGATGCGCGGGAACGCCATGTCCGGCGCGCCAAGCATGAGCGGCACGATGTAGTTCGCGAACCCTGACAGCACCGGCACCACGAACAGGAAGATCATGATCGTGCCGTGCATGGTGAAGGCCTGGTTGTAGGTGGCCTCGTCCACGAACTGGAGGCCGGGCACGGCCAGCTCGGAGCGGATGACCAGGGCCAGGATGCCGGCGGCGAAGAAGAACAGGAAGCTGTTGACGATGTACAGGATCCCGATCTTCTTGTGGTCGACGGTGGTCAGCCAGTCGAGCACCCATGAGCGGCTGAAGGTGCCGGCTCGCGGGGCCAGGGTGGTGGTTGCCATCGGTTCCTCGCTCGTTACTCCACGGTCAGGGTGCCGGTCATGTCGGCGACCGGGTGGTAGTCGCAGATGAAGGTGTACTCGCCGGGAGGCAGCGCCGGGATCTGGTAGGTGATCTCGGCGTCCGGCCCGGTGATCGGCTCACCGATGAAGATCTGCTCGTTGCCGGAGCCGTAGATCGACACGTTGTGGATCACGCCCTCCAGGTTGACGAAGTGGATCTGGAAGCCCTGGTCCGCCGGAGCGGTCAGCTCCCGCGTGTCGAAGGCAATCTGGTCGGCCGCAATCTCGAGCGTGGGGCCACCGGCCTGTCCCGACGGTGCGGGAGTCTCCCCGGCCTTGGCGGCGGCGAGCCACTCATCGAAAGCCGCGCGCTCCATGGCCTCGACGCTGAATGTCATGCGCGCGTGGAGGTCGCCGCAGAACTCGGCGCACTGTCCGGAGTAGGTCCCGGGCTCGGTGATCGTGAATTCCAGCTGGTTGTCGGCGCCCTCCGTGCCGGGCGGAAACATGTCGCGCTTGATGAGGAAGTGCGGCACGAAGAACGAGTGCACCACGTCCGATGAGGTCAGCTCGACGCGGACCGGCTCGCCCACCGGCACCACCATCGTCGGTGGCGAGGCGGGGTTGCCGACCACGGTGTGGTCGTTGCGGTCGTCGCCGTCGTCATCGAGATAGTGGAACTGCCACTGCCACTGGAAGCCCGTGACCTCGATGGTCAGGCCCGGGTCGTCGACCCGCTCCTCCACGCGGCCCAGCGTCACCGCCGCAGCCACGAACAGGATCAGCACGATGACGGTGGGAATGGCGGTCCAGATGATCTCCACCACGGTGTTGCCGTGGAGCTGGTCCGGCAGCCGATCGTCGCGGCGCCGATAGCGAACGACGGCGTACAGGATGAACGCCTCGACCCCCACGAACACCGCCACGCCCATGGCAAAGACGATGTTGTAGAGGGTGAAGACCGATTCAGCCGTCTCCGTCTCCGGCTCCGGCGGGATCATCCCGCAGCCCACCAGCAGGGCCATCATGGCGATGAGCGGCCCACCGCGGCTGGCGGCGAGCCATGCGGAGCGGCCCGGGCTTGGTCGCATCAGCTCGTCCTGAGGCTCCTCGAGGTCACGGGTTGGTCCGGGCTCGGGTGGGCCCGGATTCGACTCGACGATTGGGGCGCCCCTCGTGCAGGCCGGCTGACGACGGCGCGCGAGCCTATTGTAGCGGGCCGCTGTACCGCAAATGGCAGGGGCATCCGGTCGTGGCGCCAGACCCGGCCCTTGCGCCCGGCGACACGATCGCCACACGAAGACCCGTTCCTGCTGGATCCGTTGCGCCCAGCGACGCGATTCCCACACGAAGGCGGGGTTCCTGCGGAACACGTTGCACAGAGCGACGCAACTCTCGAGCGCTGCGGCCGGCACGTGAATGGCGGGTCGCTGTCAGCCGCGGGACAATGGCGCCGTGACCCGACTCCTCCTCAACGGGCGGCCGGCGTCGCTTGCCTCGGCGGCCACGCTGCTCCTTTGTCTCGCTGGTGCGGACCCAGTGCTGGCCCACGGCGGCGAAGCCCCCGAGCCGCGTGTTCCCGGCGTGCTGCTGGAGTGGAGTTCGGACCCGCTGCCTTGGGCCACCGTCACGCTGGCCGCCGGCCTCTACCTGTGGGCGATCCGCCACGTGGCGTCGACGGGCCGGCGCCAGCACCCTCGCTGGCGGACGACCAGCTTCATGGCCGGCCTGGCAGCGATTCTCCTGGCTCTTGTCTCGCCGATCGAGGCCTACGAGGGCGCCCTGTTCAGCGTGCACATGCTTCAGCACATGCTCCTCGAGCTGGTGGCAGCGCCGCTGCTGCTGCTCGGTGCGCCGGCCACGCTGGCGCTGCGTGCGGCCTCGCCGCCGGTGCGTCGGGCGTTGCTGCGGGTGATGCACAGCAGGGCGGTCGCGGTCCTTTCCTTCCCGCTGCTGACCTGGCTACTGTTCGCGGCCGTCAACTGGGGATGGCACTTCAGCTCCCTGTACGACCAGGCGCTCGAGAACTCGGCGCTGCACTACTTCCAGCACGCCACCTTCCTGGGCGCCGCGCTCCTCTTCTGGTGGCCGGTGGTCGGCGCCGACCCGACGCGGTGGCGGCTTCCCTATCCGGTCCGCCTCTTCTACCTGTTCCTCGCCATGCCGCAGAATTCCTTCCTCGGCGTGGCCCTGATGAGCGCCCCAGCGGTGCTCTACCCGCACTACCTCTCCAACCTGCGGACGTGGGGCCCCACCGCCCTCGCCGACCAGTCGCTCGGCGGGATCCTGATGTGGGTCGGCGGGGACATCGTGTTCCTGGCCGCCATGGCGGCGGTGGTAGCGGCCTGGGTGCGCCATGAGGACCGCCGCACGGCACGCCTGGACGCTCGGCTCGACGCCGAGGCGCGGCGCGCCGCAGCAGGTCGCTCCGCCGAGACCGGCTGAGCACTGCCTTTCCTGCCAGATGCTCAGCTGACGCACAGGCGCCGGCACACGGCCGTGGCCCCGAGGGGTTCGATTCGTGCCAACTGCTCGCTACGCGGCCAGGTGGCAGGATCACCGGCCCAGACAAGCCAGCCGAAGGCGCGCCACAGCGACAATTGGCAAGAACCGGCCCGCCCAGCACGACCGTCGCTTCGCAGTCGGCCCCGCCTCAGGCCAGCGGCAGGCGCACCAGCGAGTCGACGCCCACCGCCGCGAAGAGCAGTGTCAGGTAGCCGATCGAGTAGCGGAACAGGCCCACCGCCGCCCCCGCGTCGTCGACGCGGCGATACACGCGCAGCGCGTACCAGACGAACGCGGCGCCCAGGACCACGGCCGACGCGAGGTAGATGAGGCCCATGCGCGCGGCCGGCAAGAGCAGCAGGCTGACCGCCACCAGCAGCAGGGCGTAGAGCACGATCTGGCGCGCCGTCTCCGCGTCGCCGCGTACGACCGGGAGCATCGGTACGCCGGCCGCCTCGTAGTCGGCGCGGTAGCGGAGGGCCAGCGCCCAGAAGTGAGGGGGCGTCCAGTAGAAGATGATGGCGAACAGCACCAGGGCCGGCACACCGACCTCGCCCGTCACCGCCGCCCACGCCACCAGCACCGGCGCGCACCCCGCCGCGCCGCCGATGACGATGTTCTGCGGGCTTCGGCGCTTGAGCCACAAGGTGTAGACGAAGACGTAGAAACCGATGGCGCTCGCGGCCAGCAGGGCCGACAGCAGGTTCACCGTCAACGCGAGCCAGGCAAAGGCCGCCAGGCTGAGCGCCACCCCGAATGCGAGCGCCTGGCCCGGCTCGACGGCGTGGCTGGGAAGCGGCCGGTGACGCGTGCGTCGCATGACCGGATCGATGTCGCGGTCGACGAACTGGTTGATGGCGTTGGCGCCACCCGCCGCCAGCGTGCCGCCCACCACCACGGCAACCACCAGCCATGGTGATGGCACGCCGCCCTGCGCGAGGACCATGGTGGGCACGGTCGTCACCAGCAGCAGCTCGATGATGCGCGGCTTGGTGAGGGCCACGTAGGCGCGCAGCGTGTCGGCCGGCCCGTGGAGGGCGGCTTGATGCCCCGGCACGGCGCCGGCCGGACGCCGGTCCGGCGCGCGCAGGCTCGACAGGAACAGCCACACGGTGACCGCGAAGAGCGCCGCGCCGACCGCCAGGTGCGGCACGACGAAGACGGCCGACAGCCGCGACCAGACGTTGGCTCCCCCGAGGAGGATCTGCACGAGGACGAGCCCGACGGCAGCGGCCGCCAGGCGCCGCGGCAGCCGCTCGGCCGTCGCCCGCCACACCAACCAGGCCGTCCAGGTCGCCAGCCCGGCGACCACGATCGCGGCGGCGCGGTGCGCGAAGTGGATCGCCTGCTCGGGCGCCACGATCTCGGGCAGCAATGCTCCGTTCATCAGCGGGAAGTCGGCGTAGGCCAGGCCCGCATCGTGGCCGGTGACCCATGAGCCGAGGAGCATCTGGGCGAAGACGGCCAGCCCCGTGACGCCGATGAGCCGGACCGGCAGCCCGGAGCGTCGCGCCGGCATCGGTCCGTGAGCCGCCCGGTCGGCGATGACGATCGTCATGGCCAGGACCGTCAGCGCCATGCCTAGATGGGCGGTCACGAGCTCGCGCGCGAGCCCCTCGGACACGACGAAGCGGCCGAGGACCGACTGGACGATGACCAGAGCACCGGCGGCCACCGCGGCGCCCAGCAGGACGCGGTCGCGGCGACGCGAGCTGAAGACGGTGATCAGCCCGATGGCCCCCACCATCGGCCCAACCGCCAGGGCGGCGATCAGGCGGTGAGTGTGCTCGATCCAGACCTGCGCATCGGCGGCGGGGATCCAGTCATTGAAGGCGAAGCAGCCCGGCCAGTCGGGACAGGCCAGGCCGGAATCCGTGGCGCGGACGAGCCCGCCCACGCTGATGAGGACGAAGGTGGCCACCGACGCGGCGACGGCCAGCCAGGCGAATCGGCTCAAGCGTCCCTCCGGGGCGCCGCATGGCGAGACCGGGAGGCTGCCATGGGCTCGGTGATGATACGACGCTCAGCGACCGAACCGGGGATATCGCCTCGGCAGCGTGCGGAAGAAGAGGCCGGCCACGACGCCGGCCGCAAAGCCGCCGATGTGCGCGAGGTACGCCACCCCGCCCTCCCCCTCCGGAGCAGCGAAGTTGGCGAAGACCTGGAACGCGATCCAGATGCCGATGGCGACCAGCGCGGGCACCTGGGTCAGGAACCGAAACAGGAACACCGTGACCCGGTTGCCGGGGAACAGGACGATGTACGCGCCCAGCACGCCGGAGATGGCGCCGGAAGCGCCGAGCAGCGGGATCGGCGACTCGACGCCCATGCTCCAGATCTGGATCAGGCTGCCGACCGCGCCGGCGGCCAGGTAGGCCACCAGGAACGGGAGGCGACCGGCGCGGTGCTCCACGTTGTCCCCGAAGACCCACAGGAAGAGCATGTTGCCGCCCAGGTGCAGCAGGTCGGCGTGCATGAACATGCTCGACAGCAGCGTGAGCTGGATGGGGTCGGGCCCGGGCGCCTGCGGGATGCGGAACTGTTGCCCGTTGGCAGTGATGACCTGGGCGCGGACCAGGTCGTCGCCGGTGAGGATCTCGTGCGGGATGGCGCTCCAGGCTGCGGTGAACGCCTGGTTGCTGCCCAGCTCCTGGAGGAAGAGGAAGACGCCGATATTGATGGCGAGCAGTGCCAGCGTGACGATGGCCGGCCCGTGACCGGGCTCGTTCTGGTCACCGATCGGGAACATCGGCCGGATGGTAACGCAGGGCCGACGCTCCCCAGACCGCCAGCGCTGGCGTCCTCCACCGACTAGAGGTTGGCTGCCAGAGCGGTCCGCCAGCCCGTGGCGGTCAGGTCAGGCGGCGTCCTCGTCCCGAATCCCGAACCAGTTCACCGCCGCGCCGGCCGCGCACAGCAGTGCGCCGATGGCCATGGCGACGTGGAAGCCATCGGCCGATGATTCGAGTGCAGCGCGCTCCTCGGCAGCCGGCGCGCCGGCCGGGATCCTCAGCGGGCTGAACTGCGCGCGAACCGCCGGATCGGCCGTGTCCAGCGCCGGCGCACGCGCCTGTAGCCCGGTGTAGTACGCGGCCGATACCGCGATGAAGACGATGGCGCTGGCCAGGACGGGACCGATGCGGCTGATGGCGTTGTTGATGGCCGAGGCCAGGCCCGAGTTGCCGACCGGCACCGACGTCATCAGCGCGGTCGTGAGCGGCGCGACCATGATGCCCAGGCCCACGCCGAACGGGATGGCCATGGGCAGCACGTCGACCAGGTACGAGGCCGGCGGGACGAGCGTCGCCGGATCGGCCAGCGTTGCCGACCATGCCTGGCTGTCGGGTGGCACGCGCACCAGCCACAGCAGCCCCAGCGCCATGAGCGCCGGCCCCACGGCCATGAAGCGACGCGGACCGTAGCGACCGGCCAGCTGCCCGGCCCGGGTGGATAGCAGTACCAGCGCGATGTCGATGGGGATCAGGGCCAGGCCCGACGCCAGCGCCGTGTAGCCCAGCGCCTGCTGCAGGAAGATGGCCGTGAAGTAGCTGAACATGTAGATCGCGCCGTAGATGAGCAGCGTCGAGACGTTGGTCACCGTGAAGTTGCGCGAGCGGAAGAGCGACGGCGGCAGCAGCACGTTGCGCCGCCCGGTCATCAGTGGCAGCAGCGCGATGGTGGCCACCGCGCCCACCCCCAGGGCCACCCACGCGGTGGGATCGGCCCACTGCTGCTCCTGGCCGCGGATGGCCCCGTAGGCCAGGCCACCGACCGCCAGCGCCACGGCCGCGGCCCCGAGCCAGTCGAACCGGCCGGTGGCGTCGGGGTTGCGGCTTTCCTGCAGGCGCGCCACGCCGACCACCACGCCGAACGCGCACAGCGGGACGTTGATCAAAAAGGCCACCTGCCAGCCCACCGTGTCGACCATGAAGCCGCCCAGCGGGGGTCCGAGCAGCGTCAGCGCGCTGGTGGAAGCGGCCCAGATGCCGAACGCCCGCCCGCGATCCGGGCCGTCGAACCCGGCGTTGATAAGCGCCAGCGAGGTGGGCACCAGCACGGCGCCGAAGAGGCCCTGCAGCAGCCGCGCCAGGATGAGCAGCTCGAGCGTGGGGGCCAGCCCGCAGGCGAGCGACGTGGCGCCAAAGCCAACCAGGCCGATCAGGAACATGAGCCGCCGCCCGTAGCGATCGGCCAGGGCTCCGGCCAGGATCAAGAAGGCGGACAGGGTCAGCAGGTAGCCGTTGACGACGTAGGACTGGCCTTCCAGCACCCCCACGAGCGTCGAGGGCAGCTGGTCGCCGATGGCGCGCAGCGCGACATTGACCACGGTCGAGTCCAGGAACACGATGCCGGACCCGAGCACCACCACGACGAGGGTCCAGGTCCGGCGGTCCACGCCGGCAGCCTAGCAGCCAAGCTTTAGGATGGACCGATGAGCGCCGCCGCGCTCGACCGCCTGCTCGCGCTGCTGGTGGCCGCCCAGCTCGCCACTGGCCTCCTCTCCCTGCGCGCCGGCTCGCCACCCACCGCGCCGCTGTTCGTGGCGCACGGCGTGCTGGGCGGCGCGCTGCTCGCCGCCATCGGCGTCAAGCTCTACCGCTCGGTGCCGAAGGCCCTCGCCGCGCGACGCTGGGGCGCACTGGCGGTCGCCCTGCTGCTGGGCCTTGCCGCTGCCGTCGCGCTGGCAGGCGGCTTCGTGTGGGTGGCGTCCGGCCGCATCCTCCAGGTCGGCCCCTGGACGCTGCTGACGCTGCATGTCATCGCCGCCCTGGCGCTGGCCCCGATCGCCGTCATCCACCTGGCGCCGCGCCGCTGGAGGGTCATACCGCTCCCCCGCCGGCGGCCGGGTGCCCCGCTCGTCTCCCGCCGAACCGCCCTCGGCACCCTGACGCTTGCCGGCATCGGCGTGGTCACATGGGCCGCGGCCAACGCGCTGGAGACCCTCGCCGGCGGCATGCGCCGCTTCACCGGTTCGCGGTGGCTGCCCGACGGCGGCATCCCGCCGCCAACCACCTTCTTCGGCGAGGCCACGGACCCGATCGACCAGGCCGGCTGGCGGCTCGAAGTTCGAGGCGCGGTGCACAATCCACTGTCACTGACCCTGGACAACCTGGCTGCGCTCGGCGCCGCGGACGAGCGTGACGCCGTGCTGGACTGCACGTCGGGCTGGGCGCTGCGCACGGACTGGCGCGGCGTGCGGCTGGGCGCCGTGCTCGACGCCGCGGGCGTGACCGGCCGGGCGCCACAGGTCACCGTCCGCTCGGTCACCGGCTGGTACGCGCGCATGCCACTGGCCGAGGCACGCGACGCACTGCTCGCGACGTCGGTCGCCGGCCGGCCGTTGCCGCACGGCAACGGCGCGCCGTGCCGCCTGGTCGCGCCGAACCGCCGTGGCCTGGAGTGGGTCAAGTGGGTGACCGAAGTCGAGGTGGGCTGAACGCCGCTCGAGACTACTAGGCTCGCCCGCCCCGGCCGATGACGTACTTCATCCCGGCCAGCTGGTCCTCGCTCACCGCGTTGCCCTCCGCGTCGAGGAGCGGCCGGCCGATGCGGCAATCCAGGCACACGAATGCTACCCCCGGGTCATCCTCGGTGAGCAAAGTGACGCGGCGCGCGTAGAGCGGGGTGCCGAGGGCGACGTCCCGGTTGCAGCGCTCACACCGTTCCTCCATCGGCGGCCTCCTCACGCCAGCGGCTCGAAGCGAGCCGTGAAGTGGCGCAGCTGTGGCGGCTGCTCGGTGATTCGATACCCGCGCAGCTGGTCCGCGCGCGCAGCGACCCAGCACGTGACCTCGATGACGTAGTCCACGTGCGACTGGGTGTACACCCGCCGCGGGATTGCCAGGCGCACCAGCTCCATGGCGGCGGGCGTCTCCGAGCCGTCGGGGTGCAGCCCGAACATGACCGACCCGATCTCGCAGCCGCGGATTCCGCCCTCCCGGTAGAGCGCCACCGCCAGCGACTGGCCGGGGTACTCCAGCGGCGGGATATGGGAAAGCAGCGCTCCGGCATCGATGTACACCGCATGCCCGCCGATGGGCTCGACGCACGGGATACCGGCACCCACCAGCGCCTCGCCCAGGTACGCGGTGGAGCGGATGCGGTAGCGCAGGTAGTCGTCGTCCACGACCTCGCGCAAACCCTGCGCGATGGCCTCCAGGTCGCGGCCGGCCAGGCCGCCGTACGTGGGGAAGCCCTCGGTCAGGATCTCGATGTTGCGGGCCTGCTCGGCCCAGGCGTCGTCGTTCATGGCCAGCCAGCCGCCGATGTTGGCGATGCCATCCTTCTTGGCGCTCATCGTCATCCCATCGGCCAGGGAGGCCATCTCGCGCACGATGTCCGGGATGGCCGCATCGGCGTAGCCATCCTCGCGCTGCTTGATGAACCAGGCGTTCTCCGCGAACCGGCAGGCGTCGAGGAAGAGCGGGACGCCGTATCGGTCGCACACGGCGCGCACATCGCGCAGGTTGGCGAGGCTGACGGGCTGTCCACCGCCGGAGTTGTTGGTGACGGTCATGACCACCAGGGGCACGTTCTCGCGGCCCCGGTCACCGATGAACGCGTCCAGCACGTCGACGTCCATGTTGCCCTTGAACGGATGCAGCTCGGCCGGGTGCCTGCCCGCCTCGATGACCAGGTCTGCCGCCTCGGCGCCGGTGAACTCCACGTTGGCGCGCGTCGTGTCGAAGTGGGTGTTGGATGGGATGGCCTTGCCCGGTCCGCCGACCACGCTGAACAGGATCCGCTCGGCGGCACGTCCCTGGTGCGTGGGGATCACGTGCTTGAACGGAAAGAGCTCCTGAACGCTTTCGAGGAAGCGATACCAGCTGGGCGACCCGGCGTAGCTCTCGTCCCCGCGCTGCACGCCGGCCCACTGCTCGGCCGACATGGCGCCGGTCCCCGAGTCGGTCAGCAGGTCGACGATGACGTCGTCGGCATGCAGGTTGAAGAGGTTGTAGCCCGCCTCGCGCAGAAATCCGTCGCGCTGCTCGACGGTCGTCATCCGGATCGGCTCCACGCTCTTGATCCGGTGCGGCTCGATGATCGTCTTCCAGCGCTCCATGCCGACGGAAGTATCGGCGAAACATCGCGCCAAGAGCGCCATGGGTGGATGGGTGCCCGATCTAGCGGCCTGGACTACCATCATTGGCTCCGTGGATGCGCTTGAGACCCTCGGCGGCAGGCTGGCATCGGCGCCTGCGGTGACCAGCTGGGCGGAGAACGAGATGCAGGTCTTCGCCATCTGGGACGACGGTCAGCTGTGGGACACCTACTGGGACGGCGCGGCCTGGCACGAGTGGCACGCGCACGGCGGCGAGCTGGTGGACAACCCGGCTGCCTGCTCGTGGGGCGCCGACAGGATCGACGTCTTCGCCAATGGGCGTGACGGCCGGCTGTGGCACCGCTGGTACGAGCCGGCCGGCTGGCAGCCGTGGGAGCAGCTGCCGATCAGGCTCGCGTCGGACCCCGCCGCGGTGTCGTGGGGGCCCGGCCGCCTGGACGTCTTCGGTCGCGGAAGCGACGGTCAGCTGGTCCACGCCTGGTGGGACGGCCAGGCGTGGTCCATCGGCTAGGTGAGCTGCGCCACCACGATCGCGATCGCGTAGCCGGTCAGCAGCCCGAGGCCGGCGAGCAGGTGCAGGTTGACGTTGACGCCCATGTAGGCCATCAGGCCGTACGGGCTCGAGTAGTTGGCCCCGATCCCGCGGTAGACGCGTATCGCGAGAGGAAGCGCCAGCAGGGCCAGGAGCGTGAACGGGGGCAACAGCCCCACCGCCACGCCGGCCACGATCACGCCGAACGCGGCGAGCGCGGCGCCCAGGTACGCGTTGGTGACCAGTGCCGGCGGGAGTCGAACGGGCAGCGTCCGCTTGCCGGCGGCCGCGTCGCCCACCCGGTCCGGGATCTCGTTCACGTACAGCACGAGGGCGATCAGGATCGCCACCGGGACCGACGCCACCGCCGCCTCCCAGCTGAGCGTGCCGGTCTGCACCACGTACGCGCCCAGCAGCATGATGGGGCCGAAGCCGAGCGCCACGGCGAACTCCCCGAGCCCGCGATAGACCAGCTTCAGCGGCGGCGCGGTGTAGAAGACTCCAACGGCGATGCCGGCGATCCCGATCGCGAGCAGCGTCGCCGATCCGGTCGCCCAAACCAGCGCCAGGCCGATGGCGGCCGCCGCGCCGAACAGCAAGGCGTCGAGGGCGATCAGCTCTCGCAGTGTGACCAGGTCGTACAGGAGCACGCGTGAGCCGCCGCTGAACTTGGTCGGGTTCACGTTCGCCTGGTCGGCACCGGAAAGCGTGTCGAAGATGTCGTTGGCGACGTTGATCCCAAGGTGTGCGAACGCCGCGCCGATCACGGTCAGCAGCGCCAGCCACGGGTTGAAGGCACCATCCAGGGCCGCGATGGCCATGCCCAGCAGGACGGGCACGAACGTGGCGGACAGGAACGGCAGCCGCGTGGTGCGGAAGAAGAGCGCGCCGAGGTCGAGCCGCGGCCGGATGAGGCGGCCCTTCTCGGCCGAAAGACGGGCCAGGTAGTGGCGCGACTGCGGGACGGAGCGCTCCGAGTACTCGAAGAAGGGGACCTCCTGCTCGTCCCAGCCCCAGACGCGCGTCGGGCGGAAGGCGATCTCGCCGTCGGCGGCGAGCGCCGTGCCCCACATCTGGAGGTATCGACGCTCGTCGTAGCCCTGGCCTGGCTGCGGCCGGATGTGGCTGCCGACCACGTTGATGGTCCGATCGTCGGGGATGCGCACCGCGTCGCCGGTGGGCTGGCGGAGCCGCACCACTCCCGCCTCGGCATCGGCCCTGAAGTCTGTCGCCACGCTGGTGGGATACCGGTCGTCGGCCACCCAGGAAACGACGACGAAGGGGTATCGGGCCAGGCGGGAGAAGTCATCTGGCCCGGGCGCGTGCGCCGGGACGCTGCCGCCGCGGGGCATCAGGCTGCCTCCTCTCGCGGCGCGTCGAAACGCTGTGGTTGACGATTGGTATCGCCGTCCTCCCAGAGCAGGCAGCGATCCGGTGTGATCTCGATGACGGCGCGCTCGAAGAAGAGCGGCAGGGCGATCCGCTGCTTGAGGAACGCGTCGATCACCGGCTCCTTGCGGCGCCACAAATCCAGGATGAGCCGCTCCCACTGCGAATGCGGGTCGTCCTCCATGACGCGCGCCGTGCCCTGGATGGTGGCGCGGCCCGGGACCCCCTTGAGCGCCACCGGGTCGCTGAGCGACACCGCCACGTGCGGGTCGCGCTTGATGTGCTCGAGCTTCTTGCTGAACAGCGTGCTGGAATGCATGTAGATCCGCTCGCCGTCGTACAGCGGGATCAGCGGGTGCGTGATCGGCCGGCCGTCACGCCCGACCACCGTCAGCTCGCCCACGAGCGCGACCTCGAGCATGCGCTCCACCGGCGCGGGCAACCATCCCATGTGGGATTAGCCTCCGAATGCAATTCGCTACATCAGGGTAGCACATTTTGCTCGGGTACCATGGCGAGACCCACATGACGATCTCGCCCGAGCCCACACCTGCCATCGAAGCGCTCGATCTGGTGCGCACCTACCGCACGCACACCGGGGTCATCCGCCGGCGCCCGCTGAACGTCGAGGCGGTCAAGGGCGTCAGCTTCCAGGTGCGCCCCGGGGAGCTGTTCGGGCTGCTCGGACCGAACGGTGCCGGCAAGACCACCACCATCAAGATGCTCATCACGCTGCTGCTGCCGACGTCCGGCACCGCCCGCGTCATGGGGCACGACGTGGTCAACGAGACGACCGAGGTCCGCAAGCGCATCGGCTACGTCTTCGGCGGCGACCGCGGCCTCTACGACCGGGTCAGCGCCCTGGACAACCTGCGCTACTTCGCCGAGCTGTACGGCGTCGATCCGGGCGAGCAGAAGCAGCGCATCGCGGCGCTCTTGGACCTGGTCGGGCTGACCGGTCGCGAGAACGAGAAGGTGGAGGGCTACTCGCGCGGCATGCGCCAGCGGCTGCATGTGGCGCGCGGGCTGCTCCACGACCCCGAGGTCGTCTTCCTGGACGAGCCATCCATCGGGCTGGACCCGGTTGGCGCGCGCGAGCTGCGCGGCACCATCAGGGACATGGTGGACGCCGGCAAGACGGTCCTGCTCACGACGCACTACATGTTCGAGGCCGATGCGCTGTGCGACCGCATCGCGGTCATCAACGACGGCCGCATCGTCGCGCTGGGCACCGGGGCGGACCTGAAGGGCGCCGTGGCCAACCGGACCATCGTCGAGATCGAGACCTTCGGGGTGGCGCCCGAGGCGGTGGACGCGCTGCGCGCCGACCCCGAGGTGATCGCGGTCAACATGGAGGAGCGCGACCAGAGCCAGATCCTGCTGGTACAGTCCGAGCGCGGCACGCACATCACGCCGCGGCTGCTGAGCCGCCTGGGCGAGACGCGGGTCGGCAAGGTGGTCGGCCGCGAGCCGACCCTGGAGGACGCCTACGTCCACTTGATTGCCACCACCTCCGAAACTGATGGGACGGCCGCCCGCGCGGCGGCCGTATCGGTCTAGCCGGATGGACGGGCTGAGGCGCAACGCGCGGCTGGTGTGGCGGGTATGGGTCTTCACCATGCGCTCGTTCCTGGCCAGCGAGTTCTTCATCCTGACCGCCATCCTGCAGCCGGTGATCTTCGCCAGCATCGCCTTCTTCCTGTTCCAGGCCGGGGGAGACGCGGCCGGCGAGCACACCCTGCTGTGGGCCGCGCTGGGCACCGGGATGATGGGCGTGTGGAGCACCACCCTGTTCGGTTGCGGCGGCGCCATCCAGTGGCACCGCTGGGAGGGCACGCTGGAGCTGCTGGTGGCGGCGCCGAGCCGCTATGACATGGTGCTGCTGGGCCAGACGCTGGGCGCCTCGACCTTCGGCTTCTACTCGATCGTGGCCACCATCGCGTGGGGCATGGTCCTGTTCGGGATGCCGCTGAACGCCGATTTCCCGCTGCTGCTGCCGGTGGCCCTGGCCGTGGCCATCCTGTCGCTCGGCTGCCTGGGGATGCTGCTGGCCACCTCGTTCGTCCTGTACCGCCACGCCAATGCGCTGTCGAACCTGCTCGAGTACCCGATCTGGATCGTGACCGGCATGATCGTGCCGCTGGCGGTCCTGCCCGGCTGGCTGGGGCCGATCTCGTGGGTCCTCTCCCCCACCTGGGCCATGGAGGCCATCCGCGGTTCGGCGATCGGGAGCGAGCCGCCGTGGCTGGCCATGGTCCTGTGCGTGGCGCTCGCCGTCGTGTACTACCTGATCGCGCGGCGCGTCCTTCGGTTCGTGCTGGACAAGGCCCGCCGCGACGCGACGCTGGCGCTGGCATGACCGCGGCGGCAGAGGCGCTGCGCCAGCCCACGAGCGCCCAGCCGGGGAGCCTCCGGGCGAACCTGCGACTCTTCTGGCTGGGTGGCCTCATCAGCTACCGCGCCCTGTTCAACTGGGCACGCCCGTCGATCTACATCCCCACGCTGATCGGCGCGCCGACGTTCCAGATCCTGTTCTTCGCCGCGCTGGGCTCGTACGCCACCGGCATCGATGCCGAGTTCTTCGCGATCGGGAACGCGGTGCAGGTCAGCGCCATGAGCGGCATCTACGGCATGACCATGGCCATCGCCAACGAGCGCTGGTTCGGCACGCTGCACGCGCTGCTGGCCACGCCCGCCAGCCGCTGGGCCATCTTCGGCGGGCGCTTCATCCCGTTCATCGCCAACGGGCTGTTGGTATCCGTCTACGGCTTCGCCATCTCGTGGATCTTCCTGGGAGTCGAACTGCGCGCCGAGGCGCTGGGCGTCGTGGCGCTGGGATTGCTGGCCACGGTGTTCAGCTGCAGCGCCATCGGTGCGGTGCAAGGGGGCCTGTCCATGCGCCTGCGCGACGGCCTCTTCGGCGCGAACCTGCTGGTCTTCCTGTTCCTGCTGTTCTGCGGCGTGAACATCCCGCTGGAGGTGCTGCCGGGATGGATGCAGGCGGTCAGCCAGGTGCTGCCGTTCACCCATGGGCTGCAGGCCGTGCGGGCCGCGGTCGACGGCGCCGGGCTGGACCAGGTCGGCGGCTTGATCGCCATCGAGTTCGGGATCGGGGCCTTCTACGCCGTGCTGGCCTTCGGGCTGTTCAGCTTCCTGGAACGAAGCGCCCGCCAGAACGCGACCCTGGACGTCCGGTAGCGGCTCTACCGCCTGAACCACGAACCGCCGCTGGCCATCACCCAGGCGACGTAGGCATACGCCGCCAGGACGGCGAGCCCGATGGCGTTGCCGAGCCCGAAGTCTCCGGTCGGGATGACGAACGCGAGGCTCATCAGCGCACCCAGGCTGGCGGCGACCAGGGCAGCGATGCGCGCCCAGGTCCGTCCGGTCAGCACGAAGATGCCGCCCAGCACCTGGAGCGCGGCGAACGCCACGAACACGAGGCCCACGACCAGCAGCACGCCGCCCATCGCCTCCGGCACGTTCGGCAGCTGGCTGCGAAACTCCGGCATCCCGACAATATCGCCGAACAGCGCGCCGGCCAGGGTCACGACGAGCCCGATGATCGTGGTCAGGACGCCAAGCACGATGAGCACGACTCCGGCCACGGTCACCACGCCCGGCCGTGCGGGCAGCGGCGCCGGCGCGGCGGGCGGTACGTAGCCGGGTGGGTAGCTCGGCTGGTACGGCGAGTTGTCCGGGGGCTCCACGGCCGGAGTCTAGCCGGGCGCCCGCTCAAGCTCTAAGTAGTCCGCCTGCGACTGACGCTGAGGTCTAAGTCCCGTCCAGCGGGGTTGCAGGCACCGTCGCTGCTGTCACCGTCGTTCGTGGACCACGGTTCAGGCCCACGAACCGGCGTGATGCGGCGCTAGGGCTCCCTATCGTGCTCAGCGTCTCGCGCGCGCCATGGCGGCGATGAGGCGCATCACCAGCCGCACGACCACCAGCGCCGAGCGCTCGTCGGAATCGCGTGCCGGCACCAGCTCGGTGAAGGCGGCGCCGGCGATCCGGCACTGCTGGGCCACGCCTCTAAGCAGGTCGGCCGCCTCCTCGTAGCTCAGTCCGCCCGGCGACTGGGCCGATACGGCCGGCATGACGGCGGGGTCCAGCGCGTCGCAGTCGAACGCGATGAAGACCGATGCGCCGGACGGCGGCCGATCGACCGCCGACGCGACGCCACGGTCGCGCAGCTCCCGCGCCGTGACCAGCTGGTTGCCCGCGCTCAGCGCGTCGGCGACGTCCTGGGATCGAGCCGATCCCACGCCGCGC
>DATADC010000101.1:0-1542 GCA_036258735.1 Candidatus Limnocylindria bacterium
GCGCCGCTCGAGGATCGGGCGCAGCGCCGTGAGCACGCCCCGCTCGAAGTCGATCAGCGTCCCGAAGCAGTCGAAACTCAGGACCTCGAACCGGCGGAACCGTGTCGTTGGATCTTTGCTGACCATCCCCGCGCCTCCTCCCGTTATCGTGCACCGACCGGTGCCGTCCGAGTCTGGTGTACCGACCGCGCCGCCGGCGCCTGGGTCGTGCGCAGCACGGAGCGATCGAGGCCGAGGAGGCCCGCGGCACAGGCGAGCCCGACGGCCGCCATCAGCGCCCACGGCAGGCCCGGGCTGCCGGCCACGCGCGCCAGGTCGAACGCGGCGCCGCCGGCGAAGTTGCCGAGCGCCGCCCCAACTCCCTGGACGACCGCGTAGACGCCGAAGTACGTGCCGACAAGGCGGCCGCCGCTCAGCGACACGATCGTGCTGGAGATGAATGGTGCAGCCAACATCTGGCCACCGATCAACAGGATGCAGCAGAGCGCGAGCGGCGCGACGTTCACCGTCACGCGCAGGAGCTCCGCGAGCGCCCCGTCCGGTGCGAGCCCCGCCGAGATGAGCACCCCGACCGTGGCCGTCGAATCAATCGGCAGCACCGCCGCCGTCAGCAGGAGCGGGACGAACGCCAGGCCCATCAGCACGAGGCCGATGACGATGGCGTTCGATGGATGCAGCCGCCGCTCGGCCCAAACGGTGGTGGGGAGCTGCCCGAGGACCCCCACGATCGCCAGCATGGCGAAGAGTGGGCCGACGCTGGCCTCCGAGCCGGTCAGCCGCTGGATCTCGAGCGGCAGACCAAGATAGACCTGGTTGTAGAGGAAGAAGTAGCCGAGGATGCTGGCGCAGAACAGCACGAATGGCCGGTTCGCCAGCGGAGCTCCCCAGGACCGGACGATCGACTGCTCGGTGGGCGCCGCCGGGATGTCGGAGGCCGGGAGGAACCGCCACTGGAGCAGCGCCACCAGCGCGAACATGGCGGCGGCTCCGAAGCAGACCAGCCGGAACTCCACCCCGAGGAGCAGCGCTCCAATCAGCGGGCCGAGCAGTGACCCGCCGTGGAGCGTGACGTCCAGCAGGGCGAACGCCTCGATGCGTCGCGGACCGGCGGCGTGCGCGGGGTACGCCTTGACAGCCGGACTCAACAAGGCCCCACCGAGCCCGGTCAGGATTGCACCGACCGCCATCCCGACCGGCCCGTCCGCGAATCCGAATATTGTGAACGCCACGATTCTGACGATGCAGCCTGCGACGATCGCCTGCTTGTGGCCCAGCCAGTCCCCGATCGATCCGCCGATCAGGGACATGCCCTGATGGCTCAGCACGCGGATGCCCAGCACCAGGCCGACGACCCAGAGGGCCAGGCCGAGCCCGTTCGCCATGTAGCCGGCCAGGAACGGGACCAGCATGTTGAAGATCGCGACCTGGACCGGCCGATCGAACGAACGGAACGACGCGAGCGTCTGCATTGGGCCTCCAACGTGCCCGCCAACTGGGGCGCGCCAGGACGCGATCCGGGCCAGGGAGCGCGGGCACCTTACT
>DATADC010000102.1:0-1703 GCA_036258735.1 Candidatus Limnocylindria bacterium
AGCGCCGTCCGAGGTTGAACCCCGAGTCAGCGGCTAGCGGCTCTTCCATCGGGCGTGATTGAACACTTGGCGGCTGGCGGCACCCGTACCACGAAGAGGCGGGGCGTTCCTCCATGTGCCGCCCACCCAACAGACGTCATCAACTTCGACGACCCCTCACTTACCCAGGTTGTCAAGTTCACCGTGCAGCCAGGCGCGATGTTCCCGTGGCATTCGCATGAGGGCTCGGTCGTCGTCAACGTCACCAGCGGTGAGCTGGTGTACGTCGCCGCCAGCGACTGCGTCGAGCGCCCCTACGGCCCGGGCGAGGCCTTCTTCGATCCCGGCCACGGGCATGTCCATACCGCCTACAACCCTGGAACTGTGCCGACCGTGCTGATTGCAACGTTCTACGGCCTCTCGGCCACTGGTGCGCTGTCCACCCCCGTCCCGGCACCCGCCGGCTGCGTCGTAACGCCTTAAGCGGGGAGCCCGCACCCGGCGACACCGGCGCGCGTAATCGCCGCCCGCCAACCCGACCCATTCAGCATGGAGTGCCCGGCAAGACGGAGCGCCCGCCAGGGCGCTCCGTTTCCGTGTCTCCCCACCGGGCCGGCTTGACGCCTGTGCTAAGACGGATGGGCCGATGGACATCGTGCTGCTGCGGCTGGTTCACATCCTGAGTGGAGCCTTTTGGTTCGGCTCGGTCATCACGATGTTCCTGTTCCTGCAGCCGACCGCGCAGGCGACCGCGCCCGAGAGCCAGCGCTTCATGCTCCACCTGCTACGCGACCGCCGGTTCAGCCACGTGGTGCTCGGCGCCGCGCTGCTGACGGTTCTGGCCGGCGGCATCCTGTTCTGGCGCGACTCGAACGGCCTCCGCGTGGAATGGATGAGCGAGCCGCCGGGGCTCGGCTTCACCGTCGGCGCCGTGGCAGCGCTGCTGGCCCTCCTCCTGTTCGTCTTCGTCGGTTTCCCAGCCAGCCATCGGATGGTCGCGATCGGAGGCCGGCTGGCCGACGAGCGGCGAGCGCCCACGGATGAAGAGCGCCGCGAAGTGGCGCGGTCGCAGGCGACGCTGCGGAGCGTTGGCGTCGTGGTGCTGGTCTTGCTCACGATTGCGGCGGCCGCAATGTCCACGGCCCGCTACTGGAGCCTGCTGCTCTAGGTCCGGCCGACGTTGCCACGTCCCTCCACGCCGCGTTCACAGTCTGAGCGCAATCGCCGGCCAACCTCTCCCATGACGCGATCCCGCGGTGGGATCGCCCTATCGGAGAGGTACGAAGGCAATGAGCACGTTCTTCAGAGTGGTGGTCGTTCTCCTGGTGGTCGGTGTCGTGGTTGGCATCGGCGCGGGCGTGTACAACGCGGGCGTATCGGCGGGGCTGGCCGAGGCCGCCCAGGCGACCGCATCCGGTGAGCCGGCACCGGTCGGCTATCACTACGGCTCCGGGCCGTATTGGCATGGCTTCGGCGGATTCGGGTTCTTCGGGATCATCTTCTGGATCCTGGCCATCCTCCTGATCATCGGCCTGGTCCGGGCCGCCTTCGGCTGGGGCCGATGGGGTGGGCCCCCGGAAGGCCCGGGCGGATGGCGCGGACGCGAGCGGATCGAGGCGATCCACCGCGAGCTGCACCGAGCCGACGGGGCCGAAGGCCAGCGCCCGGCGGGCGCCTGACCGGCGCGTACCATCCGCGCCATGGCGCGCATCCTGGTCGTGGAC
>DATADC010000103.1:0-5223 GCA_036258735.1 Candidatus Limnocylindria bacterium
CCACTGGCCGCCGCCCTGCTGAAGCGCGCCGCGGGCGTGGAATCCGGCTCGGCACAGCCCAACCGCGACAAGGTCGGAAGCGTCTCCCAGGCGCAGCTGCGCGAGATCGCGGAGACGAAGATGGCCGACCTCAACGCCAACAGCGTGGAGCAGGCCATGCGCATCGTGGCGGGGACGGCTCGCAGCATGGGGATCGAGGTGCGCGACTGATGGCCAAGCACGGACGCCGGTATCGGGAAGTCGCCGCGCTGGTCGAGAAGCAGCGACGCTACCCGCTGACCGAGGCGGCGGAGCTGCTGCCGCGCCTCTCGACGACCAAGTTCGACGCCACCGTGGAGGCGCACCTGCGCCTGGGCGTCGACCCGCGCCATGCCGACCAGCTGGTGCGCGGCACGGTGGTGCTGCCGCACGGGACGGGACGCACCTCGCGCGTCATCGTCTTTGCCCAGGGGGAGAAGGCGCAGGAGGCGCTGCGCGCGGGCGCGGACGAGGTCGGCGGGGAGGACCTGGTCAAGAGGATCGACGCCGGCTGGTTCGAGTTCGACGTGGCCATCGCCACGCCCGACGTGATGGGCATGGTGGGTCGGCTCGGGAAGAAGCTCGGTCCGCGCGGCCTGATGCCCAACCCCAAGTCCGGCACGGTGACGTTCGACATCGAGCGAGCGGTGGGCGAGATCAAGTCCGGTCGCATCGAGTTCAAGGTGGATCGGGCAGGCATCGTGCACGTGCCGGTGGGGCGCGCCAGCTTCTCGCCCGACCAGCTGCAGGCCAACGTGGCGGCGCTGGTCGACGCCATCAATCGCTCGAAGCCGACCGGGGCCAAGGGCACCTTCATGCGCACCCTAACCCTGGCTCCCACCATGGGACCCGGCGTGCGTGTGGACATTCCGTCGGCCCTGGCTGCTGCCAGCGCTTAGGAACGAGCCCGCGCGGCCCGAGGCGGCCACTCTGATTCGACTGAGGTACTCAGATCACGCATTTAGGCGGCGCGGGGTGCGATTTGATTCGACTGGGTGCATCAACGGACACGGGACGCGCGGAATCCGTGCGATCTGAACCGTCCAGTTGAAGGCGCCAGTCCTGGATGGGCGCGCCGCGCGGTTTGCCGAAACATGCCCAACCGGGTAGGATCGGGCGCCGAACCGAACAGCCCAAGACAGCGATGCGCTCCGGGTGATAGGCCCGGGCCAATTGCCAGCCAGCGATAGCGCCAGGCCGGCGGCACGCCGAGGCACGATTGAGACGATCCACCCGGGTCCTCCGTGCTGACGCGCGCGAGGACTCTTTTCGTACGTGGAGGTGGATGACGAGCCGATGCCGACCGATATGAAGCGCAACGCCGTGCAGGAGCTGGCGACGCTGCTGCGTGAGAGCTCGGCGGTCGCGGTGGCGGACTACCGGGGCCTCAAGGTGTCCGACATGCAGGCCGTTCGGCGCGCGCTGCGCGCCAGCGGGGTGGAGCTGCACGTGGCCAAGAACCGCCTCCTGAAGATTGCCGCCGACGACGCCCAGCGGGCCGAGCTCAAGGAGCTGCTCAACGGGCCAACGGCGCTGGCGACGGTACGGGGCGACGAGGTGGCACTGGCCAAGGCGCTGCAGGAGGCCTTCCGACCCTACAGCCGGGTGGTCACGATCCGCGGTGGCCTGCTCGGCGATCGGCCGATCGACGCCGAGGGCCTCACCCGCCTGGCGGCCGTGCCCGCGCGCGAGGTCCTGCTGGGCCGGTTGGCGGGGGGCATCGCCAGCCCGCTCACCGGTTTCGCCGGCGTCCTGGCCGCCAACATCCGCAACGTGGCCAACGTGCTCAACGCACTGGCCGATCAGAAGCGCGAGAGCGAGGGCGCCGCCTGAGCGGCCGCTGCAAGTCGAGCGAGAAGGAGCAAGGACAGACCGATGGCTACCAAGACCCTGGGCAAGGACGAGATCCTCGAGGCGATCTCGAACATGACCGTCCTCGAGCTGAGCGACCTGGTGAAGGCAGTGGAGGAGAAGTTCGGCGTCACGGCCGCGGCACCGGTGGCCGTAGCCGCCGCGCCGGCGGCGGGCGGTGGCGACGGAGCTGCGGCTGGCGCCGCGGCGACCGAGGAGAAGACCGAGTTCGATGCGGTGCTGACCGAGGTCGGCGCCAACAAGATCCTTGTCATCAAGGCCGTTCGCGAGCTGACCGGCCTGGGCCTCAAGGAGGCCAAGGATCTCGTGGACGCCGCCCCGAAGCCGGTGAAGGAGGCCGTTGCCAAGGAGGAGGCCGAGCAGGTCAAGGAGAAGCTCGCCGAGGCGGGGGCGACTGTCGAAGTTCGCTAGTCTGCCGCCGCAGACGAGGCCGGCTGCCCGACGTGGGCGCCGGCCTTCGTCAGTTGCAGGGCGCCACCGCTGCGACCAGCTCCGAGAGCGCGAATGGCTTGGGGACGACCCCGATGGCGCCGATCTCTCTCGCCCAGCGCCTCGCGTCGGCGGCGGCCGTCATGACCACCACTCGCAGCTCCATGCCGCGCTCCTGGACCGCGTGCGCAAACCCCCAGCCGTCCATCACCGGCATGCGCATGTCCAGGAGGACCATGCAGGGCTCTTCCTGGATGACCTTGGCCAGCGCATCGGCTCCGTCCTCGGCAGTGTCGACGCGGACGCCGATGGCCTCGAGGGCGTCGCGCACGGCCTCGCGAATGGCCGGATCGTCGTCGACGACCAGGACCGGGCCGGCCCCCTCGGTCACGAGGCGGCCTCCTCGGCGGATGGCTCGAGCTCCGGCTCCTCGCTCTCCAGGCTCCATCGGTCCAGGTACACCGTGAACGTACTGCCCTCGCCCACCCGGCTGGTGACCTCGATCCGGCCGCCGTGCTCGGATGCGACCTGGCGGCAGATGTACAGGCCAAGGCCAAGCCCGCGATGGGTGCGGTCGCTGGTGTTCTGGCCGCGGTGGAAGCGTTCGAACAGGAGGCCGAGGTCGGATTTGGCGATCCCGATGCCGCGGTCCCTGACGGACAGCACCGCGTAGCCGTCCTGGGCGGACACGTCGACCTCCACGGGGGTGCCCGGGTTGCTGTACTTGAGGGCGTTGTTGACCAGGTTCTGGACGAGCTGCTCGATGCGCGGGCCGTCGAAGTAGCCGCGTAGCTCGGGCTCGCCGGTCAGCTTGACCCGCCCTGCGGACGTGCCCATCCCGGTCAGGGCATCCTGGACCAGGGCCACGAGGTCGTGCTCCTCCCGCCGAAGTGCGCGCCGGCCCTCGGTGCGGACGATGTCGAGGTAGTCCTCGACGAGCTGCTTCAGCCGCACGGCCTGGGTACGCACGCTCGCGGCGCGGCGTCCGTTCGAGCTGTTGGCGTCGAGGGCGCGCTCCAGGAGCTCGGCGTTCAGCAGGATGGTGGTCAGCGGCGTGCGGACGTCGTGGGCCACGACCGAGAGGAAGTCGTCCTTCAGCCGAGTCATCTCCGCCTGCGCCCGAACGTGAGCCGCCTCCCTCAACAGCTCGTGGCTGCGCAGGACGAGGGCTGCCTGCTCGGACATCAGGCCGATCAGCGCCAGGATGTCGTCGGTGAACAACGGCGGCCGCGCAGCGTAGACCACCAGCACGCCGAACCGGCGCCCGGCGGTCGTGATGGGCGCCGCCGCGATGGCCTGCATCCCGCTGGACCGGTACTCGTCGGCGTGCTCGGGCGCATCCCGCTCGGCGCGGGTGGAGAAGATCTGTTGCTGGCGCTCGAAGGCGCGCCCCGCGATGAACTCGCCGGGCTTGATGCGGCGCTCGACGGGGTGGCTATCGAAGACGAGCTCCTGTGCCTCGGCGTCCCACAGGCCGACCGCGGCACCGTCGGCCCCTGTGGCGCTCCTGGCCCGCTCCTCGATGCGAGCCGCCAGGCCTCGGGCGTCGGGCAGCTGGACGAGCTCGGCAGCCTCCGCGAGCATGGCACGCAGGGTTGGCTCCTGCCATGCGCGGCGCATGAATGGGGGCGTGACGAAGCCGACGTAGTAGGAGGTGACCAGCGCGAGCCCGATGATCTGGCTGACCAGCGCCAGCGCTTCAGACGCGGCCGGCAGCACCACGCGCGCGCCGGCGAGGAGGAGGACCACGGCGAGCAGCACCGACCCCAGCGCCACCGCCTGCATCCGGCGGCGAGTCACTCCGGTCGAGCGCCGCGCCTCGCGCAGGAAGCCGACCGAGGCGTAGATGCCGAGTGCCGCGGCGTAGGCCACCAGCACCATGCCCGTCACGCCGAACGGCTGCGGCGCCACGAAGCCGACGGCCGCCACGACCACGAAGCCCAGCCCGGCGGCCACCATGACGGCTCTCGGCTGGGGGCGGAAGTCATCGACCAGCCGCAGCAGGATGTAGGGAAGCGCGGTGACGCCGACCCAGGTGAGGACGTTGAGCGCCGGATGGTTCACGAAGCCGAAGATGCGCGCGGCGTCGCCCGCCAGGAGCAGGACGGCGATGACGGCGAAGAACGCGAAGGTGTCGAACGAGACCCAGCCCGGGCGGCGCACGAAGCGGACGGTGGCCACGACGAAGAGGGCCAGGTAGATGGCCTGGCTGACGTAGCTGAGGAAATCCTGGGCGGTCACCGCTAACCCCTCCCGTCCCCGCACAGGCCGTCGCCGCGACGAGGCATGCGCGAGGCGCCCGCTCGGTGGCTCGGCGAGTATCCTACACGTGGCGTGAGGCGGGGCAATGGCCGAGAGTACTAACCCGGTCCGCGGCCTCGGAGGCGCTTCAGTTGACGAAGCGCCCCAGCGTGATATACTGCCCGTTCGCGTGTCCGCGCTTCAGCCTGCCCTCCACCCTGCCCCTTCAAGGAGTCCTGAATGGCCTTGGCCGAGTCAGCCAGCCGGTTTGAGCTGGCCCCGAGCCGCGAGAACTTTTCGCACATTCCGGAGGTCCTCCCCCTCCCGAACCTGATCCAGACCCAGACCGATTCCTTCCATTGGTTCGTCCAGACCGGCCTCCGCGAGCTGCTGGACGAGATCACCCCGATCACCGACTTCACCGGCAAGAACCTCGAGCTGCACTTTCGCGACTACTACTTCGAGGAGCCGAAGTTCAGCGAGGAGGAGTGCCGCACCCGCGACCTGACCTTCTCCAAGCCGCTGAAGGTCGAGGTCGACCTGGTGATCAAGGAGACCGATGAGGTCAAGCACCAGACCGTCTTCATGGGCGACTTCCCATGGATGACGGAGCAGGGCACCTTCATCATCAACGGCGCCGAGCGCGTGGTGGTCTCGCAGCTG
>DATADC010000104.1:0-13855 GCA_036258735.1 Candidatus Limnocylindria bacterium
CGTATCCGCATCCGCGTCCGCCACGCAACCCGCGAGCCTGACGCCACCTCCGACGACGAACCCGTCGGTTGAGGGCACGCCAACCCCGAAGCCGAGCGCACCGACCACGGCGCTGGAAACTGGGCAGGTCGGCTACCTGCAGGTCGACGGCCAACCCCAGAGGGAAATTCGGCTTTCGTTCGTCAACGACGCGACCGGGACACTCACCCGGCTGGGTCCCACCGGAGGGCCGCCGGTGGTGGCGGCTCTCTCGCCGACCAACGAGTTCCTCGCGTATGCCGTCGACCTCGGGCTCTCCGGTGCGCGGCAGGTTCGGGTGACACGGCTGAGCGACGGCGCCACCACGGTCCTCGGCTGCACCGTGCCGCGCGCCTTCGCCGATCGCCTGGCGTGGTCCGACGACGGCCGTTGGCTGGCGTACACGCTGACCCCCATCGACCTGGGCGGGTCGGTCGACTGCGGCGGCGTGACCGGGGATGGCACGCGCAGCGACGTCTGGGTCTACGACGCGGTGGCCACCGGCGAGGCCATCGCCCTGACGCGCGCCGGGAACGCGTTCGCGGCCGATTTCGTCGCGAGCAACCAGCAGGACGGCGAGTATCCAGTGCTGATCAGCTACGCGGGCGAAGAGCCCTACACCGAGGCGTACAGCTTCATCACGGATCGACCGCAGCCACGGCGCGTGGAGGGCGTGTTCCTGCCGCTCATGTCCGCGGACGGGACGCGCGCCCTCTTCTGGCGCGGACGGATGGAACAGGTCGCGGACGGTGGCTGGCACTTCGTCGACGGGGGCCTGCCGTACCTCTCCGGTGAGCCGGTGGACGGTCAGCCGTCGTGGTCGGGAGAGCCGTTGTTCGCGGACCTCGAACCCGTCGGGGGGGCCGCGTTCGAGTCCGGCCAGTTCGGCTGGAGTCCGGATGGGATGCTGGTCGGGTTTTGGCTGGGAGAGTGGACCGGTGCGCCGCAAAGTGGCGACGGCTCCTACCCCTCGCCCAGAGACGTCTACGTCGGGCGCGCCGGGGACCTGCTCTCCGCGCAAAGCCGCGTGCCGCTCGAATTGCAGGAGCAGCAGCGCGTGGTAGACGTGGCGCTCGACGGCGAGAGCGAGACTGCGCTGGTGACCGTGGTCCAGCCGTCCGCCGGAGACCTGGCCGTCCCTGCCTCGACCCTGTACCGGGTGCCCGTGGCCGGTGGCGAGCCTGCCATCCTGGGAACGGCGGCGTCGTGGACCGGCCCGGCGGTAATCGGTTTGGAAGCGGTCGCCGACACGCGCTGACCCACGGCTGCCGGCAGCCATCGGTCTAGACTCCGGCGCATGGGCCAGCGCCGGATCATGGACGCCGACGACCTGCGACGGGCGCTGACCCGGATCGCGCACGAGATCGTGGAGGGCAACGCGGGGACCGCGAACCTGGTCCTGGTTGGCGTACGCAGCCGCGGCGTGCCGCTGGCCGAGCGCGTCGCCGACCTCATCGCGCAGCACGAGGGTACGAGGCCGCCGGTGGGCTCGTTGGACATCACCTTCTATCGCGACGACCTGACGCGCGTGGCCCACGCCCCCATCGTCAAGCGCACCGATGCCATGCCGCCCATCGACGGCCAGACGGTGGTGCTGGTGGACGACGTGCTCTACACCGGCCGCACGGTGCGGGCAGCCCTCGACGCGCTCACCGACCATGGGCGACCGGCGGCCGTCAGGCTGGCCGTGGTCGTCGACCGCGGCCACCGCGAGCTGCCGATCCGCCCCGACCACGTCGGCAAGAACGTGCCCACCGCCGTCGAGGAGCGCGTGCACGTGCTCCTCTCGGAAACGGACGGACGCGACGAGGTGCTGCTAAAGGCCGCCGGCGAGGACAGTCCCGCCTAGGCTCCACGTATACTCCGGCCACCTTTAACGCGGTCCCGTGAGGCCGCCAAGGAGCCTCGCCGTGGTTCAAGCCGACCTTCGCCCGCAAGCCGCCGAGCGCCTCGCCGCGCGGCACTGGGCACATCGCCACCTCCTCGACGTCGACGCGCTGAGCGCGGATGACGCCCTCCTCTGCCTGGACCTCGCCGTCGACATGCGACGGCTCCGGTCGCGCGGAGACGCCGTCGATACGCTGGACGGCCAGGTGGTCGGCCTCGCCTTCGCCGAGCCCTCGACCCGCACCCGCGTCAGCTTCGAGGTCGCGGCCGCAGCGCTCGGAGCGCAGGTGGTGGACCTGCCAATTGATGCCAGCAGCGTCTCGAAGGGCGAGTCCCTGGCCGACACGCTACGGACGCTGGAGCACACCGCGATCGGGACGATCGTGCTTCGCCACCCCAGCAGCGGCGCGCCGTACCTGGCCGCCCGCACCTGCGGTGCCCGGATCGTGAATGCCGGCGACGGAACGCACGCGCATCCGACCCAGGCGCTACTCGACGCGCTGACCCTGCGCGACGCCCTGGGCGAGCTTGCCGGGAAGACCGTCGCCATCGTCGGCGATATCGGTCATTCACGGGTGGCGCGCTCGAACCTGCACCTCCTGCCGATGCTGGGTGTGACGGTGCGCCTCTCGGGGCCGCCGGCGTGGGTCGGCGGCTTCCGAGGCTGGCCCTCGGTATCGGTCCATGATCGGCTGCAGGAGGCGCTGGAAGGGGCGGACGCCGTCATGGCGCTGCGGGTGCAGCTGGAGCGCAACCGCGGCGGAGGCGTGCCCAGCCTGCGCGAGTACACCCGCCGCTGGGGCCTCACCGAGGAGCGCATGCGGCTGGCGTCGCGCGGTGCCCCGCTGCTCCACCCCGGCCCGACTAACGAGGGCGTTGAGCTCACCGCCAACCTCGCCGCCGGCCGTCGCAGCCTGATCGGGGCGCAGGTCAGCAACGGCGTGGCCGTGCGGATGGCGGTCCTGTCGCTCTTGGCGCCGTGAGCCGCTTCGGTTCACTGGCCGACGCACCGGCCTCCCTGTTGGTGCGTGGCGCCCGAGTGATCGATCCGGCCAACGGGACCGATGGAGTCGCCGACGTCGCGATTCACGCCGGCCTGATCGCGGATGCATCGAGCCTGCCGGCCGATGCCGCGGAGATCGATGCATCGGGCCTGCTGGCCATCCCCGGCCTGTGCGACCTGCACGCCCACCTGCGCGAACCCGGGGGAGAAGCCGCCGAAACGGTGGCGAGCGGCGCCCGGGCGGCGGCCCGCGGCGGCTACACGACCATCTGCGCCATGCCGAACACCGACCCGCCGCTGGACGAGCCGGCTCGGGTTGCGTACGTGAAGGCCCGGGCGGCCGATGCCGCCTGTCGGGTGCGGGTCGTGGCGGCTGCCACGCGCGGGCGTTCCGGCGAACAGATGGTGGACGTCGGCGAGCTTGCGGAGCTCGGCATCGCGGGTGTCAGCGACGACGGAGCGGCCGTCGCCTCGGCGCGAGTGGCGCGGGGACTGCTGGCCTACCTGGCCCCGATCGGGCTGCCGCTGATCGAGCACGCCGAGGAACCGTCGCTGGCCGAGGGGACGCTCATGCGTGCCGGTGCGACGGCGACGCGCCTGGGCCTGGCCGGATGGCCGGCCAGCGCCGAGCTCAGCATGGTCGAGCGGGACACAGCGTTGGCCGCCGAAACCGGTGGCTGGCTGCACGTCACGCACCTTTCCACGGCCGTGGCCCTGCGCGCCATCCAGCGCGCCAAGGCCCATGGCGTGCGGATCACCTGTGACGTGACCCCGCACCACCTGGCCATGACCGACGCCTGGGTCGCCGGAGAGCGTCGCTTCGCGTGGGACGCGGCCGACGGAGACATCGCGGCGCTCGATGCCAGTACGGCGTACGACGGCAACTGCCGCGTTACGCCGCCGCTCGGCACGCGGTCCGACGCGCAGGCACTGATGGCGGGCCTGGCCGACGGGACGATCGACGCAATCGCCACCGACCACGCCCCGCACCCGCCGGAGCGCAAGCTGGTCGAGTTCTCGGCCGCGGCGCCGGGGATGATCGGGCTGGAGACCGCCCTTTCCATCGGCCTGGCGGCAGTGGGAGCCGGCTGCCTGACGCTGGCCGCGCTCGTGGCGGCCGTGTCGACTCGACCCGCCCGGCTCATCGGCGAGGAGCGATCGATGGCCGTCGGCGCCCGCGCCGACATCACGCTGGTGGACCCGGCGGCGAGCTGGACCGTAACGCCGGAGTTGCTGGCGTCGGCATCGGCCAACACACCGCTGCTCGGCATGAGCCTGCCCGGCGTCGTGCGGCTTACCGTGGCGGACGGTCGCGTCACGTACGACGGGGAACTCTTGCAGCCGGGCTGACGGCGCGGAGCACATGACGTGGCAAGCGCCGTGTGGGACGATCCTGCCCGAGCCCAACGTCATGCGGTGCTTCCTCCGATATGGGACCATCGCGCACGCCTTGGCCCCCGTCCCGTCCCGAGTGATGAATGTCGATTCGATACAACGAGGACCTCGACCCGAACGAGGGGCCGGGGTTCGGCTGCTTCGTGTGGCAGGCGCTGCTGTTCGCGGTGATCCTGCTGCTCATCCCGGTGGGCCTGTTCAGCTGGGGCTGGCCGGTGTGGCTGCTCGCCGTTCTTCTCTTCGTCGACATGGTGCTGCTCTTCTTCGTGAGCATGACCGCCGTGTTCCTGCTGCGCGTCTTCTTTGCCGATCGGCGCGGGAACCGCGGCCGCGCGAGCGGCCTGGTTCATCGGCCGCGGGTGGTCAGCACGGAGGACCAGCTTGATGACTGACGGTGACCGTTAGATGCCCCTGATGGTCACCTTCTTCAACGTGCGCAAGGGACGCGACGGCCTGTTCAAGCGAGGCATGCGCGGCGCACTCGGGTCCCGCGGCGGCTTTCCAAAGGAGATGCGCAGGCTCGAGCGGGAGTACGGAATCCGCTTCGTCGGCTGGTTCAACGTGACGGAGGGCTCGACGTGGGACAACGTCGTCATCCTGGACCTGCCGAACTACGCGGTCCTCGACAAGCTCTATGCGGACCAGTCGACGCACGGCATCGGTCATTGGATCGCGGAGGCCATCTTCGACAAGAAGCACACCATCTTCCTGCGGGAGCGGATGGGGCCGGACATGGTCATGAAGCCGTGAGCTCGCCGCGCATCACGGCACTGCGCGAGCTGGCCCAAGAAGCCGAGCTGGAGCGTCGCGACTTCCTGTACGAGGCGACCGAGCAGCTCCGCCGCTTCATGGATGCCAACCGCGAGCGGCTGCGGGAGATCGGTCCCATCAAGCTCGTGGACGACGACCAGGACTTCCTCCTCTTCCACCCCGTGGACGAGACGTGGACCACGCGGCTGACCTACCAGGACCCGGCGGACAACGAGTGGTACGACGAGGAGCAGGTGATCGACGCCTTCAGCGAGATCGCCGAGCTCTACAACCCGGCCGACATCTTTGCGTGGCTGATGCAGGCCGCCCGCGACCCGGTCAACCACCTGGTTCCCGCCGACGAGCTGGCCGCGCAGGAGGAGCTGGTCGAGGAGCCGGGCGACGACTGGGAGGCCGAGCTGCCGCCCAGCCAGCAGGAGACGCTGGCGGCGCAGCGGCTGTGGCAGCTGGCGGACGCGTATCGGGGCCAGATCAGCGACCAGCAGAAGCAGGTGCTGCGCGAGTTCGCCGCAAACGCGGAGGAGGTGCTGGCCAGGACCGGCGATCTTCAGCTCCTGGAAGAGGTGGATGACGTGCTCATCCTGCGCTCGGACGGCCGCTTCGAGACCAGCCTCGACCTGACCGACCTACCCGCGGGCTCCGCGCTCAGCCTGGACCCCCGCCGCAGCGGCCTGACCGTGACCGACGCACGGGTGATCGCCGAGTTCTACGACCCATCCGACGTGCTCCAGTGGGTGACCGATGCGCTGGCCGAGCGCTACCCCGCCGTCGACTTCAGCGCCGTCTACGAGTAGCGCGCGACCGATGCTGGCCGATCCTGCCACCGCCACGATCGAGGGGATCTTCGAGTCGGCCGGCGCGCTGCGCCGTGGCCACTTCCTGCTCAAGAGCGGGCGCCATTCCGGCCGCTACCTGGAGAAGTTCGCGGTGCTGCAGTACCCGTCGCTGGCCGTCGAGGTGGGCCGCCGGCTGGCGGAGGCGCTGGCGCCGCGTTCGCCGACCCTGGTGGTGGGACCGACCACCGGCGGCGTGCTGCTCGCCTTCGAGACGGCCCGACAGCTCGAGCCCATGGTCGGTCACCAGGTGCGCGGCGTCTTTGCCGAGCCGATGGAGCGCGGCGTCCGCGCGCTGCGCCGCGGCTGGCCGGTAGCGCCCGACGAGCGGGTCGTCGTGGTGGACGACGTCCTGACCACCGGTGTCTCGCTGCTCGAGACGCTGGCCGCCGTCCGCGCCGCGGGCGCGGAGCCGCTCGCCGCGGCGGTGATCGTGGACCGCTCAACGGCGCCGGTGGAGCCGGGCGTGCCGCTGACCGCGCTGGGCCGAATCGAGATCGAGTCGTGGGGCAGCGACGCCTGCCCGCTGTGCGCCTCGGGAGAGCCCCTGGTCAAGCCGGGCAGCAGCTAGCCGCTCGGCTCCTGCCAGGTGATCTGGGCGATGCGTGCCGGCGGGTACTCGCCGTCGGGAGGCACGACGCCCTGCTCCGCCTCGAGCGGAATGCCGATCGGCGCCACGAAGTAGCGCCCGGCGAGGCGGCGCGCCTCCGGATCGAGCGCGAAGCCCGCCTTGGCCCGGTGGAAGGTGACGGTCAGGTCGGCGGCCACCACCGGGTCGGAGCGGGTGCCATCGGTCAGGTCGATGCGCGTGGGCATGTCCACCGCCAGCACGCTGCACGGCCGCCCGGCCGCAGTGGCGTGCGTCCGAATGGCGTTGATCAGGTCCACCGCCGTGGAGATCGGCTCGCGCAGCGGGCCGGAGGCACCGGTGCCCAGCAGTGCGTCGACGACCAGCGTCGCGGCCGAGAGGCGGGGCCGAAGCTGGAGCAGCAGCTGGGGGCTGGGCGCCACGAAGAGCTCGAGCGAGCCGCCTGCGGCCATGCCCTGGAGCACCGTCCAGTTGTGCGCCGCGGCGTGGCCCGCCGAACCGATGCCCTGCGGGTCGCCGGCCAGGACACACACCACGCGGCGGCCCGCGGCGGACAGGCGGCGGGCGACCACGAACCCGTCCCCGCCGTTGTTGCCCGGCCCGCACAGCACCACGGTCAGCGGCGAATCGGTGAGCGGGCCTCCGGGGCCGCGCACCTCGTCCGTCAGCGCCGCCAGCTCGGTGAGCGCGACCTCGGCGACCGCACCCCCGGCTGCCTCCATCAGGGCGTCCTGGGACAGGCCCAGGCGCTGCGCCGCCTCGTCGATCTGGGCCATCTCGGACCCGCCGATGAGGACCGGGACCGTGCGCTCCGGCCGGGCGGCCGGAGCGCTCATTCGAGCGTCAGCAGGTAGTCGGCGACGGCCTGGATCTCCTCGCGCGTCAGCGACTCGCCGAAGGCCGGCATGCCCATGCGATCGATGCCCCGCACCTCGGGCACGGTCCCGTCGATCCAGAGCACGATCCAGTCCTCGGGGTGGTCCGCGGCCAGCTCCTGGAGGTTCGGGCTCTTGGGTCCGGCGGCGATGCCGTGCAGGCTCGGGCCCACGTCGCCGGTCAGGTCCTGGCCGTGGCAGGCGGCGCATTGCGCCCGATCCATGATGCCTCGCGCCATCTGCTCGAGGTTCGGTGCCACGCTTCCCGACGGCGACGCCTGCGCCACGATGGGCGGGTTCTCGCCGGCCAGGTTGCCGGCGAAGTACACCGCACCGACAAGCAGGATGAAGACGGTGATACCGATGGCCCAGCCGGGGATGCCGCGCGAACGGGCCTCGATGGGCGTATGGACGGTCATGCGGGCCTCAGCGCGCTGGCTGCGTTGCCGGAGTCGACCCGGCCACTGGCTCCGCCGCCGGGACATACTCGGCCCGGCGGGCGGTGGTGTAGATCAGGAACAGCGAGATCGCCGCCGCCAGGCCGCCGAGCGCCGCCAGCCCCAGCCCGGCCCCCGCGGCCATCCAGAACCAGGAAAGCACGCCCTGCATGGCCTCCGGCGCCGCGCCCTCGCGCGCGAGCGACCCGTGCGCGATGCCGCCGCCGATCAACGCCAGGCCGGCGACGGTCACGCCCACCATGATGGCCCACAGCTGGACGTCGACGGTGATGCCGCCGCGCCAGTCCCGCTTCAGCACGCGCGGGGCGGCATGGTCTGCCAGCGCCAGCAGGGCGAACGTCGCCGCCCCCAGCACGCCGAGCAGCAGCACGCCAAGGCGCCATTCGGTGCCGCGAACCAGCGCGTCCACGCTGCGCAACGCACCCACGGCCTCGAGCAGCCAGGCGCCGAGCAGGAAGGCCATGGCCGTAAGCGCGAACGACAGCGTCCCGGTGATCAGCGCGAAGGTCCAGCGGCCCTGGAGGCTCAGGATCAGGTCCGCCACGGCCAGGAACACCGGCGCCAGCAGCAGGATCGTTCCGGCGTTGCCGATGCTGGTCACCGCATAGGGCACCGACGGGTCGACCAGCGCGGCCAGCGCGGAGAGGCCGGCGAACGCGGCCCATAGCAGCCACGACGCCAGGGCCATGCCGCTGCTGGCCAGCGGGTTGCCGCTGGCGCGCGGGACCACGTAGAACAGGCTGCCGAGCGTCACGCCCAGCACCCAGTAGGTCAAGATGCCGCGGGCCGCGAAGCCGTCGATCAGGGCCTGGGCGGTGGCGTCGAGGTTGAGCAGGACCGAGGCGCTGCTCAGGGCATACAGGCCCAGGAAGGCGAGCAGCGCCACGCCGAAGTACAGGATGCTGACGTACGGCAGCCGTCGCTCGGCCGCCCACAGGGTCCGGAACAGGGCGCCCATGACGGTGGCGGCGCCGAGCAGCAGCAGGCCGTCGACGAGGATCGGGAACTCCACGAGCATGCCGCCTGCGCTGAAGGTGGGCAGGTACACCGTCGCCAGGCCCACCGCCACGCCAAGGTTCCAGAGGCCCATGGCGCCGAACCCCATGGTCTCGTCGCGCAGCCGGGTGCCGACCAGGCGGGGTGCCATGAACATGATTGCCGCGAAGCCGGCGTTGCTGACCCAGCCGTAGACCAGCGCGTTGATGAAGCCGGCCAGCACGGTCTGCTGGCTGAGCTCGATCGCAAGCGTGCCGATCACCGGAACCGGCAGTTCCCAGCGGAACGAGAGGAGGTCGGGGAAGAGCAGGTAGGCCGCCCACAGGGCACCGATGCCGGTCGCGACCGCCAGCCACAGGACGGACACGACCAGGAACGCGGTGGCGGCGCTGTCGGGCGCGCTGGGGATCAGCGAGCGGCGGACCTTCGGCGGCTCGTCGTACGGACGCAGCTTCTTGGGGTTCACGGCCATCGGCGGCGCAGATCCTCCTGCGTACGGTGGCGTACGTTGTGGGGCATCGGCTGCTGAGGCTCGCCGATGGCGGGCCCGGCGGGCATTGTAGCCGACCGTTCCGTGGGTTTGACCTCGGCCCACCGAGCCTCTAGCATTGGACTCCGCGGGGTGGAGCAGTGGTAGCTCGTCGGGCTCATAACCCGAAGGTCGTCGGTTCGAATCCGTCCCCCGCAACCACGCTCATTTGATTCGAAGGCCGCCTCCCGCCAGGCGGCCTTCGTGCTTGTTCGTGCTGTGCGCCCGATGGTCAGCCGCGGCCAAAGAGCGTCTTCACCACCGAGCGCAGCACCAGCAGCGCCACGATCCCGGCGATGGTGCCGATGATGGCCACGCGGCTGACGTCCACGGCCGGCTCCCAGCGCACGTCGCCGCCGCGCACCACGTACACGCCCACCGGCCGCGCGATCAGGCCGAACCCGCCGCCACCGTTGTCCTGCGTGTCCGCACCGCCGCCGCCACCACCGCGCACGTCGGCAGCGGGGATGATGGTCACCCCCTCGGCCTCGATCGGGTCGCCATAGACGCGACGCACGGTGATCGCCTCGCGGGCGCCCTCCAGCATCTCGGACACTCTCATGGGTCGCTCCTCCGCATCGGTCTGGTGAACGTCCAAGTCTACGTGGGCCGGTGGGCGCCCGGCTCCATCTCGACCATGGCGTGGTGGATGCCGTAGCGGTCCATCAGCGCAAGGTACGGATCGGGGTCGAACGCCTCCGGCCCCAGCACCCCGGTGCCGGCCCACTGGCCCGTGGCCAGCAGCTCCATGGCCAGCACCGGGTTGAAGCCGGTCTGCCAGCCGACCACCTGCGAGCCGGTGGCGCGCAGCGTCTCCTGCGCGTCTGCCATCTGGTACAGGAAGACCTCGCGAGGCGCTCCGTCCTTCCGGCCGATGACCCAGGTCCCGACGATGGCGCGCCCCACCATCTTGTCGCCCAGCTGTGCGGGATCGGGTACCACGGCGGCCACCACGTCGCGCGGCGAGACCTCGACCCCACGCACGCTGACCGGCTCGACGCGGTCCAGGCCGATGTCGTGGAGGAACTTGAGCTTCTCGATGAAGTCGCGGCCGAGCGCGTACTTGAAGGTGACGCGCTTCACGCCGGGGACCCAGCGCGGGACGAGCAGCACCTCCTCGTGCTCGACGTTGACGCACTCCACCGGCCCGATGCCCTCGGGGAACGGAAACTCCTCGGGCGCGCTGAACGGCGCCGTGGTGTGCCACTTGCCGTCCTGCCAGACGACCGGCGGGTTGAGGCACTCCTCGATGGTGGTCCAGATGCTGAACACCGGCGCGAAGGCGTAGTCGGGGATGTGCAGGTCACCCCCGTCCCGGACGTGGACCTCCTCGACCTGGTCGAACAAGTGCTTGGCGGCGTGGGCCGCGAACACATCGCTCAGCCCCGGATCCATACCCATGCCGATCAGCGCCAGGCGCCCGGCAGCCTCCCACTCACCCGCCCTGTCCAACTGCTCGTCACCGAGCTTGACGGCCGGCACCCGGTAGGGCTCCGATGGGTGTGGCTTCGACAACGAGTTGGCCATGTCCATGTAGTCGACGCCGGCCGCCAGCGCGGCGTCGAAGATCGGCATCACGAAGCGCGGGTCAACGGCGTTCGTGACCAGGTCCGCCCGATGCCGCCGCGCCAGCTCGGCGACCGCACCTCTGTCGCCGGCATCGATCCGCTCAGCCGGGAAGCGCTCGGCGTCGCCCAGCTCCTGCTGGAGCCGCGCGGCGCGCGAGAGGTCGTAGTCGGCCAGGACCATGGCCTCACACCAGTCGCGGTCGCGCGCCATGCGGGCGATCGCCTCGCCCACGGTTCCGACACCGATCAGCAGCACCCGCATGGCCGGACCTATCCCAGCAGCTGGCGGAGCGCGAAGACGATGTTCGCCGGTCGCTCGGCGAGCCGGCGCATGTACCAGGCGTACCAGGCCTCCCCGTAGGAGATGAGGTCTCGGACCGCGTAGCCCTCCGCGGCCAGGCGGCGCTGCTCGTCCATGCGCACCCCGTACAGCATCTGCACCTCGAACGCGTCAACGGCGACGCCCGCCGCCCGCGCGTGCCCCGCGATGCGCTCGATCAGCGCGGTGTCGTGCGTCCCAAGTCCCAGCCGCAGGCGACCATCGGCCAGGTGGGGCAGCATCGTCACGGCCAGCGCCTGAAAGGCGGCATCCACCTCGACCTTGCGATGGAAGGCGACGCGCTCCGGCTCATGGTAGGCGCCCTTCACCAGTCGGATGTGCGGACGCAGCGGCAGGAGGGCGTGGAGGTCGGCCGGGGTGCGGCGCAGGTAGGACTGCAGGCAGATGCCGACGTTGTGATGATCGACCTTCAGGCGCCGGTAGAGCTCCAGGCTGCGGTCCACGTAGCCGGACGACTCCATGTCGATCCACAGCGTGGTGCCGCCCTGCGCCGCGTGCGCCGCCAGCGACGCAACGTGCTGGTAGGTGACTCCCGCATCCAGGTCGAGGCCGACCTGGGTCAGCTTGAGGCTCACCTCGCCGTCGAGGCCTCGCGCGCGCAGCATGTCCAGGACGCGGTGATAGTGCTCGACAACGGCCTCCGCCTCGCCCACGTCCGCCAAATTCTCGCCGAGGCGCGTCATCAGGACGGCGATGCCATGCGGGCGGAAGAGTTCGGCCGCCTCGAGGGCCTCCTCGATCGTCTCGCCGGGCATGAAGCGGCGCACCGCGCGCCTGGCGAACGGCAGGCGCGGCAGGTTGCGGCGCAGCCAGCCGTTGTCGGCCATCCAGAGCAGGACGGTGCGCATCGCCGGCCAGTCTAGCGATGCGTCGGCATCGGCCTTGCTGCCGAGTGACCGCCATGAGCCAGACACCCGTCACCACCCAACCCGGTCCGGACCAGGCGCGGCTCCAGGAGATCGTGCGCCGCGTGGCCGAGGTCGAGTCGACCGAAGCACCGGTGCTCACCGCGTACCTGGACCTGCGCCCGGAGGCGCATGGCGAGGATCCGGGCCGTCGCGCCGAGTTAGTGGTCTTACGCGACCGGCTCCGGGAGGTTCAGGCGGCGTACGAGCCACATACTCCGGCGGCGGAGTCGCTGGCGGCTGACGTCGACCGCCTCCAGCGCCACCTGGAAGACGAGGCCGATCGGCTGCGGGCAGTCGAGGGCCTGGCTGTCTTCGCATGCGATGCCGCCGGCCTGTGGGAGACGGTGACGGCTCCGGTCCCCTTCGAGACGCAGGTCTCGGTGGGCCCGACCGCCGACCTCTTCCAGCTGGCAGGCCTGGTGGACGAGGCGAGCACCACGGTGGTCGCCCTGGTCGACACGAACACGTGCCGCCTGTTCCTCACGCGCCGTGGCGCGCTGGTGGAGCGACCCGGGCCGGACGAGCCTCCGGACGAGCATCGACGGCACGACCAGGGCGGATGGTCCCAGGCGCGGTACCAGCGCCACGTCGACATGCAGGACAAGCGCTTTGCGGCGGAGGCGGGCGAGGCGATCTCGCGCCTGATCGAGCGCACGCGGGCCAGGCACCTGGTGGTCGCCGGCGACGAGCGGGCGGTATCGGTCCTGGAGCGCGAGCTGCCGCCGAGCGCCAAGGCCGTGCTGGATCACGTTGAGCGGATCGGCATGCACGCCAGCACGCAGGATGTCGCTGAGGAGGTGGCGCCGGTGCTCGCCGCATTGCGCGCCGCCGAGGAGCAGGACGCCGCCCAGCGAGCCATCGCCGGCTGGCGGGCGGGCGACCTGGGCGTGGTGGGCATCGACGCAGTGGCCGAGGCGCTGGAACGCGGCCAGGTTCACGAGCTCGTGATCGACGAGGATGCCGACGTGGACGAGACCCTGCGCGCCGAGCTGGTCCGCCAGGCGGCCCTCACCTCCGCAGAGGTGGTCACGGTCAAGGCCCACGCCGACCTCGCCAGGCTGGGCGGCGTGGCGGCGACGCTTCGCTTTCGGCTCTAGCCTGGCCGCTCGCGGCGCGGCGGGTGCACCATGTCGACATTGTGTGGGAGCGCCTGAAGCGGATCGGCATGGTCGCGCTGTTCGGCCTGTTCACGCTGGCCGGTGCCGCGATCACGCTGTTCGGTCAGGGCACCGATCGCCTGCTGGGCATCGCCGTGCTGCTCATGTTCGGCGGCGGCGGCCTGGGCTGGTTCATCGTCACCAGCCGGCCGCCCGGCGGCGGCCAGCGGCTTCGCATCGGGACGGTGGCGACGTTCGGCCGGTACGAGGCCGGCTTCATCGCCGACTACGACGCGGCTCGTCAGATGGTCGGCGGCGGCGTGGCGGTCCTGATGGCCGGGGCGTTCGCGCTCATGGCCTTCATTCCCGGTGATGAGGGCGAGCCGCTGCTCCACCCGCTGCTCGGCGTGGGCGGGGCGCTTCTCTTCGCTGCGGTCGGAGGCTATGGCCTGCTGAACGCTCGACGCGGAAGCCGGCTCGTCTTCACGCCGCGCGGCGTGACTGCCTTTAGCTCCGCCGGCCCGATCGCAACGCCCTGGACCAACGTCACTCGGCTTGGCTACCTGGAGGTCCATGGTTCCCCGTTCC
>DATADC010000105.1:0-30152 GCA_036258735.1 Candidatus Limnocylindria bacterium
CTACATCCTGGTGCCGGACGTCGAGGCCATGCGCCGAGCGGTCGATCGCGCCATCGGCGACGGGTGAGGTGACGACGTGGAGCGGGTGACCGGCATCGGCGGCGTCTTCATACGCGCCCGCGACCCCGCCGCGCTGGCCGCCTGGTACGCCGAGCGGCTGGGCATCACGGTGTACGTCGAAGGCCGCGAGTCGGACCCCGCGTGGTGGCCCGATGCTGGCCCCACCGTGTTCGCGCCGTTTCGCGCCGATACCGACTACTTCGGGCGCGGCGACCAGCAGGTAATGCTGAACTACCGTGTCACGGACCTGGACCGGATGCTCGACCAGCTGCGTTCCTCCGGCGTCGACGTCCTCGATGAGGTGCAGGAGATGGCCGGCATCGGGCGGTTCGCCCGGGCGACCGATCCGGAGGGCAATCGGTCGAGCTGTGGCAGCCCGCACCCGAAGCGGCGGTGGCGCCCGGTGAACCCCGCTGATAGACTCTGCCGGCCTTCCAGGGCGACGCTTGCCGCGCGATGTGGCGACGTTCGGGCCGAAGTAGCTCAGGGGTAGAGCAACGGTTTCGTAAACCGTCGGTCGTGGGTTCGAATCCCACCTTCGGCTCCACCGCTTCGGACGTGGAATGACCCCACGACGCGGTCGTAGCGTTTCTGTAGTGTCCGGTCTGACCACGTTGACGACCGCTACGGGGACGGAGCAATGAGCCTCTGGCAACGGCTGACAAGGCAGTTCGAGACGACGCTCAGTGCGTCTGACGCCGTGTCTGCATGCCCCACGCGATCAGGGCCACGCCGATGGCCGCGACCGCGATACCGGCCCACGGTTGCCAGTCCTCCAGGAAGGACATGAGCGTGAACTGCAGGTCGAACATGGGCAGGACGAACGAGCCGAGGCCGAGGATCACCAGCAGGATGCCGAGCCCGATCACGAGTACGCCCTCCTCTCCCTGTGACTGATTGCAGGTTACTCCGCCGCCTGTCGGCCACGACCAGCTGCGTGCTCTAATCCGGGCAGACGTATGGATCGGGTCACGAAGGAGTCCCTGCTGGCGACCATCCGCGCCGATCGTATGGCCTTCGACGAGGTGGTCGGCGCGGTGCCGCGGACTCGGCTCACGGAGCCGCTGCTGCCCGGCGGTTGGAGCGTCAAGGACGTGCTGGCCCACATCGCCTGGGGCGATCGGGAAGCGGTCGGCGTGATCCGGGCCCGCGCGCTGGTGGGCTCAGACCTGTGGGACCGGTCCGAGGACGAGCGTAACGCCGCGGTCGTGGCGGCCAGCCGGTCACGCAGCCTTGATGAGGTCCTCGCCGACTACCGCGAGGCGTTCGACGACTACACCTCGGCCATCGAAAGGCTGAGCGACGCGGAGCTGAACGAGCCGGAGCGATTCACCGGCCTTTCCGAGCGCATCCCGGGATGGCGGCCATGGCGCGTGCTCTACGACCCGAGCCACTACCGCGAGCACGCGGCATCCATCGCGTCCGCGTTCCCGCCTCGGTAGGCCGGCACGCCACCTCGCTCATCGGGGCGACGGGCATACCGCCGAAACAGGCCTAGAATCGGGCCATGGATGACCAGCAGGCAATCGAACGATATCGGTACTTGCTCAGGACCGCGCCGCCCGACGACATCGAGCGTGCGCACGCAGAGGCCTTCGCGCGGCTGACGCCGGAGCAGCGGGCCACGGTGCTGCGTGAGCTTTCTGGACAGGTGCCACCGTCCGAGATTCCGGCCGGCGACGATCCTCAGTCGCTGGCTCGCATGGCGACGCGCGCCGAGATGCGCGAGCCAGGAACCATGGAGCGCACCTTCGGTCGCGTGGGCGCGGGGCCGGGCCTGGGCGGCATGTTCCTGTCCACGCTGGCGGGGGCATTCGTGGGGACGGCCATCGCCGACGCAATGTTCTCCGATCCGGCCACAGCCGCCGATGCGGACGCAGGCGCGGACGCCGGCACCTCGGGCGACGGCGGTGACGTGACCGATGGAGGGGCCTGGAACGAGGCTGGCGACGTGGGCGACGCCGGCGGCTTTGGCGACATGGCGGACTTCGGAGGCGGCTTTGGCGATATCTGACGGCACGAGGGCGAGTTGTCAACCGCTCACCAGGTGAGCGGTATGTCGTGGCGTTGGCCGCTATGCAGTCACTCGCAGCGGCGGTGAGCGGCTAACGCTGATTCGAAGACGCTACGGATCCGTCGTGGAAATACCGCTCACCCAATGAGCGAGTGACAACGACGCAGCGTCAGCCCTCGCCTTGGCCCGATTCGCCGCCCTCGGCAGGGGCGCCCTCGCCCTCCCCGCGCTCCGCGCCCTCGGCGCCCTCGCCACCCTCGGCCACCTCGCCCTCCAGCTCCTCCTCCGCGACGACCTCGGGCTCCTCCTCGACGCGCGGCGGCATGACCTTGGCGACCAGCTCCTCGGGCTCGTTGAGCACCGTGACGTTGTCCGGCACGGCGAGGTCGCTGACGTGGATGGCGGTGTCGAGGTCGACCAGCGGCGATACGTCGACCTGGACCTCGTGCGGCATGTCGGCCGGCAGGGCCTTGACCTTGAGGTGGTCGAGCGAGGTGAACAGGGTTCCGCCGGTCGCCTCCACGGCCGGCGCCTCGCCGCTGAACACGAGCGGCACGTCGGCCTGCATCTCGTGGGTCAGATCCGGCGCGAAGAAGTCGACGTGCAGCACGCGACCGGTGAGCGGGTTGCGCTGGACGCTCTTGATGACGACGCTGGCGGTGCGTCCGTCGACGCTCATCTTGATGATGCTGGTGCGGCCCGCTTCGCGGTAGAGCGCCTCGAACGCCTTGGCATCCAGCTGCACCGGCACCGAGCCCGCCTTCTTGCCGAACAGCACGCCGGGGACGATGCCGGCGGCGCGGAGGCGCCTGGTCTGCTTGCCCGACGCGGTGCGAGCGTCGACGGCGATCTGCAAGTCCATGGAGCGGGTTTCCAACCTCGAATCGGGCGCCTGATCCGGGCACGGCCGGGCGGCGTTGGCGTCTGCGTGCGAGGCCGGATGGTACCAGCCGGCCTGCGGAGCGGCAAGGCCGCGGCATCGGTCTATCATCCGCAGGACCGATGGCCAGCCACATCATGATCGTGGAGGACGAGCCCGCGGTCGCACGCGGAGTGCAGCTGGCCCTCGAGCGCGAGGGCTACGACGTCACCGTGGTGCCAACCGGTGAGGACGCGGTGGGAAGGTTCAGCGACGTGGCCCCGGACCTGGTGGTCCTCGACGTGCGGCTGCCCGGCATCGACGGCTTCGAGGTCCTCCGACAGCTGCGCCGTGAGACGCGCGCGCCGGTGCTGTTCCTGACCGCTCGCTCCGACGAGGTCGACAAGGTGGTCGGCCTCGAGATCGGGGCCGATGACTACCTGGTCAAGCCATTCAGCGTCCGCGAGCTGGCGAGCCGGGTGAAGGCGCTCCTGCGGCGCGCCTACGGGGAGCTGGCGGACACCCAGACGGGCCGCACCCTGCGGCGCGGAGACCTGGTCATCGACCTGGAGCGCCGGCGCGTGACGCGCGACGGCGAGCGCATCGCCCTGACGACCACCGAGTTCGACCTGCTGCGCCACCTGGCCAGCCGCCCGGGGCGCGTCTACACCCGAACCCAGCTACTGGAGCTGGTGCGCGATTACGAGGCGCTCGAAGCCGACGAGCGCACCATCAATGTCCACGTCAGCCACATCCGCGAGAAGATCGAGCCCGACCCCGCGCAGCCGCGGTACATCAAGACCGTCAGGGGCGTGGGCTATGCCTTCGCCGAGGACTGAGGCGCTCCTGCAGCCGCTCGGCGACCTTGGATCACTGTTCGAGCGGCTGAACGTCCGCCTGGTCCTCACGCTGGCCAGCGTCGTGATGGTGGCGCTGCTGGTGTCAGGCGTCGCGCTTTCGCAGATCCTGCCGGGATACTTCCTCGACGAGGCGGAGCGCCGGGCCGAGACGGCCGCGATATCCACGGCCATCTTGATCCAGAGCGTCGCCGAGCAGCTCGACATCACCAACCGCGCCATCCTTCGCACGCCGGAGCTACGGAACACGCAGCTGCTCCAGCCACGCGCCCAGCAGGCGGCGAACTCGCTGGCGCAGGGCACCGTCGAGATCCAGTACGAGAATGGGCCGATTGCCGCCGTGGCTCCGCCCGGGCCTGCGGTGTCGGACAGGCTTCGTCAGCAGGGCTTTGCGCCCGATCCCCAGGTGCCTGCGCACACCATTCGTGCCCCCATCCCCGACGGCCTGGGCGGCAACATGATCCTGCTTTTCACCGTTCGTGACGTCTACACCAACCGCGTGGCCACCCTGCAACGGGTCAACGGGACTCTCTTCGGGGCCACCTTGGCGGCGCTGGCAGTGTCCCTCGCGGTGGGCATCATCGCCGCACGGCGGCTGACGGGTCCGCTGGCGCGACTGCGCCGGGTTTCCGGTCGGTTTGCGGCCGGGGAACTGGACGTGCGGGCACCACAGTTCGGGATCGTGGAGGTCGACGACCTGGGCCAGCAGTTCAATGTCATGGCCGATCGACTGTCAGAGTCGTTGCGTCTGCTCGAAGCGGACCGCAATCGCCTGCGCGAGTTCGTTGCCGACGTCTCGCACGAGCTGCGCACGCCGATCGCGGCATTGCGCACCTTCACCGAGCTCCAGCGAGACGGCGAGGTTGGAGAGTCGCAGCGGCGCGAATTCCTGGATCGCTCCACTCAGCAGATCAATCGGCTGGAGTGGATGAGCACGAACCTGCTGGACCTGTCAAGGATTGACGCGGGAATCTTCCCCATGGACGTGCGGCCGGGGGACCTGCGCGAGCCGGTGCGCGCGGTCGTCGAGGCCCACTCGGAGCAGGCCGATGCCGCCGGCGTATCCCTGGCGCTCCAGGTGCCTGCCGAGCCGGTCATGCTGCGCTTCGACCGCGAGCGCGTGGTGCAGCTGCTCTCCAACCTGGTCGGGAACGCCGTGAAGTTCACGCAGCGCGGCGGCGAGGTGGTCGTCGACCTCGTCGACCGTGGCGACGAGGCGGTGCTGGAGGTCCGCGACTCGGGCCCCGGCATCCCGGAGCAAGACCTTCCGCTCGTGTTCGACCGCTTCTTCCGCGGCACGAACGTGGGCGAGGCTCGCGCGTCGGGGAGCGGCCTGGGCCTGGCCATCGCGCGCTCGATCGTGGAGATGCACGGCGGGACCATCGGCGTCTCGAGCCTGCTCGGGCGCGGCGCCACCTTCACGGTTCGCCTGCCTCGCGAGCGAGCGGAAGGTCAATGAAACTTCATACCGCTGCCGCGCTTCGCGCAACGCATACCGCGGACGATGGGCCGAATCCCGCCCTGTCAGAGCAGGAAAGAGCACGCCGGTGACCCAGGACCCCAGCCAGCCCGATCAGCGCCCCGACGGCACGCTGCCTCCGGACGACGCGACCCAGACGGTCGAGGTGCGTCGTTACGGGCCGCCGCCGACCCACACCGCGCCACCTCCCTCGTGGGCCAGCTCGACGTGGCCGGCCCGCGCTCCGGCGCCCGTCCCGGCGCGCCGCGGCCCCGGCGCGGCGGCGGTGATCGCCCTGGCCGTGGTGGCCGGCATCCTGTCGGGCGGACTGTCGGCGGCCGCGGTCTCCGGGCTGCTGCGAGACGAGACCCCGGCCGCGCCCTCCAGTCAGCCGCCGGTCGGCACCAACGTCAGCAACGTCACCATCGACGAGTCGTCGGCCATCATCAACGCCGTCCAGCGGGCGATGCCGGCAGTGGTGCAGATCGCAACCACCTCGAACGGCCTCCAGGGCCTGGGCAGTGGCTTCATCTTCGACGCGGACGGCTGGATCCTGACCAACAAGCACGTCGTCGAGGGCGCCACCCAGCTGACGGTGATCCTGAACGACACCCAGCAGCTGGAGGGAGAGGTCTACGGCATCGACACCCTCACCGACCTGGCCATCGTCAAGGTCGACGCCGAAGGCCTGCCAGAGGCCGCGATCGGCAGCAGCGAGGACCTGCAGCAGGGCCAGCTGGCGGTCGCCATCGGCAACCCGCTGGGCCAGTTCGAGAACACGGTGACCACCGGCATCATCTCCGGACTGGGCCGCCAGATCACCGCCGGAGGCTCTCAGACGGCAGAGGCCGAGCGGCTCAACAACCTGATCCAGACCGATGCCGCCATCAACCCGGGCAACTCCGGCGGACCCCTGCTGGACAGCGCCGGCCAGGTCATCGGCGTCAACACCGCGGTCAATCGCGAGGCGCAGGGCATCGGTTTCGCCATCCCCATCGACGTCGCCAAGCCGCTGATGCAACAGGCGCTGAGCGGCCAGGAGCTGGAGCGCCCGTGGATCGGCGTCTACTTCACGCCGATCACCAAGCAGCTGGCCGAGGAGGAGAGCCTTCCCGTGGAGCAAGGCGTGCTGATCGACTCGGCCAATCCGGAGGTCCCCGCCGTCTTTCCGGGCAGCCCGGCCGAGCAGGCCGGGCTCCAGCCCGGGGACGTGATCGTGGCGGTCGACGGCTCGCCGGTCACCGCGGAGGACGACCTGGCCGAGCACGTCCTCAAGCACGCGCCGGGCGACGCCATCACGCTACGCGTGCTGCGCGGCAGCGAGGAGCGTGACGTGCAGGTCACGCTCGGCGTGCTGCCCGAGGAGCGCTAGGCCGAGCCCGCGTCCCGCCGCGTCGGGCCGGAGCGGCGCAGCGTGACCTCCACGGATTCGAACGGCCCTGGCAGCGGGGCCTGCGGCTTGCGGACCCGCACCTCGACCGCGCGCATGGGCGGCTGATCGTCGCCGTGCGCACCCAGCAGCGAGCCCGCAACCTCGCCCGCCAGCGCCTCCAGCAGGCGGAAGGAGCGCTGCTCCACGATGCCGCGGACCAGCTCGAAGACCGCGCCGTAGTCGATCGTGTCCGCCAGCTCGTCGGTCGCGGAGGGACGCTCGAGGTCCATCTCGAGCTCTACGTCCACCTCGATCGGCTGTGGCTCCAGCCGCTCCTCCAGCGTCACGCCGTGGCGGCCGAGAAAGCGCATGCCGCGCAGCGAGATGCGGTCGCTCACCGGCCCCACCGCACGATGCCGTCCGCCACCCGCACCGCCTTGACCACCGGCGCCACGTCGTGGACCCGGACGATGTCCGCGCCCTGCCCGATGGCCAGCACCACGCTGGCGATGGTCCCTTCCAGCCGCTCTCCCGGCTCCGCCCCGCCCAGCAGCTCGCCGATGAATCGCTTGCGCGAGGTGCCCACCAGCATCGGCAGCCCGCCCAGCGCCGCCTTCAGCTCCCTGAGCCGATGGAGCAGCTCCACCGAGTGCTCCGGCGTCTTGCCGAAGCCGATGCCCGGGTCGACGACGAGCCGGTCGGTGCGCACGCCGGCGGCGCGCGCGTCGGCGATCGCGCCCAGCAGCCAGGCGACCACCTCGTCGAACACCGGGGCGGCGTAGTCCGCCCGCTCGCGGTTGTGCATCAGGACCAGCCACGCCCCGCTCTCGGCGGCGACGCCCAGGATGCCTGGGTCGTCGCGGCCGGCCCACACGTCGTTGATGATCGTTGCACCAGCCTCGAGCGCCGCCCGCGCCACGGTGCTGCGGGTGGTGTCGATGCTGACCATCGCCCGGCTGCCGTGATCGGCGCACAGCGCCTGGACCACCGGCACCGCGAGCGCTGCCTCCGCCTCGGGCGTCGGCCGTGGATGCTCGCCGTAGAACTGGGCCGGGCGGGACGATTCGGCCCCCACGTCGAGGATATCCGCCCCGGCCGCCACGAACTCGGTGGCCTGGTGGCGAGCCGCCGCGAGCACGTCGTCGAGCGGGCGACCCTCCGGCGCCAGGCCGTCGCCGCTGAAGGAGTCGGGCGTGAGGTTGACGACGCCCATGACGTACGTCCGCTCGCCCCAGCGCAGCTCGTTCACGCCTCGCTCCTCTCGCCGAGGAGCATCCCACGAACCGCGCCCACGAGGTACAGCGAGCCGGCGACCACGACGGGCTGGTCGGCACCGCGCCGCAGCGCGGCGGCTTCGGCCAGGGCGCGCTCCAACACGGGCTCGGCGCGACCGCCGCGGCCGATCGGTCGCCACGCGTGAAGGAGCTCGCCGGCGGTGTGAGCGCCGCGGTCGGGGACGTCGGCGAACACGGGCCGCGGACGGAGTGGCGCCAGCGCCCGCAGCACGGCGCTCACCCGCTTGCCGCGCATGGCCCCGAAGACGAGCGGGAACCGGCGCAATCCCAGTTCGTCGAGCGCAGCGGCAAGGGCGCGCGCGCCGGCCGGGTTATGGGCGCCGTCCAGCAGCACGGGACCGACGCTCGTGGAACGCAGGAGCTCCATGCGTCCCGGCCAGCGCACGGTGGCGAAGCCACGCCGGATCGCGCCGTCGTCGACGCCAAGCAGCGATCCGCGACGCTCGCCGTCCTGCCCCAGCGCGTCAAGCACGGCCAGGGCCACGGCCGCGTTGCCCGCCTGGTGGCTGCCCAGCAGCGCCAGGTGCAGCTCATCCAGCTCACGTGCACCGGCCCTGGCGTCCAGCACCAGGCCGTCCCAGCCGGCGTCGCGGACGCTCGCCCGATACGGCTGTCGCGGACCCGCCCGGCGCAGCGGGACGGCCAGGTCGGCGCATCGGTCGAGGATGGGGCGCAGGCCACGCCCGGAGGCACCAGTGACCGCCAGGTTCTCCGCCTTGATGATGGCGGCCTTCTCGGTGCCGATGGCCGCCAGCGTGTGCCCCAGGTAGCGCTCGTGGTCGAGCGCCACGTTGGTCACCGCCGCCACGCCGGGATCGAGCACGTTGGTGGCGTCCAGCCGGCCACCCATGCCGACCTCCACCACGGCGAGGTCGACCTCGGCTCGCGCCAGTTCGGCGAAGGCCGCAGCGGTCAGCACCTCGAACTCGGTGGGCGGGCCCAGCCGCTCGGCCACGTCGTCCACCGCGGGCAGGACGCGCTCCACGGCATCGGCGAATGCGGCCTCGGACAGCGGCTCGCCGTCAACGGCGATGCGCTCGCGATACGAAACCAGGTGCGGCTTCGGCATGGTCCCCACCCGAAGGCCGGCGGCGTTGAGCGTCGCGCGCACCAGCGCCACCACGCTGCCCTTGCCGTTGGTGCCGGCGATCAGCGCGCCGCGCAGGCGCCGATCGGGTCGGTCCAGCCGGTCCAGGATGGCGTCGACGCGTTCGAGCCCCAGGCTGATGCCGAAGCGCCCCCGGGATCGGAGGGCGGCTACCGCGGCAGGGTAGTCGAGCCGCCGAGGCATCGGGCCGGGTCGGTCAGGAGTCGGCGTCCTCGTAGAACACGCAGTCGTGGAACTGGCCGGTCAGGCACAGGTCGGTGACGTAGCCGGAGTCGAGATGGACGCCGGGACGCGCCTGGCAGCGCGAGACGACGCCGTCCTGCTTCATCAGCGTCCGCAGCAGCTGCGGGGCCTCGATCGGCACGCGACCCTTGGCGCCCTGGGTGAGGTAGAAGTTGGGGCAGGAGTGCCGCCGCGGCCGGGCGTAGCCGAGCGGCATGCCGCGGCGGCCGACGTGGACCGCCAGCGCCTGCGGCGCGTCGGCGAAGCGCTTCTCGGCGATGACGCAGCGGCCAGGCTCACAGTCGATGTCGTTGTGGCAACAGGCCCGAGCCGGACCGACGCCCTCGACCGCCCATAGCTCCCAGCACGGCCGGCGAAGGATGAAGGCCGGGCACCGATAGCGAATCGTCAGGGAGCAGTTCTCGACCTCCCAGCACATGGTGCGGCGGTCGCCCTGTCGCCGCTCCGCGGCGAACGGGTCGCTGCCCTGGCGCCGCTCGGCGCCGGTTCGGCGTTCGGTCTTGATAATCACGCGTGGGCAGCCCTCCCTGGATCGGCGGAGTGTAGCGGCTGCCGTGCGCCGGGAGATCCCCGGACGATCTGGCTAGGCGGGTCCTGGTGGGGCGGGTCCTGGTGGAGCCGTCCTAGGCCAGGAACTTCGCGAGCCTGGCCTCCATGGCGTCCTGCGGCATGTAGCCCACGAGGCGGGCCGCCTCGCGCCCGTCCTTGAACAGGATCAGGGTTGGGATGCTGAAGATGCTGTAGCGCACGGCAAGCTGCTGGTTCTCGTCCGTGTTGACCTTGGCCACCTGGATCTTGTCGGCGTGCGCGTCGCCGACCGACTCGACCACCGGCGACACGAGCCGGCAGGGTCCGCACCACGGCGCCCAGAAGTCGACCAGCACCGGCTTCTCGGAGCCGAGCACGTGCGCCTCGAACGTCGTCTCGTCGACGGTCATCGGGGCAGTCATCTGATAGCGTCGCATACCTCTTTGATGGGTGGATTCGCAGTGCGGGATGCTAGCACCACCCCCGCTCGGTGATCCGGTACGCCGTCGTGACCGCGGACGCGGCCCCCTACGGCGTGGGGGTGGGTGACGGCGTGGGCGTCGGCGTGGGAGTGGGAGTCGGCGTCGGCGTCGGCGTCGGCGTGGGGGTCGGCGATGGCGTGGGAGACGGCGTCGGCCCGCGCGACAGCACGATATCCACCTGTGAGCCGCGCTGCACCTCGACGCCCTGCGGTGGAACGCTGCGGATCACGCGTCCCTCCTGCTCGGCGCTCGGCTCGCGCAAGACCTGGCCGAGCTCCAGCCCCGCCGCTCGCAGGGTGGCGATGGCCTGCTCCTCGGTCTGCCCGACGAGCTGGGGCACGGCGACCTCGTCCGGGCCGCGGCTGACGACGACCCTGACGGTATCGCCCTCCGACACCGGCTCGCCGGCCGCGGGGTCGGTGGAGATGACGCGGTTCTCCTCCACCTGCTCGGACGCCTGACGGTCCTCTTCGAGCTCCAGGCCGAGCTCCTCGGCCTCGGACCGGACCTGCGCGATCGGGTCGCCCTCCCAGTTCGGCAGGGCGAACGTAGTCGGCGAGGGCGACGCGGACGGTCCGCCAAGCCCGCCCAGGATCTGGGCGCCCAGGAAGCCGATGGCCCCCAGCAGCAGGATGGCGAGCAGCACCAGCAGCCACACCCACCACGGCTGCCCCTCGCGCTCGGCGGGGCGTGCCGGCGGTGGGCGGCGTCCGGGCGGCACGTTGACGTTGACCGGAGCGCGGTCGGAGGGGCGGACCACCGGAGGCGGCACGTAGACGGTGGGCTCGCCCGAGCGCGGCACCTGCGCCTCCTGGCTCGGTTGCGCTGCGCCGGCTCCGGCGGCCATGGCCGCGGCTACGCCTGCCGCCGGGTCCCGCTGCCAGACGCGCAGCGCCTCGGCGAACGAGCCGGCATCGGGGAAGCGACGCTCGGGATCGCGCTGGAGGGCGCGCATGACGATCGCGGACAGGCCGGACGGCACCGGCCGGAAGGTGCTCGGCGGCGGCGGATCCTCGGTCAGTCGCTTGAGCGCCACGCCCGCCGCAGAGTCGCCCTCGAACGGGCGGCGGCCGGTGAGCATCTCGTACAGGACGATGCCCAGCGAGTACACGTCGGAGGCACCGGTGACCTCGTCGCCGCGCGCCTGCTCGGGGCTGAAGTAGTGGACCGAGCCGAGGGTCGTCCCGGTCACCGTCATCGAGGCCTCCGACACCGCGCGGGCGATGCCGAAGTCGGTCACCTTCACGTCCCCGTCGTCGGTGATCAGGATGTTGCCGGGCTTGACGTCGCGGTGGACGATGCCGCGCCGATGCGCTGCCTCCAGGGCGGACGCCACGCTGACCGCGACGCGAACCGCATCGTCGGTCGACAGGGCTCCCCGCTCGCGCAGGAACGCGGCCAGGTCCTGGCCCTCGACCAGCTGCATGACGATGTACTGCGCACCGTCCTCCGTATCGGTGCCGTAGTCGTAGACCGGCACGATGTTGGGATGCGATAGGGCGCCGGCGGCGCGCGCCTCCTGCTTGAAGCGGGCGGCGAACCCGGCGTCGCTCCCGAACTGCTGGCGGAGGAGCTTGACCGCCACCTCGCGGTCGAGCTGCTGATCGAGGGCGCGCCAGATGGTCGCCATCCCGCCCTCGCCCAATGGGGCGAGCAGCCGGTAGCGTCCGGCGATGAGCCGCCCGATCATCTCCACGCTCGCGCCCTCCGTGCGCCGGCACCCTCTGCCGGGGGTGAGGCCGACGATTCAGCCGCCGCTGATGCCGGCGTCAGTCTCGCAGGTCCAGGCTGCGCACGTAGGCGCGGAACTCGTCCGCGAACTCGGATTCCAGGCCCATGGCGACGTTGGCCTGGAGCCAGCCGATGCGCGTGCCGCAGTCGTGGCGCTCACCCTCGAAGCGGTAGCCGAACACCGGCTGCTCGTGCATGAGCGCCTTGATGGCGTCGGTCAGCTGGATCTCGCCCCCGGCGCCGCGCGGCGTGGTCTCAAGCATGTCGAAGACCTTGGGCGTCAGGACGTATCGGCCCAGGACGCCCAGATCGGAGGGCGCCTCGTCCACCGACGGCTTCTCGACCAGGTCCGCGACCTCCACCAGCCTGCCCTCGGTATGCACCGGCTTGACGATCCCGTAGCGGGTCACCTCCTCGGTGGGCACCTGCTGCACGGCGATGACGCTTCCGCGGTGCGCGGTGTACTGCTCGATCAGCTGCTTGGTCACCGGCTCGCCGCCGCGGTTGAGGATGACGTCGTCGGATAGCAGCACCGCGAACGGCTCGTCACCGACCAGCTCCTTGGCCATCAGCACCGCGTGACCCAGGCCGAGCTGCTCCTTCTGGTGCACGTAGGCGATCGGCCCGAACTCGCTGATGCGCCGCACGGTGCGCAGCATCTCGATGTCGCCGCGCTCCTCCAGCCAGCGCTCCAGGGTCGGGTTGGAGTCGAAGTGGTCCTCGATGGCGCTGCGCCCGGTGGAGATGACGATGATGATCTGCTCGATCCCCGACGCCAGGGCCTCCTCCACGGCGTACTGGATGATGGGGCGGTCGACCAGCGGCAGCACCTCCTTGGCGATGGACTTGGTCGCCGGCAGGAATCGGGTGCCGAAGCCGGCCGCGGGCAGGACGGCCTTTCTGACGCGCACGGTGATCGAGCTACTCCTGTCTGCGGATCGGGATCGAGGTCGGGTCCGTGCGGCCCTGGGCTCCGCCAGGCGCGCTGCAAAGCACGGATACGGGGTGCCTCACGGGGCCCGAAGTATAGCAATCGGTGGACCGATATCCCGGCCGCCGCCTGGGCCGGCGCGCCCCTGGCCGCGGCACTACGGCTACAATCGCGGCCCCATGGTCCGATCGCTCCTGCGCACCATCCGCGGTCCCGCGGACGACCCGCGCATGGACTACATCAGCCGTCCGCTTCCGGCCGGGCTGACCGACGAAGAGGTCGTCGAGGCCCTGGAGCGGGCGTTCGCCGCCAACCCGGACCCACGCTTCCTGGTGGAGACCCTGCCCCCGGTGCTGCGGGCGGTCACTGGGCGCGACTACCAGGTGCTGGACCGATCCGTCCGCGACGTGACCGGGGCCTTCACCAAGACATTGGTCATGATTCGCGACGGCCCGGTGGGGCTGTGGCCCGGCTACGAGGCGCGGGCCTACCCGCTGCTGGCCAAGAGCGAGAAGGCCGAGCAGACGCGACGCGCGATCGCCGCGGCGGAGGGCGCGGAGTCCGAGCCGTCGCCCACCAACCCGGTGGGTAAGCCCGGATGGAAGCCCCCACCGCCGGTGCGCCGCGACACGGGGTTGCCGGACGCCTCGCTCGACGAGCCGGTGGGGACCGAGATCTCCGGCGCCGGACACGTCCGCGGCTCGGGCTGATGGGGCGCCAGAACGTGCCCCGCGACCAGTGGCTGGAGATCGGCGCGGAGTGCCCGCGCTGCGGCGAGCAGCTGTGGGAGCGGATGGTCTACTCCTGGCGCCCGATGCCGGAGGACCCCAAGCTCCTGCTCCTGTACTGCCCCGACTGCGGCGACCGCGTCGAGATCAACCACATCTGAGGTAGGCGCGGGGGTGGCGCCCCCAACCGGATTCGAACCGGTGATCTCCACCTTGAAAGGGTGGCGTCCTAGGCCTCTAGACGATGGGGGCCTTCGCGCGGCATGGTAGCGCAGCCTTGTGAGCCGGGCGGGCTCGGCGTCAGACGTAGAAGGTGAGGACGAGCACCACCGAGCCGGCCAGCGCGACGGCCGCCAGCAGCACCGTGAGCCCGCCGGCAAGGGCGATGAGCACAGCCTTCCCGCCGGACCCGCCGCGATAGGTCCGCTGCGACCAGATCCAGGCCTGGATGAAGAGGAACAGGCCGACGCCCGTCGCGATCACGCCCGCCGCCAGCATGGCGGCCACCGAAAGGCTGGAGTCCTCGCCCAGGATGGCGATGGCCGTCAAGCCAGCGGCGAGCAGCAACCCGACGCCGCCGATGACCAGGTTGCGGACGAACGGGTGCATCGCGCGGATTCTAGGGTCCCATCGGCACAGTTTTTGCAGATCGCTCGGTCGGGGAACGAGCCGGTTCGGGCGCCGGCGGGCAAGGCACACGAACGAGGAAGCCCATGGCCGAAGACCAGAAGCAGGAGCGGAAGCCCGAGCCGATGAGCGTGCGCGACGCCGGGCGCAAGGGCGGCAAGGCCACGCGGGCGCGCTACGGACCGGACTTCTTCGCGGAGATCGGCCAGAAGGGCGGCAAGGCGGTCAGCAAGCGGTACCCATCCGAGCACTTCCAGGAGATCGGCCGCAAGGGCGGGCGTCGGGTCGCCGAGCTGGTGGAGCGCGCCAAGCAGCTGGAGGAGGAGGGCGGCCGCTAGGCCGGTGCCGATGCATCGGCCTGACGCGAACTACAAGCCCGAATATCGCTCCTCGCGCCAGTAGTCGGCTGAGTTGGAGTAGCCGTTCCGCTCCCAGAAGCCCGGCTTGTCCTCGCGGCTGAACTCGACGCCGCGCAGCCACTTGGCACTCTTCCAGAAGTACCTGTGCGGAACGATGGCCCGCAGCGGGTAGCCGTGGTCGGGCTCCAGCGGGCGGCCGTCGTAGTTCCATGCCAGGAGGCATTGCGGGTCCATGGCGATCTCGAGCGGCACGTTGGAGGTGTAGCCGCCCTCCGAGTGGAAGATCACGAAGCGCGCCTCGGCGCTTGGCTGCGCCACCTCGGCGACGTGGCTGAAGGGGACGCCCTCCCAGGTGGTGTCCAGCTTCGACCAGCGGGTCACGCAATGGACGTCGAGCGTGACCGTCACGGTTGGCAGCTGGCGGAACTCGGGCCAGCTCAGCCGGAACGGCGTGCCGACGTCCCCGAAGACGCGGAAGTCCCAGCCGGAGAGGTCCAGGTAGTCCGGCGTGCGGCCAAAATGCAGGACCGGGAACTTCTCGGTGAGCACCTGGCCGGGCGGGATGCGCTTCGCGATCTCGGGGTCGGCCGCGGGCTTCTGCCACTTGAACATGGGCTGTCGCGGATGCTGATGGACCGATGGGTGGGCGTCAATACGCGGACAGCACCCGGTCCAGGGTCTCGGTGATCAGCCGAGCCTCGTCCGCTGCGATGACGAGCGGCGGCCGGATCTTCAGCACGTTCTTCTCGCGGCGCGTCGTCCCGATCAGGACGCCGCGCTCGCGCATGTCGTCGCGCACCCGGGCAGCCAGTTCGGTGGCCGGGCTGCCGGAGGCCGGGTCGACCAGTTCGACGCCCGTCATCAGCCCCCGACCACGCACGTCGGCGATCTCCGGATGGCGGGCTCGCAGGCCGGTGAGCTCTCGCCGCAGATCACCACCGAGGACCGCCGCGTGCTGGACGAGGCCCTCCTCCTCGATGACGTCCAGGACCGACAGCGCCGCCACGCACGCCACCGGGTTGCCGCCGAACGTGCTGAAGAACGTCGTGTTCGCCGCGAGGCGGTCAGCGACCTCTCCCCGGGTCACCACGGCGGCCACCGGATGGCCGTTGCCCATCGGCTTGCCCAGCGTGACGATGTCGGGGGTCAGGCCCCAGGCGGTGAAGGCCCACAGCCCGTCGCCGCCGCGGCCGTGGCCGGCCTGCACCTCATCGGCGACGTAGAGTGCGCCGGCGGAGCGGGCCTCGTCGATGAGCGCGGCCACCACGGACGCATCGGGCGCGAAGATCCCATCCGAGGTGAACATCGCGTCCACGAAGACCGCCGCCGGCCGGTGTCGGCGGCCGGCAAGGCGATCCAGCGCATCGCGCATGGCGCCGCGGGCGGCATCGGCGCCGGCAAACGGGCCGCCGAAGGTATCGGGCGCGGGAAAGGTCTCCACGCCGTGGGGCCGCTGGCCGCGGGACCACTCTGACGGAGAGAAGTCGGCGATCGCGGCGCTCACGCCGTGGTATGCCCACTCGGTCACCAGTCCCGCCTCGCCGCCGGTGGCGGTCGTGGCCAGCCGCCAGGCAAGGTCGTTGGCCTCGCTGCCGGAGTTCACGAACATGACCGTGTCGAGCCCTTCCGGCATGCCGGCCGCGATCCGCTCGGCAAGCTCCACCACCGCCGTGTGCAGGTAGCGGGTGTTGGTGTTGAGCAGCGCCGCCTGGCGTGCGATGGCGTCGGCCACCCGCGGGTTGGCGTGTCCCACCACCGGGACGTTGTTGTAGGCGTCGAGGTAGGCACGGCCCTGGGCGTCGTGCATCCACGCGCCCGAGCCGCTCACCAGGTGCAGCGGCCGGCGGTACGTCAGCGGCTCCAGCGCGTTGCCCAGCACACGGCGCCGCGCGATGAGCTCGTCGTCGGGGGCCGGCCCCCCGGCGCGGGTCACCGGCGCACGGGCCAGGGCGCTGAGGCGGCGGGCGCTCTCGTCGAACCCCGCCCGCTCGAGCTGGCCGAGCAGCGTCCACGCCGGCTCGGCCCAGCCGGTGATGTAGGCGTTGTCCGGGAACTGACGGGTGCGCCACTCGGAGATGAGGATGGTCTGCGCCATGCGCCCGGCCAGCAGGTCCGCCAGCAGGTCGGCCTCGTCGCGCTCGAGGGCGACGACCGAGGTGTATCCGGGCAGGAAGGCCGCGGCCACCTCGAAGATGTCCTCGCGCTCGCGGACGAGCGACTGCAGCGTCGCCGGGATGTCCAGCACCAGCGCGGTGTGGGCCATGTCGCCGAAGTCGATGAGGCCGCTGACCGAGCCCGCGGCGTCGAAGAGCAGGTTGTCCAGCGTGACGTCGTTGTGGATCGCCTGCGACCGCAGGCGGGGCAGTGCCGGGGCCACGCGCTGCGCGAAGCGCTCCAGCGCCCGCTCCAGCAACACCCGCCTCGCCGGGTTGGCGACCAGGCCCGCGTGCGGCGCCAGGTCCAGGAGGTGCTTCTGGTCCCACTCGATGGCTCGTCCGGCGGCGGGGTGGAAGAAGCTACGCAGCGCCAGCGCCAGCCGGCCGACCACCTTGCCCACCTGGCGCACGTTGGTCGCATCGAGATCGCCCGGAGCCCGATGCTGCCCCGGCAGCCAAGGTAGCAGGCGCACGAGGTGCTCGACCCCGTCGACGGCGGCGCGCTCGACCGTTGCGCCCGAGCGGGCCGGGATCGCGTGCGCCAGCGGCAGCGCGGGATCGATGCCGAGTACGTGGTCGACGGCAGCCACTTCCATGTCGACCACCGACGGGTCCTCGGCCGGGTTCGAGATCTTGAGGACCCAGCCCTCGCCGTCAGACCTGAGCAGGAAGTTGCGGTCGCGCTCGCTGACCAGCTCGGCGACGTCCCCGTCTACGTCGAACGTGGCCCGCGCGATGCGCCGGGCGTCAGCGGGGCCGATACGGGGAGGCGCCGCGTGCAGCACGCCGGCGGTCTTCATCGGTCCTGATGCTACACGCCGCTAGACTCGGCACCCATGACCGGCAGCCCCTTCGCCGAGTTTGCGCGCGTAGCGGGCGAGGTGGCCGCGACGAGCTCAAAGTTGCGCAAGCGCGACCTGCTGGCTGCCTACCTGCGTGGGCTGCCGCCGGCGGAGCTGGCCATGGCCGCCACCTTCTTCGCGGGCCGGCCGCTCCCCGGCGCCGCGGACCGCCTGGGCCTGGGCTGGGTCCAGCAGTCCCAGGCGCTGGCCGCCGCCAGCGTGGCCGATGCCGCCGCGCTCAACTCGGCGTACCTGCGCCACTCCGACTTCGGCGATGCGGCCGCCGAGCTGCTCGCCGGTCGCCCCGGCAAGGCGCCGCGCCTCACGGTGAGTGACGTCGGCCGCGCGTTCCGCGAGATGAGCGAGGCGGCCGGCGCCGACGAGCGCGTGCGCGAAATGGCGCGGCTGTTCGACCGGGCGTCGGAGGAAGAGGCGCGCTACATCGGGCGCATCGCGTCGCGGGAGCTACGCATCGGGTTGCGGGAGGGACTCCTGGAAGAGGCGATCGCGGCCGCCTTCGACGCGCCCATCGACGGGGTCCGGCGCGCGCACATGCTGGTCGGCGAGCCGGGCGAGGCCGCCGTGCTGGCGCGCGATGGTCGGCTGGGCGAGGCAGCCCTGCACGTCGGACGGCCGATCCGCTTCATGCTGGCCACCCCGGTGGCCGACTCGAACGAAGTGATGCGCCGGGTCGGCAATGAGGCCTGGATCGAGGACAAGTACGACGGCATTCGCGCCCAGCTCCACCTCGACGGCGGCGAGCCGCGCCTGTTCAGCCGCGACCTCAACGACATGACCGTCTCGTTTCCTGAAGTGGTGGGCGCCGCCGCCGGCCTCGGGCATCGGCTGGTGGTGGATGGCGAGCTGGTCCCGTATCGGGCCGGATCGGTGCTGGACTTCGCCAGCCTGCAGACGCGCCTCGGGCGCGTGAGCCCGGGGCCCGAGCTGCTGGAACAGGTCCCCGTGGTCCTGGTGGCCTTCGACCTGCTGCACCTCGACGGCGAGGACCTGCTGGAGACGCCACTCCGCGAGCGCCGCCGGGCGCTGGAGGGGCTGGAGCTCCCGGCTCGCAGCGACGAGCGATTCCTTTACTCGCACCTCGCCACGGCCCGATCCGCCGAGGAGGTGGAGCTCCACTTCGACGACGCCCGCGAGCGGCGCAACGAGGGGCTCATGGTCAAGGACCCCGGCTCGGCCTACCAGCCGGGACGCCGGGGCATGGGCTGGCTGAAGCTGAAGAAGGCGCTGGCCACCCTCGACTGCGTGGTGGTGGGTGTGGAGTGGGGCCATGGCAAGCGCCGCGGCGTGCTGTCGGATTACACCTTCGCCGTCCGCGCCTCGGACGAGCCCGATGCGCCGCTGCTGACCATCGGCAAGGCCTACACCGGCCTGACCGATGCCGAGATCGCGGACATGACCGAGCGCTTCAAGGCCATCACCCTGCGCGACCATGGCCGCTATCGGACCGTGGTGCCCGAGGTGGTTGTCGAGATCGCATTCGACCGCATCATGCGCTCGGACCGACATAAGTCGGGGTTCGCGATGCGCTTCCCGCGCATCGTGCGCATCCGCGAGGACAAGACGCCGGCCGACATCGACACCCTGGCCACCGCGGAGGCCCTCTTCGGTGAGCAGGCCTCCGGGCGCATCCTGCTGGCCACCGGTGAGCGCGGCGAAACCGAGCGGATCTCGGCGACCGGCGAAGTCGGGGAGGTTAGTTAGGCGCTCGATCGCCAGCGCCGCCCTATCGGGCCTCGGTCGTGGACCACATGCGGGACGCGCTGCACGCGCAGCGCGACTGGGGCGCGACAGCCGGCGGCTCGGAGACAGGTAGCATCGGTCGCATGCCTAATCAGCCCTTGCCCGAGCACGTGCGCCGCAACCGCGCCCACTGGGACGCGATCGCCAGCGACTACGTGGCCTACGCCGAGGAGAGCTGGGCGACCGACGAGCCGCGGTGGGGCATCTGGGGCATCCGCGAGGCCGAGGTCCACCTGCTGCCGGACGATCTCAGCGGCAAGGACGTCATCGAGCTGGGCTGCGGAACTGCCTACGTGTCCGCCTGGCTCGCGCGCCGCGGCGCGAACGTGATCGGCATCGACAACTCCCCGGCCCAGCTCGAGACCGCGCGCCGCCTGCAGGACCAGCACGACCTCCACTTCCCGCTGGTGCTCGGCAACGCAGAGGACGTGCCGCTCCCCGACGCCAGCTTCGACTACGCCATCAGCGAGTACGGGGCGGCGCTATGGGCCGATCCGTATCGGTGGATCCCCGAGGCCGCCCGGCTGCTGCGCCCGGGCGGCGAGCTAATGTTGCTGACCAACGGGCTGATCCTGATCATGGCCGTCCCGGAAACCGAGGCCGAGGGGCCGGCCGACGAGCGACTGAAGCGGCCGTACTTCGGCATGCACCGCACGGAATGGCCCGACTCGGAGGGCGTCGAGTTCCACCTCGGCTACGGCGACTGGATCCGCCTGCTGCGGACCAACGACTTCGAGGTCCTCGACCTGGTCGAGCTGCGGCCGTCGTCCGGCGCGACGACAACCTACGACTTCGTCACCCTCGACTGGGCGCGCCGATGGCCCAGCGAGGAGGCATGGCGAGCCCGCAAGCGCGGCTGAGCTGCGCGTAGCATTCCGGCGGCATGACCGACTATCCGGCCGATCCCTTCGCGCCGTCGCCAATGCGCCACGTCCCGGTCGACGTCTACACCGGTGCCTACCGCGTCTCCGGCAAGGTGCCGACACGCTTCTCGCGGGTGGCGGACATCGTCAACCTGTACACCTCGTCGCACCTCGTCGTCGAGGAGGCCACGGTCAGCGAATACGTGGACCCAACCGCCGAGCTGCGCGCGCTGCAGGTCCTGGTGCTGATGGACGAGGTGCTGTTCGTGATCACGCGCGAGACCGATGCCCCGCCCCGGCCCGAGATGCGCATCCCGAAGCGGCCGGCGCGCGCCCAGTTCGCCATCCCGCCCTTCCGGCTGACGGGCACCGTCCACATCGCGGAGGGCAGCCGGCCGGTGGACGGCATCCTGAACGCCGCCGATCGATTCATGCCGATGACCGAGGTCACGGTCGTGTGCGGCGCGCATCCCGAGCTGGGGGTGACGGCCGAGGCGATCGCCATGCAGCGACGCCTGGCACACCTGATCCTCGTAACCGACGACGATCGCCGCGACGACCTGCTGGCCAGGGTGCTGGACCGTGACACCGCCGAGCGCTGGCTGCATGCCGCGCGAGACGAGCCGGGCGACGTCCCCTAGCGGGAAGCCGGCGTAGCGGCAGCGACCGCCGCTCTTCGGCCGTGCCCCGACTCGGCGGCGTCCAGGACGGCCTGAACGAAGCGGCCCACCCGCGCCGCGTCCATGCGCTGCACGCGCCCGATGCGCTGCGCCCACCACGGCGCGTTGTCGCTGGTCACCACCTCGCCGTCCGGCTCCTCCAGGACCACGGCGCTCGCGCCGTGGGGGAAGGCGACGACGGGGATGGCCGCCAGCGCCGGGTCGTCCGTGGCGCCCCGCGCCCAGCGGGATACCGCGTCGGCCACCGCATCGGCGTCGAAGGACGGATTGGTGCGGCACGCGATCCAGCCGCTGCGTGAGCGGGTGTCGTATTCCCAGCCGCGTCCGCGGACCCGATAGCGGCCGCGCCAGCGCCGGGCGACCACGGCCCGGACGCCGGGAGGACCGACCAGGAGCGCGGCCAGGTCATCGGAGACGCCCGGCAGCCGCGGCGCCACGATCAGGACGTACGACTCGTCGAAGACGCGGCCCAGGAGGCGAGCGAGGTCGTCGCCCACCGGCCGTCGGCCGTCGGCGAGCGCCCGGATCAGCCAGGCCAGTCCTACGCCCAGGGCCAGCGCCGAGGCGACGCCCAGGGCGGCGACGGCGCTCAGCCGCTCGCCCGGCAGCAGCGCCATCACCAGGATGGCAACCGTGCCGACCAGGAGCATGCCCAGCGAGAGCGCCAGCGCCCAGCGGCGGTCGTGGGCCGGGTGCGCGGGGCGGATCAGGCGCACCAGGACAGGCCCGCTGCTAGGCTCCCGGCATGAGCGTGGACTCCGCCGTGGCGACCTTCGTGGATCCGCAGGCCGGCCTGCGCGTGTCGTCTCGCAGCGGCTCCGGCTTCGCCATCGAGTTCGACACCGATGCTGCCGGCAGCGGGAGGGCAGGCCCGTCGCCCATGGAGGCCCTCCTGTCGGCGCTGGCGGCCTGCACTGCCATGGACGTGGCGAGCATCCTGCGCAAGAAGCGCCAGGGTGCCGTCTCGTACCAGATCCACGTCAGCGGGGAGCGCAGCGAAGATCATCCGCGGGTGTTCACCTCGATCGTGGTCGAGCACCGGCTGGCCGGGGACGTAAACCCCGAGGCGGTACGACGCTCGGTGGAGCTGTCGGCAACGCGCTACTGCCCGGTGAGCGCCATGCTCTCGGCCGTGGTACCGATCGAGCACCGCTTCCGGCTGATGCGCGACGACGACGGCGAGCCGGTCAGTGGCCTGGTGGTGACGACCGGCCCAGGCTGACCGCGGCGAGACCTCGCCCGCCGGCGCGGTCACGACGCCGGGCGCAGCTGCCGTGGGGCGTCGATCGCGTCGAGCACGGCCTGCGTGAAGACCTCGATGTCGAACGGCTTGGCGACGATCGGTCCGCTGACCGCAAGCTCGGCCAGGCGGTCGCGGCTGGCGGCCGAAACGAAGACGACCGGGATGCCGGGCCAGGCGTTTCGAAGCAGCTCGGTGATGTCGCCGCCGTCACCATCGGGCAGCATCACGTCCACCACCAGCAGGTGGGGCAGCGCGAGCGCCATCAGGTCGCCCAGCTCGACGATCCGGTTGCAGACGACCACGGAAAAGCCCAGGTCGCGGAGGATGTCCGCCTCCAGGGCCGCGATGTCGGGATCGTCCTCGAGGACGTAGGCACGCTGCTCCTCCGCGTCCGGTGGTCGCACCGGCACGGGGCCTGCGGTTCGCTCGTCCATGCCCGCCTCGTCCATGCCCGGAGTGTGCGAGGGGGCTGGTCGCCGGACAATGACGGGATGGTCCTAGCCGGACCGCTTGGGGCGGCGGTGTAGGATGCTGGCCCGTGCCATCGGCAGGCCCGGATCGGGCATGCGAGCGGCCAGGCACGGCGACATCGGAGAAGACCAAATGGCGCGATCCATGTGGCGGGGGGCGATCCAGTTCGGGCTGGTCACCATCCCGGTGAAGCTCTACCTGGCCACGGAGAGCAGCAGCATCGGATTCAACCTGCTCCACGAGAAGGACCTGTCGCGGATCCAGATGAAGATCTACTGCCCCGTGGACGACGAGATCATCCCTCGCTCCGAGACGGTGCGCGGCTACGAGTGGAGCAAGGGCAAGTACGTCGTCGTCACCGAGGAGGACCTCGAGTCGGTACCGCTCAAGACGGTGCGTTCCATCGAGATCGAGGCCTTCGTGGACGAGGAGGAGGCCGAGGCCAAGGGCGCGCGCTTCGTCAAGCAGGCGTACTACCTCGAGCCCGACGAGGTCGGCCGCAAGGCCTTCTACCTCCTCAAGCAGGTCCTGGCCGAGTCCGCCAAGACCGCCGTCTGCAAGATCGTGCTCAAGGACCGCGAGCAGCTGGCCGTGCTCAACCCGTTCGCCAACACCATCCTGCTGAACACCCTCCACTGGCCCGATGAGATCCGCTCCCTCGAGGAGCTCAACCTGCCCGAGGACCAGGTCGAGATCAGGCCCGCCGAGCGAAAGATGGCCGAGCAGCTGATCACCAGCATGGAGGGCGAGTTCGATCCCGACCAGTACCGCGACGAGTACCGCGAGGCGCTGATGGGCGTCATCGAGGCCAAGATCGCCGGCGAGAAGCCCGAGCCGGCACAGAAGGTCGAGCCGACGCGCATCGGCGACCTGATGGCCGCGCTCGAGGCGAGCGTTGCGGCCGCGCGCGACGCGCGGCGATCGGGCGCCGAGGAGAAGCCCGGCAGGACGGCCAAGGCCGAGCGGAAGCCGGCGCGCAAGGCGGCCGCCGCTTCGAAGGCGGGCCGCAAGCCGCGCGGCAAGGCCGCCGAGGAGGCCGAGGAAGCGCCCGCGCGCCGCCGCAAGACCGCCTGACGCGAACGGTGACGGGAGAGCAGCTCCGCCTCCCGGTCGCCGACGAGCCGGGGCCGGCGCTTCACCTGCCGGCCGCCGTCCGGCCGATGGTGGCAACTCCGGTCGACGAGCCATTCGACGACGGGGACTACCTGTTCGAGCCGTGGTGGCCCGGCGTGCGGGCCATCGTCTTCGTCGAACGCGGCGCGCTGCGGCTCCAGGTCGACGGACTGGCCGATGCGCTGGTCGCCTTTCCCGAGGTCGCCGACCTGCCCGCGCAGCTGGGCGAGGACGGGGTGGTACTGGACGGCACGCTGCTGGTGCTCGATGACGCCGGTCGCCCGGACGCGGGCCTGCTGCGCGCGCGGCTGGACCGCAGCGGCCGCCCCGGTCGAGCGGCGTACGTCGCCAGCGACCTGCTGTGGGCGGGCGGACAGCCGGTCACACGGCGCTCGTTCCGCATCCGGCGCCAGTGGCTGGAGGCCATCCTCGAGCCGGGCGACCGCGCCACCGTGGGGCGCGGCTATCCGGCTGACGGCACGCTGGTGGCCGAGGCGCTCGCCACGCTGGGCATCGAGGGGCTGTCGGCCCGGCACCTCGACGCGCGCTACCGTTCGGGACCCGCCGGCGGGGCGTGGTTGCGGGCGCCCATCACGCCGGCGGAGCCCCGGGCGCGACCCACGCTGGCGCTGATCCTCAAACTACCGCTCGGCGACTAGCTCCCCGCTCCTCGGGGCCCCGTCATGGCCGCCGGAGCCAGGAACGGCTCCAGCACCCAGGGCCACGGCGTCTCGGGCAGCAGCCGCGCCGCCGCGGCGACCAGCCCGTCGGCGGGGTAGCCGCGGAACGTGGCGATGTCGTAGGTTGCCCGCGCCGTTTCCGACGCTTCGCCGGCCAGCGGCGCGCCGCGCGCCACCTCGCCGATGGCCAGCTCGTGGCTCACGTCGGCACCGAAGTGGCGGCGGATGAGGGCGGCCAGCTCCCAGGTCGTGGCCGATGTCCTCGCCTCGCGGATGGCGCGCACCACCGCCGCCTCGGCGGCGTCTCGCGGACCGGTGATGGAGAGGGCCAGCATCCGCGCGTGGAGCCCCGCGTAGTCGTCGGCGTCCACGCCTTCGCCGGCAACCGCGCGGGCGATCACCAGGTTCAGCTCGGCGGCCTCCACGCCAAGCTCCGGCGGCCGGCCGTCGCCCACCTCGACGCGACGTGGCCAGGGCAGCGTCAACGCCGTCCAGTGGTTCGTCAGCAGCGATAGGCGGTAAGCGTGGTCGGCCGCGGCTGAATCGCCGAGCGCCTCGTACACCAGCGCGGCGTTCGCCAGCTCGCGGCCCGGTGCGGTGGCTCGCTCCACGGCGCGGTCGGCCGCGAACCGCGCGCAGGCCGAATCTCCGCCCGCGAGGCACAGCCACGCCACGTTCGTCCACGACGGCCCGTCACCGGGATGGAGCTCCACGGCACGCATCGCCGAGGCGAGCGCCAGCGACGGATCTCCGGCGCGGTCGGCCGCAATGGCCAGCGACTTGGGCCCCGTCGGATGCCAGGGGTCGAGGGCGGTCGCGCGACTCAGCCAGGCCACGGCCGCCGGCCAGCGCTGGTGCCAGGCGGCGTCGATGCCGGCCTGGTACGCGATGGCGGCAGCGTCCCCGAGCAGCATGACGGCTCCGAGCGCCATGGCCGCGGCGCCTGCCGCCGCCTGGTCCGGCAGGGTCAGTCGCGGGCGGACCCAGCGCACCGCACCGGCCTCGGTCAGGGCCACGCTCGCAAGCAGCACCACCAACAGGTTGAACCCGGGCAGGAAGGTGAGGTCCTCGAAGAGCAGGCCCACCCCGAGCCCGATGAGGACCGCGGAAGCGGCGCGCCCGACCGCGGTCCGCTGTCGCCACGGCCCCGCGACCAGCGCGAAGGCGATGGCCACTGCCAGCGCGGCCACCAGCCCGATGATGCCGGCGTCGCCGAGGATGCCAAGCGCAACGTTGTGCGAGTGCGGCTGGCGGACCGGGAAGCTTAACGCCGGCGCGGCGGCCTGGCGGGCAAGAGGCATTGCCCCCGGGCCGATGCCGAGCAGGGGGTCGGCGCTCCACGCCGCGAGGGTGTCACGCCACAGGAAGCCGCGGTACACCAGGGACGACACCTCGGTGAGCCGCGCGCCGGCGAGGGCGGCGATGGCGAGGACGCCGCCGGCGGCCAACAGCCCGATGCCGGCGCGCCGCGGCGTCCAGCGGTCGCGGAGCGGGAGCCGCCTCAGCCCGGCCGCCAGGCGCGTGCCGGCGAAGACCAGGCCGGCGACGGCGATGGCGATCCACGCCGAGCGGGAACCGGACAGGACCGTCAGCGGCAGCCCGGTGGCCACCAGCCCGGCCAGGACGCCGATCCGCAGCGACCGGTGCGGGATCAGGGAGGCGATCGGCAGCGCGGCGAGGATCACGAACGGCGGCACGGCCACCGAGCCGAAGGGCGTGCCCTCGTGGCCCAGGCGAATAGGGGGCAGCCCGGGGCCGCCGACCAGCACCCACTCCAGGCGCCGGCCGGCCAGCAGGCCCAGGGCGACGAGGCCGAGCGCCACGATCGGCACGGTGGCGGCCAGCGCCGTCCAGGCCCGCAGGTAGCGCAGCGCGAGCAGCGCGACCGGCAGCATTGCCGCCGTGGCCACGATGCCGGTCAGGGCCCGTGCGGAGAGGCCGGTGTTCCAGGCCGACAGCGTCGCGATGGCGAAGGCGAGCAGCAGGGCCAGGATCGGCAGGTCGAGTGGCGTGCGTGGCAGTGCGCCGCCCGCCCGTGCCCACGCCCACAGGCCCCCGACGGCCGCCGCGGCCAGCAGGTGTAGCACGAGCTGAAGGCGGGCGTCCCACAGGGCGCCGTCCCAGCCGAGGTAGCAGAAGACGGCGGCCGTTCCGAGCGCCGCCAGCGCCGCGAGCGCCGCCACGCGACGCCCGGTCAAGCGACGGTCCTGCCGGCCCCCTCGGACAGCTCCAGCGCTCGCTCCAGCTTGCTGGCCGGCTCGGGCTCCAGCCCGGCGCGCGCGAGGAGGGCGGCCCGCAGCTCGCGGAGCAGGTCCTCGGCAACCGGCGGCACAAGCTCCAGCTCGACGACGCGCAGCGTCCCGAGCTCCGCTCCGCCCCGCACGACGCGCGCCACGTCGAGGCTCAGCGTCCCGACGCGGCGCTCGCCGACCAGCACGTCTCGCTCCGTGCGTCGCTGATGCAGCGACAGGCGCTCGGCGAGCGGTGCCGCACCGGCCAGCCGCGTGACCAGGTCACGCGCGGGCGAGGGCGGCCAGGCCATGGGCTCCATCGCGTCGCCCTCCGGCGCGTCGCCCTCCAGCTCGGGCCGTCGGTGGACGGCATCGGCGGTCGGCTCGCGTGCGGGACCCTTCAGGGCGATCCAGCGCCGGCCCTCCCGCGAGCGGACCCGGCAGGCCCAGCGCGCCGCGGCGAGGCGGCCGTCATCGGTGTCGAGGTACAGGTCGGTCTCGTCGACGGTGCGTGGGGCGCAGAACCACGCGGGGCCCAGGCTGCTCGCGGACGCCAGCTCCACCAGTGCAGCCTCCTCGGCGCGCAGCTTGATCTCGACCTCCAGCACGGCCGCGCTCACGAGTAGCGCTCCGCCAGGCGGCGCACCGAGGTCGCGACCACCTCGCGCAGCTCGGGTGGCTCGAGGACCTCCACGGCGTCGCCCCAGGACATGATCCAGGGCCGGATCTCGACGATGCCCGCCACCTGCACCGTGAGCTCCACGCCACCGTCGTCGAGCTCGGTGAGCCGCTGCGAGCGATGCCACACCGACTCGCGCACGCGGCTGGCCACCGAGCGATCGAAGCGCAGCCGGACGCTGACGACCCGCGTGCCGTCCGACGACCAGATGGCCCAGGAGTTGGCCAGCCAGCGGTCGGCGTCGAAGTCCTCGGGGATCTCGTAGCGGTCCGCCGTCAACGTCGCGGAGCGGATGCGCTCCACCTTGTAGGTCCGCATGGCGTCGACCGTCTCGTCCCAGCCGATGAGATAGACGCTGCGTCCGTAGGCATCGGGCTCGAGGAAGAAGGGACGGACCCGCGCCCGCCGGCGCTCGGCGCCCGCCGGCTCGTAATCGAACTCCAGGATGCGCCCGTCGGCCCAGCCCTGCGCCACGAGCGCGAAGTTGCGCGTGAACGGCTCGTTGGTGTCCGCCCGCCCGACCCGCAGCATGGTGGCCGCCACGTGGCGGGCGATGGGTTGCGGCAGCAGGTCGGCGAGCTTGGTGAAGGCGCTGATGACCGCCTGGTCGTACTCGTCGGACCAGCGCGCGATGAGGCGGCTGGACAGGAACAGCACCACCGCCTCTGGCACGGTGAGGCGGAGCGGTGGCAGGAAGTACTTGTTCTCGATGCCGTAGCGCCCCCGGCCGGCCTGGAAGACCGGGACGCCCAGCTCGTCCTCCAGGGCGCGGATGTCGCGGTACACGGTGCGCGTCGTCATCCCGGTCAGGCGCGCGATGTCGGTCACCGCCACTCCGCTCTCGCCGGAGCCGCGGGTGTAGAGGATGGAGACCACCCTGAGGAGGCGGGCCAGCCGATCACGCTTGCGCCCGGCGCGGTCGTCCGGCGCCAGCTCCGCATCGGTCCAGGCGTCGTCCATGGCGGACCCTACGGCGTCAGGAAGAAGAAGGCGATGGCCACGATCAGGTACACGCTGACCAGCTGGAGGCCCTCGACCCAGTTGGAGCGCCCGTCGAGCGCGATGTAGGCGGCGATGATGACGCCCACGCCTACCCCCACCACCTCCAGCGGGCTGAAGACCAGCGTCACAGGGTTGCCCACCAGCAGGCCGAAGAAGACGAGCACCGGCGCGGCGAAGAGCGCGATCTGGGTGGCGCTGCCGATGGAGGTGATCAGGCTGAAGTCCATGCGGTTCTTCCAGGCGAGCGTGACGCCCACCACGTGCTCGGCCAGGTTGCCGATGAGGGGAATGAGGATGATGCCCACGAAGAACTCGCTGACGCCCAGCGCGGCGACCGCGGGCTCCAGCGTGTGGACCAGGATCTCGCTGGTGGCCGTCAGCGCCGCGGCCGATGCCAGGAGCACCCCCAGCGACAGGCGCCAGCTCCATTCGGGCTCCTCGTGCGGAGCCGCTGCGGCTGTGGGCGACTCCGGTGAGCGCAGGAAGAACCATGTCTGGGCGGCGTAGGTGATGAGCAGCAGGATTGCGACCCCCACGGTCAGCGCCTCGATGCTGAAGAACTGCGGGTCTCCCGGGCCGGTCCCCTCCCCGCCGCCGATGAGGAAGGCGAATGTGGCGGGCACGATGAGGCCGATGGTGGCCAGGATCAGCGACGCGGCGTTCATGCCGGTGACCTGCGCGTCGTACTCCTGCACGCCGTTGCGCAGCCCGCCCAGCAGCAGCGAGGCACCGAGCACCAGCAGCAGGTTGCCGATGATCGAGCCGGTGATCGAGGCATGGACGATGGCGATCTGGCCATCCAGGATGAGGAAGGCGGCGATGATGATCTCGCCCACGTTTCCGACGGTCGCGTTCATGATCCCGCCGATTCGCGGACCGGCAGCGAGTCCCAGCTGCTCGGTGGCGTGGCCCAGCGTGTACGCCAGCCCCAAGATGGCCACCGCCGCGACGCTGAAGGTCAGCGTCTCGTCGACGCCGATGATGCGCATCACCACCGCCGCCAGGGTGCCGGCCGCCGAGACGCCGTAGGCGATGCGCTTCACCATCGGCCGGATGGTAGCGCGGCCCGATGCTCAGGAGCCCCGCCGCGCATCCTCACCGGGCAGGGCGGCGAAGACGGCGCGGTTGACACCGTCGTCGACGCCGATCATGAGGAACACGTACTCGCCCGCCGCCCAGGTGTAGATGGTCGTGCCCAGCGCCGTCGCGTTGTCCTCCGGACGCACCCACGCCAGGCGCCCCCGGATGGTGCGCAGCTTCCACGGCTCTCGCACCAGCCCGGCGATGCCAACGTACTGGCCCGCCGTCTCCAGATACGGCTCCAGCTCGCGCGTGGTCACCGCCGGCGGCGCCACGCGCATGGCGTAGAGCGACAGGCGCGGCTCCTCCACGTAGGCCACCTGGAGCGCGGTGAAGCGCAGGCCGAGCTCGCCGTACGCGCTGCCCACGTCGCCCGGCGTGTAGGCGAACTCGTCGACCGGCGGCACCACCACCCGTACGCCGCCGATCCGCTCCGGGATGAGCCGGCGCAGGGCCGCATCGGGCGCGTTGGTGTACTGCGGCGTGGGCACTGGCGTCGGGCTCGGGGTCGGCGTTGGCGGCAGCGACGGCGCGGCGCTGGCGGGCGTGGACGCCACGCCGCCCCCCGACGCGAGCGGAGGCTGACTGGGGCTGGTCCCGCAGCCGGTCAGCAGCCCGACGCCGACCGCGAACGCACAGAGTGGCCCGGGGAGCCGCCAGGCAGCACGCGGGCGCGCGGCGGCGCGGGGTGGCATCGG
>DATADC010000106.1:0-3761 GCA_036258735.1 Candidatus Limnocylindria bacterium
GCCGCGGCCGCTCCAGGGAGCAGCGCCGGGGGCGCGGAGGCCTCCCCGGCCGCGGGGGCGCGGGGCGCCGCGCTCAGGCGGGTGCCGCACTGGGCGCAGAACTTGGCCGCGGGCGGGGTGGCGGTGCCGCACGCCGGGCAGCCCATAGGAGCCTCCTCCGCCCGCGGGACGGGCGATCAGCTCTGGCTGCCTTTATTAACGGACCGGGTCGAAGGCTGGTATGTGAGTTTTCTCACAGCCGGCCCGAGACGCCCGCTCTGCCGCCGCGGCGCAGTCTGACACCTGCATCACCGCGAGCATCATTTGACCGTCACGGCGTTCAGGCACGGGCGGCCGCCGCGCGCCGCTCGGCCTGCCAGGTCCAGGGCAGCAGCCGCGCGAGCTCGGTAGCCTTGGTCCGGCCCGCGACCATGCGCTCGAGCACGTCGGTCAGCCACGCCCAGGGCTCGGCCCCATTGAGCTTCGCGGTGGCCACCAAGCTCGCCACGATCGACCAATGGCGGGCCCCACCATCCGAGGCATGTCCATTATGCTACCCTCTCCAGTGGCAAGAGCAACAGGGCCGAGCCGGAAGAGACTGCGTCCGGCAGCCGGCGCTCGGTGAACCGCCACTCCCACTGGTCTCGGCCCCGCGGAGCGCGGTAGGCGACGAGCTCACCGGAACGCACCCTCGCCCAGATGGCATCAGGGGCGATGCCGTCGCGGGCCGCGATGTCACGGATCCTCAACATGCCGCCGACATCGGCCCTGCCGCTGACGCGCTCCATGTCCGCCGGCGTGAGCCGTAGCCACAACTTGGCCGCTGGGCTGCTCTGGTCGCAAGCCAGGATGCCGCGATGCGCCCAGACCCGGATCGCCGCCAGCGTCATCCCGAGCTGCTCGCCCGCCACCCTGGCCGGCACGAAGCCGTCGGCCCGAGAGGTCAGGCGACCCGTCTGGGTCGGGCACGCCGTGGGGATGCCATGTCGGCGCCGCATCGAGGCGACCCGGGCGCGGGTCCACGACTTCCGGTGCCGGGTGCGCAAGCCCAGCCCTGTCAGTGAGGCGGCCACCTGGTGGTCGGGCATCCTCTGGGCGAGGTCGCGGATGAGCGACAGCACCTCCGCTTCGGTTCGCAGATGCCAACCGAACGGTCGGCCGTCCACATGGTGCTGCGTCCTGGCCCCGCCGCTCCAGAGGATGGCGACCTCGGCCGTGCGCCGGTCGCACGCCACCGTCACGGTGACGACGGCGATCACCAGCCGCAGCAGGCGCTTACGGTCGACCGGCCTTGTCGTGTCGGCACGCCAGAGCGCGGGAAGGTCCGCCGCCAGCCGGCGCACGTCGGCCATCTCAGCAGGGTCCAGCGGTCGCAGCTCGGTCCGCTGCATCCGCCCATAATCCTGCTCGAGCCGCTCGACCTCCACCAGCGCCGCCTCCCAGCGCCGTTCCAGCTCGCGGGCAACCAGCCGGTTGTCGGGATCGACGGCGTCGTACTGCCGCCGGGCAAGGCGCACCTCGTACCGCGCCCGCTCCAGGCGGAGCTGCCATTGCCGTTCGACGGCACGACGCTCCTCCTCCAGGCCTCGCAGCGCCGCAAGCGTCGCCTCCAGGCCAGCCGGTCGCACGGCGTCGAGGAACGCCGCGACGACCGTCGCGTCGATCTCCTCGGCCAGGAACGACTGGCACCCGGCGAGCGCAAGATGCGTCTGGGCGTGACGGCACTGGTAGCGTGGCCGCTGCCGACCATAGCTGACGCCCATTTGGCGGCCGCACCGCCCGCAACGGACCAGCCCTTGCAGCAACGCCACCCCCTGCCGGGGCGCGCCACGGCCCTTGGCCTCGAAGTTGTAGCGGTTGCCGCGGAGCTGTTGGCGGTTGGCCAGAAAAGCGTCGTAGCCGATGTAGCCAGGGTAGACACCCTGGACCACGATCGCCCACGCCTCCGGCGGCAGGCGTCGCTCGGCAACTCTGGGCGGGTCGCCGGCCGAGACCTCCTGGCGGCATCGCCCCTAGACGAACGCGCCCGCGTACGCGGGGTTGACCAGCATGCGATGGATCATGCCGTAGCTGGGCCGGGCCCAGGCGATCCGTCCCATCGCGGGGCCGCTTTGGACCAGGCGGGGAACGGCCGGGTCATTCTCGGCGAAGTGGCGCAGGACGGCGCGGGCGTTGCCGAGAGTGCTGAACCGCTCGAACACGGTGGCCACCGCGAGCCGCACCGCCTCGTCCGGATCTTGCACCACCACTCCGTCAGGGCGGCGGCGGTAACCGACGGGAAGTGCCACCGCCAGCTCGCCACGCTGGGCCTTGTTCAGCAACGCGCCTCGCATCCGCGCCTGCAGGATGTGCAGCTCCGCCGCGAACAGCGTCCCCTTCACGCCCAGCAGCAGCCGGTCATTGGGGCTCTGGACGTCATAGATGCCGTCCTCGTCGGCGATGAGCGTGCGGAACACCGCGCAGAGCTCGATGACCCGGTGCCAGTCGCTGTTCAAGCGTGACAGCCGGGAGATCTCGGTCACCAGAACGATGCCGACCTCGCCCAGGCCGATGGCGGCGACGAGGCGCTGGAACCCTGCGCGGTTCTGGCTGCTGGCGCCCGACAGGCCGAGGTCGTCGTCGATCACCCGGATCGCCGTCTCCGGCCAGCCCATCTGCCGAGCGTGGCGTGCCAAGTCATACTGGCGGCGGGTGCTCTCCTGGTTGTTCTGGCTCTGCTGCGGCGTGGACTGGCGGATGTAGACGACGGCCTGCAGCCGCAAGTGGCGCGGCTCGATCTTGGACGGGTTCGTGGTCATGGCTCGCCACCATGCTCCCTGCTTGGCGGCCGGCCAGCCGGCGGCGCAGCAGCTCCGCCCACAGATGCGCCATCGCGGCGTGCGCGTCGGCGGGCAGGTGGCTCCAGATCCTGGATGTCGCGGCCTCCATGGTCGGTCTCCGCTAACGGCGGGATGCCGTGCTCGCGGACCAATTGGATCAAGGCACGAAGGCCGCTCGGCGAGAACAACAAGGCGGGCATGATCGGCCCATCCGTGGCAGCATCGGTCCAGGACGGTGGGATCCGCTCCCGCCGCCCGTCCGGAAGTTCGACCAGCAGGACGGTGGCACCTTCCCGCGTTATTCTCCGGACCACCTTGACGACTTGCCCACGTTCGGGATGGCCGCGGTGACTGATCCGCACCCAGTCAGCCTGCAATCCATGAACGGCAGCATCATGTTGCCAGCATGTCCGAGCCGGCGAACAGGGCGTTCTTGCGGCCCAAGGCGATCGCGGTGCTGCTCGGGGCCGTGATCCTCGGGGAGGAGGTCCGCGCCTCCGATGCCGTCGGCATGGCGGTGATGCTCACGGCCGCCTGGCTCGCGCTCCGGGACGAGCCGCCCCCCGCGGCGCGGTCGCGACCCGGCCGGCCTGCCGTCGCGGCGCCATCGCGGTAGCCGCCCTCGAGCGCCGACGTTCACATGGAGGAGGAGGAGCATGGAGTTCCACAGAGGGCGGCTCATCGACCACGTCCATCTGCGCTGCCGGGACCTGGCGGCGAGCCAGCGGTTCTACCGGGCCGTGCTCGACGCCCTCGGCATCCCGGTCCTGAGCGAGAGCGGGGGCCACCTCGCGGCCGACGAGCTCTGGCTCGACGCCGCGGACGTGGACGGGCCGGCGTCGCGGGTCCATCTCGCCTTCCAGTGCCCCGACCGGGCGACGGTGTGGCGCGTCCACGCCGCCGCGCTCGCGGCCGGGGGGACCGACAACGGCGAGCCTGGGATACGCGAGCTCTACCACCCCG
>DATADC010000107.1:0-6454 GCA_036258735.1 Candidatus Limnocylindria bacterium
GAGGAACTCGTTGGTCGGCGAGAGAGCCGCCACCACCGGCGGCCCTCCGGTGGGACCCAGCCGGGTGAGTGTCCCGGTCGCGTCGTTGACGAACGAAAGCCGAAGTTCCCTCTGGGGTTGGCCGTCGACCTGCAGGTAGCCGACCTGCCCGGTTTCCAGCGCCGTGGTCGGTGCGCTCGGCTTCGGGGTTGGCGTGTCCTCAACCGACGGGTTCGTCGTCGGAGGTGGCGTCAGGCTCGCGGTTTGCGTGGCGGATGCGGATGCGGATGCCGAAGCCTCACCTGTCGCTCCGGTCGGTCCGCGTTGTACGTCGGAGAAGACGACCACCGCCAGGAGCGCTGCCGCAATCGTGGTGAGGGACGCGAACGCCGCCACCAGGGTCCCTGGCCTGCGCCACCACGGGTCCGCTGGGGCGCGGCGTCCCTCGATCCCAGCCCGAACGCGCGCGCCCAGGTCGCGCGGCGGGGCAACGTGGCGCATGCCGCCGATCAGCCGGCGCTCCTCGCTGAAGGCCTGGAGCGTGGCCCGGCAGCGGTCGCAGCCGAGCAGGTGCGCGTCGACCGCGGCGCGCTCGGCGCCGGTGAGGTCGCCGCTGACGGCTGCGCTAAGCAGCTCCTCCGGATGCTGCCCACGACCGAATCCGCGGTCCTGCGTCATCGAACCAAGCCCTCCGCGGCGAGGTGCCGCCGCATCTCACCGCGCGCCCGGCATAGGAGCGTGCGGACCGCGCCGTACGAGAGGCCCATCACCTCGCCGATCTGCTGCGCGCTCATGTCTTCCAGGTCGGACAAGACCAGGCACTGCCGATGGTTGGGTCGTAGCTGCATGAGCGCCCGTTGGATGCGGTCGTCCAGGGTGGCGTCCATGACCGCCGCCTCCGGTCCGGGCCGAGTGTCGGGACGATCGTGGTGACCAGGCTCGTTGGGCTCCAGCGGCCGGACCCAGCGGCGCCTGCGCATCTCGTCGATGGCCGTGTTGGTGGCGATCCGGTACAGCCACGATTTGGTGGACGTCTGTTCGGTGAGGGTGTCCATCTTGCGATAGGCCTTGATGAAGGTGTCCTGCGTGATGTCGGCCGCCCGATCGGCGTCACCGACCATTCGGAGCACGTAGTTGTAGATCGCCGGCGAGAACTCCCCGAAGATCCGATCGAAGTCCGCCTCGCGGGCGCCGGTCACCAGTGGTAACCCCGTGCCGATGCCATGTCCGAACTCGATCGAATGCACCCGGACCTCCGCTGCGCCCTGTCCCCGACGTTCCTCCCCTGACGCATCGGCGGTCGCAGGCTGTTACGCGGACGTCCGGAGCTTCTCGCGCAGCACCTGCGCGGCGTACTCGGGCGCGGCCGGGTTGACGGCCAGCGCAGTGGCGCGCTCAAGCCCCGCGATGACGCGCAGCCGGGGGTGCAGCTCCCAGTGCCAGTGGAACGTCTGGTCCAGCCGCTCTCCGGCGGGCGACGTGTGGAGAAACAGGTTGTAGGGCGGGTCCCCGAGCGCATCCAGGGTCCGGAGCGTCCGTTGCAGCGTTGCCGCCGTGGCGGCGAGGTCGTCCTCGTCCAGCTGCGTGAAGTCGGCGGCATGCGTGCGCGGGACGACCATCAGCTCGAACGCCGAGCGGCTGGCCGCCGGCGCGAAGACGACGAAGCGCTCCTCGGCCAGGACCAGGCGCTCGCCGGACTCCTCTTCGGTGCGGGCCAGCCCGCACCACACGCAGGTGCGGTTGCGGATCTGGAACCGCGCGCCGCCCCCGATCTCCTCGGCCAGCCAGTGGGGGACCAGCGGAATGGCGTACAGCTCCAGGTTCAGGTGCGACGTCCGCGAGCCTGCCTGGCGGCCGTAGCTCTGGACCACCTGGACCGATACGCGCTCGTCCGGCGGCTTCGCCCGGGCGCCGAGCTCGAGCATCGTGTCGCGCATGGCGCGCAGCAGATTGAAAGCGAGGCGCGGCGGCGCGTCGGCCAGCCGCTCGTGGTGGCCGCCGGGCGCCACGAGGATCTCCCACGAGCCGCTCGACGACTCGACCTCCGACATCGCCAGCTGAGCGGCCGACTCCTTCGTGGAGTCGATGCGATGGAAGGCGTCCGGCCGCAATGCAAGCCGGCGGACGTGCACGGCGTCGGCGGCATCGGCGTCCGGGGTCGGATCGTCGTCGCAGTGGCGGCAGTGGGTGCCCTCCACCGGCTGCGCCTCCACGGCGAAGGAGGCGTGCTCGAACGTGCGGTCGGTGACGACGGCCGACCACCACGAGGTGACCGGATCGCGTCGCAGCTCGAACACGGGCGCATCGTAGCGCCCGGCCGCTATGGCGAAGCCGGGGCGGCGCTGAGCTGACCGGCGATCTCGAACGGATCGGCCCCGACCACCGAGGCGGCGAAGAGCTCCATGGCGCCGATGTCGGACGCGGTGCTGGCCGGGTCGCCACGGTCGACCAGGTGCACCATCGGCGCAACCTCGGTCCAGGCGCCGTGGCTTGCCGCCTCGTCGCCGAGCGGCGCGCGGTGCAGCGCCAGGTTGAAGGCGCGCATGCCGAGCGCGTCCCGCGCGGCGACGGCAAGGCGGGCGACGGCATCGGCGAAGGAAGGCTGGCGTTCGTCCATTCCGGGCCGGCCCACGACCAGCAGCTCGCGCTCCTTGATGGGCGTCAGCGACGCCATGGTCGCCACGCCATCCGCCTCCGCCACGACCAGGCCGAGGTCGCGGTGGCAGGCAACCAGGTCTGCGAAGTAGTCATGGCCGGTGGCGTCGCGATAGCCCTGGGCGTCTCGCCGCAGGCGCTCGACGCGGGCGTAGTGCGGCCCCCGGCCCACCAGCATCTGGGCGTGCCCGTGGAGCACCGATCCGCCGGCGCGAGGCCCGCAGTTCCAGACCAGCAGGTAGTTGACCGCTGCGGCGTCCGCGGCGCGCCCGCGCTCGGCCCATTCGCGGCCGACGTGCAGCATCTCGACCACCGCTTCGTGCGTGTAGGCCAGGGGGTCGTGCTCATCGAAGATCATCACGCCGTGGTGAGAGTCGTACATGGCGGCGTTCGCGCCGGTGACCAGGTGCCGACCGCGGACGCGTCCCCAGGTGTCGGCCGGGGTCTGGTGCTCCGGGTCGCAGAACGGATCGCCGCGTGACTGCTCGACCTGCCTGGACCAGGCCTCGCCTCGGCCGTCCTCGACCGGTCGCTTGCCTCGCAGCGGGGAGAGCAGCGAGCCGTCCAGGCTCCAGCGGTTGGTCACCCGCAGCACCGCCTGCCGCTCCACCGCCTGGACCGACCCGAACTGGCGGCGCAGCCAGGCGTGCATCTCCGCGGGCGGGTCGGTGCGGCCCTCGGCCACGTCGAGCTGGAAGATGCGGTCGAGTCGCTCCCGAGACTCCGGGCTGAGCTGCGCGATGCGATCCGGAAGCTCGGCGACGCTCACTGAGGGCGCACCGGCCGCGTGGCCTGGGTCACGCCTCGCCGAGGCTGATCTGCCAGGAGGTGGGGCGGTTGAGCGCCAGCCACTCGTCGCGCAGCAGCGACATGACGATGACGTCGCTGTGCCGGCCCTCGCTGAAGTGCGCGTTGCGAAGCGTTCCCTCCACCCGGAAGCCGGCCTTCTCGTAGGAGCGCCGCGCTCGGGCATTCCCCTCGTACACCTCCAGGCTGATACGCTCCAGCCGCAGCCGTCCGAAGCCGAAGTCGCAGATGGCGCTGAGCGCCTCGGTGCCGTAGCCCTTGTTCCACTCGGGCTTCTCCCCGATGCTGATCCCGAACTCGGCCCGCCCATCCTCGAGGTTGATGTCACGCAGGTCGGCGGTGCCGATGGGCGTTCCATCCGCGACCAGGCAGATGACGAAGTGGTAGTGGTCCTTGCCCTGGCCCTCCACCACTCGCTCAAACCACTTCTCTTCCATGGCCTGGCTGAAGGGCGCGCGGCTGGCGAGGTGCCGGGTGGTATCGGCGTCAGCGAACCAGCGCACGAACAGCGACAGGTCGGAGCGCTCGGCCGGGCGCAGGTAGACCCGCTGCGAGCGGATGACGGGGTTGGGGTGGGCGGGGGTCGGCTGGCCGTCCTGCATCGGTCCTTCTAGGCTATCGGTCTCACGCCCGAGCATAGTAGGAGGACCGATTCACCGATGGCTGAAGTGCGTACCGCCACCGTCACCTGGAACGGGGACCTGGCCTCCGGCTCGGGCACCGTCTCTGCCGGGACCAGCCAGCTCTTCACCGACCTGCCCGTGTCGTGGGCATCGCGCACCGGCAGCTGGGACGGCCGCACCTCGCCCGAGGAGCTGCTCGCCGCCGCCCACGCCTCGTGCTTCGCGATGGCGTTCTCGGCGGACCTGGCGCGGGCGGGCGCGACCCCCGAGCACCTTCACGTCGAGGCGGAGGTCACCTTCGACAAGGTCGAGGACAAGTGGTCTGTGACGAAGTCGCGGCTGATCGTGATCGGGCATGCGGACGGGATCAGCGCGGAGCAGTTCGACGCCGTCGCCGAGGGCGCCAAGGAGGGTTGCCCGATCTCGCGCGCGTTGCAGGGGAACGTGGAGCTCAGCGTGGAGGCCACCTTCGAGGAGTAGCGGTCCGGCCGGGGCGGATCGCCTAGCGGATGGCCTCGAGGATCTCGGGCGCGAGACCCGGGTAGCGCTCAAGGAACTCGACGCGCTCGCGCTTGAGTCGCTCGACGATGCCGCGGTACTCGTCCCCGCGGCCGGTGCGCTCGTAGAGGAGGCGGGGCTGGAGCTTCTCGGCGTCGTCGACCCCGGGGAGCGAGGTCGCCACCTCGTAGCCGAAGTCCGGGTCCCGCTCCCACTCACCGGTGCCCTCGGCGATGGCCTCGACGATCGCTCCCGAGTCCTCGATGGCGATCTTCTTGGAGGTCGCATCGCCCTCAGGACCGCCGACGCGCCCCGTGTTGAGCAGGTAAACGTCGAACTCGGTGGTGCCCATCAGCTCAAGGAAGCGGTTGGCCTGCTGCTCGTCGCGGTGCGGGTAGAACGGGTTGGTGCCGGGCACGCGGAGGGACTTGCCCTCCTCGGCCTTACCGCCGGCGGAGGTGCCCTTGGTCTCGCCGAGCATGAAGTACGCGGCCGCCTGCTCCCTGGTCAGCCGCGCCACCGCCGGGATGATGTTGTCGTTGCGATTGAGGATCAGCAGGTCGTCCACCGGGCCGATCTCGCGCGGGTCGCGCCAGATCCCGAGCGAGGCCATCGGGAAGGTCGCGCGCCCGTTCTTCGTGTATGAGGTATCGAAGAAGTCGACCGGGCCGCCGTCCTCCTTCTGCGACACGTTCTCAAGGTAGGCGTCGGGTTTGGTGACCGCGCCGTGGATGGCCGGCTCGTGGGCAGGGTCCAGGCCGAAGGTCTTGGCGAAGCAGCCGTTCTCGGTCCCGACCACGGTGCCGCCCGGGAAGAGGCCGATGAAGTCGTCCTGGACCGGCTGCGACCCGTTCTGGCGGGTAAAGGTGGTGGTGGTCTTCCCCGTTCCCGAAAGGCCAATGATCAGCAGCGTCTTCTCGCCCGCATCCGTCGGCACGACCTTGCAGCCGGCGTGCATCGCCAGGCCGCCGCGGGCGTAGACCAGCGCGTTCCACATGCGCAGGCCGCCCTTCTTCGACTCACCGAAGTAGTCCGAGTTCAGGACCCGGCTGACACCCGCCTCAAGGTCTACGGCGATGACCCGGTCATCGGGATAGCCGGGCATCGGCAGGTTCGGCGTGTAGATCATGCACAGCTCGGGCTCCCAGGCGTTGGCCGAGGCATCGGGCGGGAAGTAGAGCTGCTGCTGCATGCCCGCGATATTGGCGTTGGCCTCCTCGATGTAGAGGCGCAGCCGGGACCGCTGGGCCGGTTCGTTGCCGATGTAGCCGTCGATCACAATCATGTCCACGCCGGCGATGTACTCGGCCTGGGCCTGCGCGATGCGCTCGCCCTCGGCGCGCGAGATGGCCTTGCCGGTGGTCTCCGCAGGGTCATCGGTGACCAGGAAGGTGGAACCGGCCGATCGGCTGGTGGCCCTGGTCTGGACGTTGTAGTTGCCGAAGCTGGTGCGCCTGGCCTGCGGCATGCGGCTGGTCAGCTCCTGGAGCTCCTCCGGCGTGGGGTTGTACCGGACCGATCGGGCTGGCGGCAGCGGGCGGCCCTGGGGACCCATCGGTGCATCGGTCGCAGGACGCTCCGTGAGCGTGGTCATGGCGGGCAATCGGCTCCTGTGCGGGTTTCGTCGCGGGCGCTCGCAGGCTCGCCCGGCAGGCGTCGTCTGCAAGCCATCGTAGCAAGGTTCGGACCGATGAAACCTATCGGCCCCGGTCTGCCTCGATATGTACAGCCGCGCCGTGCTGGACGCGGCCAACAACCAACGAGGATGACCAATGCAGACGACTGACCGATACCGACTCCTTCGCGGCTTCGGCCTGGCGACCGGAGCGCTGCTACTGATCACGGGCGCGGTGTTCGCGTCGCAGACGACGGTGCCGGCTGGCACCGATGCC
>DATADC010000108.1:0-6593 GCA_036258735.1 Candidatus Limnocylindria bacterium
TGCGACAAGTGCGGCGTGGAGGTCACCCGCTCCAAGGTGCGCCGCGAGCGGATGGGCCACATCAAGCTGGCCTCGCCAGTCAGCCACATCTGGTACTTCAAGGGCACGCCGTCGCGGCTGGGCATCCTGCTGGATGTCAGCCCGCGCAACCTGGAGCGCATCCTGTACTTCGCGCTGTACGTGGTGACGCGCGTCGACGAGGGCGAGCGCGAGAAGGTGCTGGCCCGCATCGACGAGGAGATGCAGGACCGCATCGATCGCGTCCAGGCAGTGGTCGACGAGAAGCGCGCCGAGCTGGAGGGCGCCATCGCCGACAAGCGCACGGAGGTCGAGGAGGCGCACGCCGCCGAGGTCCGGCGCCACGACGAGCGCTTCACGACCCGCTCGGAGGAGCTGGCCACGGCGGCGCAGCAGGTGGAGGCCGCCCTCAAGGAGGGCGGCAGCAAGGTGGCTGAGGACGTCGTGTTCACGCCCACCGGCGAGGTCGTCGCCCGCGGCGGCGACCAGTCGCGATCCGCGCTGGCTTCCCTGCGCAAGGCGGTGGCGGCCGAAGTGGACGCACTGGACGCGGACGTCAAGCAGGCCAAGGCCGAGGCCCGAGAGCGGCTGGACCAAGCGGTTGGGGATCTCACCTCCGGCATCGACGAGGCGCTGGTCAGCGAGCGCGAGCAGGTTGCACGCGAGACCGATGACGCGCGCCTGGCCGCGCGCGCCGCGCGTCAGCAGATCGCCGACATCAAGGTCATGCAGACGCTGACCGAGACCGAGTTTCGGACGCTGTCGGAGCAGTACGGTCGCCTGTTCGAGGCCGGCATGGGCGCCGAGGCAGTGAAGCGCATCATCGAGCAGCTGGACCTCGACGACCTCGCCCAGAAGCTGCACGTCGAGATGCGGCAGACCTCCGGGCAGCGCCGCAAGAAGGCGATCAAGCGCCTGCGGCTGATCGAGGCCTTCCGCAAGTCCGGGGCGCGGCCGGAGTGGATGATCCTGTCCACGCTGCCGGTCATCCCGCCCGACCTGCGCCCCATGGTGCAGCTGGACGGCGGCCGCTTCGCGACGTCGGACCTGAACGACCTGTACCGGCGCGTGATCAACCGCAACAACCGGCTGTCACGCCTGCTGGACCTTGAGGCGCCCGAGATCATCATCCGCAATGAGAAGCGGATGCTCCAGGAGGCCTGCGACGCGCTGATCGACAACGGGCGTCGGGGCCGCGCCATCAGCGGCACCGGGAACCATCGGCTCAAGAGCCTGAGCGACATGCTCAAGGGCAAGCAGGGCCGATTCCGCCAGAACCTGCTCGGCAAGCGAGTCGACTACTCGGGCCGCTCGGTGATCGTGGTCGGCCCGGAGCTGAAGCTGCACCAGTGCGGCCTGCCCAAGAAGATGGCGCTCGAGCTGTTCAAGCCGTTCGTCATGCGTCAGCTGGTGGAGAAGGGCTTCGCGCACAACATCAAGAGCGCCAAGCGCATCGTCGAGCGGGTGCGTCCCGAGGTGTGGGACGTGCTGGAAGAGGTCATCAAGGACCACCCGGTGCTCCTCAACCGAGCTCCCACGCTGCACCGGCTGGGCATCCAGGCCTTCATGCCGGTGCTGGTCGAGGGCTCGGCCATCCAGATCCATCCGCTCGTGTGTTTCGCCTTCAACGCGGACTTCGACGGCGACCAGATGGCCGTCCACGTGCCGCTGTCCTCGGCCGCCCAGGCGGAGGCCAAGGAGCTCATGCTGTCCACGCAGAACCTGCTGTCGGCGGCGGACGGCTCGCCCGTGGTGTCGCCCACGCACGACATGGTGCTGGGCTGCTACTACCTGACGATCGACGGGCCGGACCAGAAGGGTGCCGGCAAGATCTTCGCCACGGCCGCGGAGGCGATGATGGCCGCCCAGTTGGGCCACGTTCACGTCCAGGCGCCGATCAAGGTGGAGCTGGAGGTGAGCGACGAGGCCGCCGGGGACGGCGACGGTACCACTCCGACCCGCCGCGAGCTGGTGGAGACCACCGCCGGGCGCGTCATCTTCAACAGCGTCATTCCGGACGAGCTCGGCTTCGTCAACCAGGTCATGGACCGCAAGGCCCTCAAGGCGCTGATCGCGCAGTGCTATCGGCAGCTGGGGCCGGAGGCCACCACCCACCTGGTGGACGGGGTCAAGACGCTCGGCTTCCACTACGCCACGGTGGCGGGCATCACCATCGGCATCGACGACATCCGCGTCCCGGCCGAGAAGGCCAAGCTGCTGGCCGACGCCGATGCCGCGGTGGCGGCCATCGAGCGCGAGTTCCGCAAGGGCTTCATCACCGAGGACGAGCGCTACACCCAGACCGTGGAGGTCTGGCGCCGCGCGACCGATGACGTCACTGGCCGCATGCTCGACGGTCTCGACAAGCGGGGCTCGGTGTGGATGATCACCCACTCGGGCGCACGCGGGAACGTGACCCAGGTGCACCAGCTGGCCGGCATGCGCGGCCTGATGGCCGACCCGTCCGGGCGGATCATCGACCTGCCCATCCGCTCCAACCTGCGCGAGGGGATGAGCGTGCTCGAGTACTTCATCTCGAGCCACGGCGCGCGCAAGGGACTGGCGGACACCGCCCTGCGCACGGCCGACTCCGGCTACCTGACCCGCCGCCTGGTGGACGTGGCGCAGGACGTCATCACCCGCGAGGACGACTGCGGCACCGACCTGGGCACCTGGATCACGCGCGAGGAGTCCGAGCAGATCCCCGAGCCGTTCGGCGACCGGCTGGTGGGCCGCATGGGCGCGCTGGACGTTGTCGACGAGAGCAGCGGCCAGACGCTGGTCGCACGGAACGAGGAGCTGTCCGAGGCCGTGATCGAGCGGATCGAGGCCGCGGGCATCGACCGCGTCAACGTCCGCTCCCCGCTGACCTGCGCGGCTCGCCACGGCGTGTGCCGCATGTGCTACGGACGCAACCTGGCGACCGGGCAGCTGGTCGAGCTCGGCCAGGCGGTGGGGATCATCGCAGCGCAGTCGATCGGCGAGCCCGGGACGCAGCTCACCATGCGGACCTTCCACACCGGCGGCGTCGCCGGTGAGGACATCACACAGGGCCTGCCGCGTGTCGAGGAGCTCTTCGAGGCGCGCATCCCCAAGGGCCAGGCCACCATGACGGAGATCGACGGAGAGGTCGAGGTGGTGCGCACCGGGCCCGACCAGCCGATCACGGTGCGGGTCACGCACCGGGAGGCCTACGACACGCCGTTCAAGGTGACGCCGCAGCACGAGGTGCTGGTGGCCAACGGCGACGAGGTGACCGAGGGCCAGCTGCTCGCCCGCGTGGGCGAGGGCGAGGAGGCGGTCGAGATCAAGGCGCCTTCAGCCGGCCGCGTGACGAAGAAGGGCAACACCCTGACCCTGCACGCGGAGGACGTGGACACCCGTGAGTACGCGGTGCCGCACTCCGCCCGGCTGCGCGTGGAGACCGGCGACCAGGTGCTGGCGGGAGACCCGCTCACCGAGGGCTCGCTCAACCCCAAGGACCTGCTCCAGATCAAGGGCGTGGACACCGTCCAGCGCTTCCTGGTGGCCGAAGTCCAGAAGGTGTACCGATCCCAGGGCGTTACCATCGCCGACAAGCACATCGAGATCATCGTGCGCCAGATGCTGCGCAAGGTGACCGTCGACTCGGCCGGCGACACCGAGCTCCTCCCCTCGGAGCTGATCGACCGCTTCGAGTTCGAGGAGGTCAACAACCGGATCCTGGCCGAGGGCGGTGAGCCCGCCACGGCCCAGACGGTGCTGCTGGGCGTGACCAAGGCGTCGCTGAACACCTCATCCTTCCTTGCTGCCGCGTCCTTCCAGGAGACCACGCGGGTGCTGACCGAGGCCGCCATCAACGGCGCCAAGGACCACCTGCTCGGCCTCAAGGAGAACGTCATCATCGGCAAGCTGATCCCGGCCGGGACCGGCGCCGAAGCGCGCGCCCTGGCCGCGGCACGGGCCAAGGAGCTGCCGCCGGAGGAGGCCGAGGCGCTTCGCGAGCGGGAGGCGGCCATGACCTTCCTGACCGGGGACGCCGACACGGACGCCGACGGCGTGATCGAGCCGGACGAGGCCGAGGCGGCCGCCGAGGAGGCGGCCGAGACGGCTGCCGAGCTTATGGGCGCCGACGACGACCCCAACATCGAGGCCGAGGTCAAGGAGGAGGTCTTCGAGAGCCTGACCGAGGGCTCCGAGGCAGAGGCCGAGGCGGCGGCTACGAAGGAGTAACCGCGCCGCGACAATCGAACGCGCCAGTCACGAATTCGAGGGCGGGTCCGCGATGCGGGCTCGCTCTCTCGCTGTATCGCTGCGGTCAGGCGTGCGCGAGCAGTCTGGCAGCCTCCATCGGGTTGGCGTTCGGTTGACACTCGATCGGGCCCAACCGTATACTCCCCATTCGGTGTCCCGGGTTCGGGGCGCCTTCGTGTGTGCCCCTCCGGGCACCCCCCGCTGAAGCCAGAGAGTGGCCCGTTGGAGGGTCGCCATGCGTCCGGCGGGGAGCGAACCTACAAGCAGTCAGCCACAGCGAACGAACGCGAGGATTTCGGTTGCCGACCATCAGCCAGCTGGTCCGCAAGGGCCGCAAGCCCGCAGGCAAGAAGGTGAAGGCGCCGGCGCTGCGCCGGACGCTCAACACCCTGGAGCAGACCGCCTCCATGGGTCGTGGAGCGCCGCAGCGTCGGGGCGTTTGCTTGCAGGTCATGACGCGCACCCCGAAGAAGCCGAACTCGGCCCTTCGCAAGGTGGCGCGCGTGCGCCTGGTCAACGGCATGGAGGTGACCGCCTACATCCCCGGCATCGGCCATAACCTGCAGGAGCACTCGGTGGTGCTGGTCCGCGGCGGCAAGGTCCGTGACCTGCCCGCGGTGAAGTACCACATTGTGCGCGGCACGCTGGACGCGGCCGGCGTTCGCGACCGCAAGCAGGGACGCAGCAAGTACGGCGCGAAGTCGCCGGGCAAGGGGTCGTAAGGACCGATGCCTCGCCGTCCCACGGTCGCGCGCAAGACCAAGTACACCGAGCCGCTGGTCGGGGCCGCGCTGACCATCGACCAGTTCACCAACAAGCTGATGCGCGGGGGGAAGCGTCAGCTGGCCGCGCGCATCCTCGAGGACGCCATCAGCCGCTGCGAAAGGCAGGCAGGCCGCGCCGGGGTTGAGGTCATGGAGCTCGCCCTGCGCAACGCCATGCCGCTGATCGAGGTCAAGCCAAAGCGCGTTGGCGGCTCGACCTACCAGATCCCGGTCGAGGTGCGCGCCGATCGTCGCGTGAGCCTCGGCATGCGCTGGCTGATCGACTCGGCTCGCAAGCGCAACGGCCGCAGCATGGCGGAGAAGCTGGCCGCCGAGTTCATCGACGCCTCGAACGGCGTGGGTGCCGCGGTCAAGCGCCGCGAGGACACGCACCGCATGGCGGAGGCCAACAAGGCCTTCAGCCACTTCAAGTGGTAAGCCGGCCATGACCGTCACGACCGCCGCCAAGCGCAGCGCCACCACCGAGATCCCGCTGGAGCGCACGCGGAACATCGGGATTATCGCCCACATCGATGCGGGCAAGACCACCGTGACCGAGCGGATCCTCTTCTACACCAAGAAGATCTACAAGATCGGCGAGGTCCACGAGGGTGCCGCCACCATGGACTGGATGGAGCAGGAGCAGGAGCGGGGGATCACCATCACCGCCGCCGCCACGACGTGCTTCTGGGCCGATCATCGAATCAACTTGATCGACACGCCCGGCCACGTGGATTTCACGGTTGAGGTCGAGCGCAGCCTTCGCGTGCTGGACGGAGCGGTGGTCGTCTTCGACGGGGTGGCCGGCGTGGAGCCGCAGTCCGAGACCGTATGGCGCCAGGCCGACCGCTACCGCGTGCCGCGCTTCTGCTTCGTCAACAAGCTGGATCGCACCGGCGCCGACTTCTGGCGGGTGGTCGACATGATCCGTGACCGCCTCGGCGCGAACGCGGTCCCGCTGCAGGTGCCCATCGGCCGCGAGAGCGACTTCCGCGGGGTGATCGACCTGCTGAACATGAAGGCCATCACCTACGGCAACGACCTGGGCGACCAGATCCAGGTGGGCGACATCCCGGCCGACCTGCTTCCCGAGGCGGAGAGCCAGCGCGAGAAGCTGGTCGAGGCACTGGCCGACCTCGACGACGACGTGGCGCACAAGTACCTTGAGGGCGAGGAGATCGGCGCCGCCGAGCTGACGCACGCCCTGCGGGCCGGGACGCTGGCGTACCGGATCGTGCCGGTGCTGTGCGGCTCGGCGCTCAAGAACAAGGGCGTGCAGCCTATGCTGGACGGGGTCATCGACTACCTTCCCTCGCCGCTGGACGTGCCGCCGGTCACCGGCCGCGACCCGCGCTCGGGCGACGAGGTGACGCGCGAGACCGATGCGGACCAGCCATTCGCCGCGTTGGCCTTCAAGATCGCCGCGGACCCGTACGTCGGCAAGCTCGCCTTCTTCCGGGTGTACTCGGGCACGCTCAAGACCGGCTCCTACGTCTATAACTCGACCAAGGGCAGCAAGGAGCGGATCGGCCGCATCCTCCAGATGCATGCCAACCACCGCGAGGAGATCGATCAGGT
>DATADC010000109.1:0-2083 GCA_036258735.1 Candidatus Limnocylindria bacterium
GCTGGCGGGCCTCGCGTGTGACGAGGCGGCGAATGCGCCGATGCGGCCGCACCGGCTGACCCGAACACGCGCTCCTGGTGGCCTGTCGAACGCGATCCTCGGTCGCCCTGTAGGCGTAGTGGAGGCGGTAATCCAGCATTCCGACCATCGGTCCTACCCTCGTGCGTTACTACTCAAACTGCTTTGGCGGTGATGGCAGAATGGTAGCCCCAGCGGCGTTACCTGTCAAGGTGTATTGACTGGTGATGTAGGATGGCGTCGATGGCAGACGCTACCGAGCTCATCGTTGAGTTCGTGAACACCAATGACATCGAGGGCGGCCGGGACGCACTCGGCACGCCGGACCTACTCCGAAGCTGGCTGACCGACCGGGGCCTGATGGGGCCGGGCACGCAGATCGACGCCGGGGGGCACGCGCGGGCCATCGCCGTGCGGGAGGGCGTGCGTGCGCTGGCCCGGGCGAACAACGAGGAGCCGCTCGACGAGGGCGCCGTGCGACGCATGAACGAGGCCGCCGGGCACGCGCCGCTGACCGTGGCCATACGCCCGGGTGCCGGCGAGACCGAGTGGAGGTTGACGCCGGCAGCGACCGGGGTGGACGGCTTCATCGGCCTTCTGATGGATGCGGTCGCCACGTCCATGGCGAACGGGACCTGGTCGCGGCTGAAGGCGTGTCGCAACGACACCTGCCGCTGGCTGTTCTACGACCGCTCGCGCAACCGGTCTGGAACGTGGTGCACCATGGCCGTCTGCGGCAGCCGCATCAAGGCGCGCGCTTACCGGGCCAGGCAGCGCGAGGCGACCCAGGCGTGACGGATGCCGGCCCGCTCGTGGCGCGGCCGCTGACGCCAACCCGCTGGCAGGACCTGGAGCGGCTGTTCGGTGCGAATGGTGCGTACGCCAACTGCTGGTGCACCTTCCAGCGCGTCACCGGGCGCGAGTTCAGCGCCGGCTGCGCCAACCGCGGTGCCGGTAATCGCGCGCTGCTGCGCCGCCTGACCGACGAGGGGCGGCGGCCCGGCCTGATCGGGTACCGCGGAGGCGAGCCGGTCGGCTGGGTGAGCGTCGGGCCGCGTCCGGAGTTCGGCCGCATCGTCCGCTCGCCGATCACCAGGCTGGCGCCGGCGGAGCGCGACGACGCCTCGGTCTGGTCGGTGGTGTGCTTCTACATCCCGCGCCAGCACCGGCGGCAGGGCGTCGGCACGGCGCTCCTGGATGCCGCCGTTCGCTACGCGCGCTCGCGCGGGGCGGCGACGCTTGAGGCATATCCGGTCGACACGCGCGGCAGTCGCATCCCGAGCAACCAGGCGTACACCGGAACCGTGGACCTGTTCCGGCGCGCCGGGTTCCGACGGGCCGGTGCCAGGCTGCCACACCGGCCGCTGATGCGCCTCGAGCTGCGCCGCGGCGGCCGCCCCTGACCCCGCACGCGCGGGCCGGCCGGCCGGCTCGTATCCTAGGGGTTGAGATGCCCCCCGATCAGCCCAAGGAACCCTCCACCATCGAGCGCGCGCTCGACAGCGTGAATGCGGGCTACGTCGCCGAGCTGTACGAGCAGTACCAGCGCGATCCCACCTCGGTCGAGCGGGAGTGGCGCGTGATGTTCGAGTCGGGCCAGGCAGGGTTCGAGCCAGCTCCGGCGGGGCGCACGGCTAGGGACACGCAGGAAGGCAACGGCACCGGCCCGACGATCGACGCCGCGCCACGCGCTGAAGCGGCGGAACCGGCCCCCTCGCCACCGGTGTCGCCGGCGACGCAGCAGCTGCCCGCCGGGGCCGCGCCGATCAAGGGTCCTGCAGCGCGCCTTGCCAGGAACATGACGGCGTCGCTGGCGATCCCGACCGCGACCAGCTTCCGCGACGTGGATGTATCGGGCCTCGAAGCACGCCGCCGGGACCTGAACGCCCAGGGCGCGCCGCGCAAGGTTAGCTTCACCCACCTCATCGGCTGGGCCATCGTGCGGGCGGCCACCGACCAGCCGGCCATGACGCACTACTTCGCGGAGGCCGAAGGCGACGCGCTTCGCGTGGACCCCGGTGGCGTGAGCCTGGGGCTGGCGGTGGACGTCGAGCGGCCCGACGGC
>DATADC010000110.1:0-4910 GCA_036258735.1 Candidatus Limnocylindria bacterium
CCCTGTGTACCTCCCGGCCGGCGACCAGAGTGAGCAGGGAGCGCACCCCCGCCAGCCGCTCGTCGGCGGCGAGCAGCGTGTCGAGGGTCACGCTCAGGACGGCCAGGTCGGCGTCGGCGCCCTCGCGCAGATGCCCCGCGCGCGACCGGCCCGCCGCCGCAGCCGCGCCGCTGGTGTAGCCCGCCAAGGCGGCGGCGGGCGAGACGCCTTCGTGCACCTGCCAGTCCGGCGTGCCGTCGTGCGGCAGGCGCCGGTGCACGGCGGCGAACGCGCCGAGCCACGGGTTCGGCGACTCGATGGGAGCATCCGAGCCGAAGGCGAGGCGCGCGCCGGCCCCCAGCAGCGAGCCGAACGGATAGGCCAGCTCGGCGCGGTCGGCCCAGCACTCCTCGACGTGCGCTCGATCGGCGGCGCAGTGGATGGGCTGCACGCTGGCGGTCACGCCCAGCCGCGCCAGCCGAGCGCGGTCGTCCGCGCGCATGAGCTGGAGGTGCTCGATGCGGTGTGGCGGTCCGCCACCCGGCTTCCGCGCTCGCTCGAGCGCGTCGAGCACGGCCGCCACCGCCCGGTCCCCGATGGAGTGAATGGCCAGGCGGATGCCGCGGTCGGCACCGGCGGCCAGCAGGTCGGCGAGCCGCTCGGGCGTCAGCCGCAGGATGCCGGTGTCGCCCGGGGCGCAGGTATAGGGCTCGAAGATGGCAGCGGTCCGCGATCCGAGCGCGCCGTCGGCGTAGGCCTTGGCCCAGCCGCCGACGATCGTGCCGGCGTCGGACAGGCCGGCCCCGGTGGCCAGGCCGAGGTCGGCGGCGGCGTGGATCGCATCGGCCGGGAAGCCGACAGCCAGGCGCAGCCGGGCGTCGATGACGTCGGTCGCCTCCAGCAGCGCCGATGCCCGATCGCCGAGAGCGGCGTACGGCCCGCTTCCGTTCTCCGGCGCAGTGTCGCCGGCGTCGGTCGCCGCGGTGATGCCCCACGCGTTGAGCTCACGCACGACGTCGCGCAGCGCCCGCCCGAGCTCGGGACCACGCAACCGGCCCACCGCCGCCTCGACCAGGTCGGTCGCCGCCTCGCGCAGCACGCCGGTGGGCGTGCCGTCCGCGCCACGCTCGATGCGGCCGCCCGGAGGGTCGTCGGCCCCGGCGCCGACGCCGGCGCGTGACAGCGCCGCAGGTGATGCCCAGGACGAGTGGCCGTCGTGGCTGTACAGGATCGCCGGCAGCTCGGCCAGCACCACGTTCAGCGAGCGCTGCACGCCCGGGCCGAAGGCGGCCTCGGACCAGCCCCTGCCGCGCAGCCATCCCACCCGTCCGGCTCGCTCGGCTGCGGCACCCACCTGGCGGACCACGGCATCGCCGTCAAGGCCGTCCAGCTGGACCTCGTGGCGCTGGCGGGCCATGCCGACCAGGTGCAGGTGGAAGTCGTGCAGTCCCGGCACCACGGCCGCATCGGGCGCTTCGATGACCCGCGCGCCGGGCGCCGCCTCGCGCACGGTGGCTGCGTCGCCGACGAGCACTACGCGGCCGTCCGCCACCCCGATGGCGCCGGCTCGCTCGACGCCTGCGGGCGTGACGGACACTGCCACCTGGCCGATCACCACCAGGTCGATGCGCTGCGCGGTCATCGGTCCCGGTGAGCCAGGCGTGGCGTGCGGCTGAACTCGCGGCTGGGAGGGCCGAAGGCGATCTTGAGCAGGGCCAGCGGCACGACCACCAGCCAATGGGACAGGAAGAGCGACCCGCGCGCCGCGCGGCCGACAACCGCCGCGCCACGCGTGCCGGTGGCGGCCAGGCCCGCGGCGGCCAGCAGGAAGGTGCCGACGCCGTAGCCGACGAACAGGGTTACCGGCACGGTCCAGTCGGCCGGCTGTGGCAGCGCAATGGTCGCCAGGCTGGCGGCGGTGCTGGCCACGAAAAGCGGCGGCACCACGAACTCGGTGGTGAAGATCAGGAAGTCCATCCGCTTCCTGAAGGGCAGGCGGCGGTCGGCCAGCAGCCCGGGGCCGAGGTCCACCAGCCGGCGTATGCTGCCCTCCGCCCATCGCATGCGCTGGGCCCACAGCGCGCCGAAGGTCTCGACGGCCTCCTCGCGGACCACGGCCTCCGGAGCCAGCGTGATGTGCTCTCCGGCCGCCGCCAGGCGGGTCGAGATCTCCAGGTCCTCGGTCACGGTGTGCTGGTCCCATCCGCCCACGGCCTCGAGCGTGGCGCGGCGCAGGAACATGCCGGTCCCGCGCACCTCGGCGGTGCCGTCGGTCGCCCAGCGACCGCACTGGCTGGCCAGGTCCATGAGGTGCTCCTCGTCCTGCGCGGCCGGCAACCAGCCGCGCGGCGCATTGAGCTGGGCTCGCCGGGTCTGGAGCGCGGCGGCATCCGCGTCGCGGCCCCAGCCGTTAATGGCCAGTGATAGGTAGTCGGACGCCAGCATCGAGTCGGCGTCCATGACCGCCACGATCTCGCCACGCACGAGGTGGTGGGCATACGCCAGCGCGGCGCCCTTGGTGCGTGGGCCGCTCCCCGGCTCGCGCCGGACGACCGCCAGGCGGCCTTCGAGGGTGGTCCCCGCGGCGCGGGCCAGGTCGGCGGTGCCATCGGCCGAGCCGTCGTCGATGACGAGCACGTCGAAGCGCGGCCCGCGCTCGTCGGCGTAGTGCTGGCCGGCCAGGTCGGTGACCACGTCGGCGATGACCGGCGCCTCGTCGCGGGCGGGGACCACGACCGTGACCCAAGGCAGCGGGCCGGTCGCCGGCTGCGCCTCGGCGCGGGCGCGCCGGATGACCGCCCAGCCGCGCCAGGCCAGGTACGCGACATAGCCGATCGAGGTGGCGATCAGGATCTGCAGCAGGCGGGCGGCCACCACGTTGACCACCGCCAGCCAGGCCACGGCGCCCGAGAGCAGCAGCCCGGCCGCGGCAAGGACCCTACTGCGCATCGGTCGTGCGCAGATCGACCTCGTCGGAGGTGGGGTCGGGGACGCCGGCGGCCGTCTCGGTCGCGATGCCGTCGACGGGCCCGGGTTCGGGCGGCGGGGTCACCGCGTGCAGGCCGCTGCGGGCGTTGTGCCGCCACGAGGCGACACCGGCCCACAGGGTGGCGATGCCGAGCCCGGCCATGACCACCGGGATGCCGGCACCGGGGAAGATGATGTTCAGGACGTCGGCCACGGCCGGGGCGGCGATCACCGGCAGGAAGGACGCGACGCTGAGCAGGGTGTTGAGGATTCCGAAGATTCGCCCGCGCACACCGACCGGAAGCTCCTCCTGGAGCGCGGTCTGCGACGGGATGGCCACGAATGCGTACTCCACGCCGGCCGTCACCGCGATGACGACCACCACGGCGATGAGCGACACGATCGGCGCCAGCGCCGTCGGCAGCGTGTCCTGGATGGGCTGCACCGCCGGCGCCACCAGGCCGACGACCGGCTTTACCACCGCCAGGCCGATCAGGGTGATGCCCATGGCCACCAGGCCGATGTCGATCGTCAGCCGCCGCGGGATGCCCTTGCCGTAGGCGTTCAGGAACAGGATGCCCATCACCGCGCCCAGGCCGGCGGGACCCATGATGAAGAAGAAGTCCTCCTCCGACAGGCGCAGGATGTCGGTCGCGAAGCCCGGCCCGATGGCCCCCATGACGCCGATCAGGCTGGCCGCGATGCCGAGGTAGGCCAGCGACCAGGCGATGCGCTTGTTCTCGCGCACGAAGCGGATTCCCTCCCGCACCTGGTCGAAGGTCGCGGTCAGCGCGCGACCCGCCTCGGTTGTCCCGAACTCCTGGTGGGCGGTGGCCAGGACCGCGGGTAGCGGGACGATGGCCGCCGCCGCCAGGCCGAACATGACCGCGACCACGATGTAGACCGCGTTGGCGTCGGCGGTGGTCAGCAGCAGCGGGCCCAGGAAGCCGAAGCCGATGGCGAAAGTGGCGTTGATGGTCAGCACGAAGATCGAGTTGGCCGCCATCAGGTGGCGCCGCTCGACGATACGCGGGATGGCGGTCAGCTCGGCCGGCGCGAAGACGGCGGTCATGGTCGCAACGAAGAGGTTGATCAACAGGATCAACGCCACGTTGCCGCCAACGAAGATGAAGGCGATGACGCCGACCGCGCGCAGGACGTTGGTGCCCAGCATGATCAGCCGCGCGTCGCTGCGCTCCACCAGCACGCCGGCCAGCGCGCTGAAGACGACGGCGGGGACCAGGAAGCTCAGGATCAGGATGGCGATGGCCGTGTTCGAGCCGGTGGCCCGGAAGACCACCGCCATCAACGCGGCCAGGACCATGTTCGACGCCAGCTGGCTCAGGGCCTGGGCGGCCCACAGCAGCACGAAGCTTCGGTTGCGGAAGACCGTGCCCGCGCCTGCGAAGCTCTGCGAGGACAGGTCCGGCGGCAGCTCGCCGTGGCTCACCCGCCGGCCTCCCGCTCGGGACCGCGCTCCACGTAACCCGTGAAGCGGCGCTCCACGTCAAGGCGGTCCATCAGGATGCGGTGACCGCAGCCGGTGCACACCAGGCCGATGTCGGCACCGAGGCGCACCACGCGCCATTCGCGCGTCCCGCAGGGGTGCGGCTTGCGAAGGCGGAGCACGTCACCGAAGCGCAGCTCGACGGCGGCCACGTCACCCCGCCGGCTCCGCGGCCGTGGCGCCGGTGAACGAGAAGCCCGAGATGCGGAGCGCTGGCACCCGCGCGTTGATGCCGCTGTACTCGGCGGCCAGCAGGCGCGTGCCGCTGGTGATGGCGCCGATGCGCCCGAACGCCGCTGGGATCTCCTCGGTGAAACGCAGGTTACGCACCGGCCGCACGATGCGGCCGCCCTCGATCAGGAACGTGCCGTCCTTGGTCATGCCGGTCAGCACCGCGCGCCGTGGGTGGACGATGTTGACGTAGTGGAAGCGGGTCACCCATACCCCGCGATCGATC
>DATADC010000111.1:0-3331 GCA_036258735.1 Candidatus Limnocylindria bacterium
CCCGTGCCGCACCAGGTCCACGACGCCCCACTCGGCGGGGGTCAGGACGTCGGGGTGCGTCGGCCGGCCGCGGCGGCGGTGAGCAGTCATCGCACGCAGCCTATCGCGCGGATGGCCGAATTACCCTACCCATGGACAAGCGGTAAAGAGCGCGGCTGTGCGACATTAGAACGCTTGTTCGATTGTGCCGGGGCGCGTAGACTCGGCGAGCCGTGAGCCGCACCACCCAGGACGATCCGCTCGCCGCCTTCTCAGGACCGACCGCCGCCTGGTTCCGGCAGTCCTTTGCGGCACCGACGCGTGCCCAGGAGCTGGGCTGGCCGGCCATCGCCGCCGGGACGCACACGCTGCTCCACGCGCCCACGGGCAGCGGCAAGACCCTGGCCGCCTTCCTGTGGTGCCTGGACCGTCTTTTCGCCTCGCCGGTGACCGCGGAAGCCACCGCGGATCGCCGGTCTGTGCGCGTGCTGTACGTCAGCCCGCTGAAGGCGCTGACCTACGACGTCGAGCGCAACCTTCGGGCCCCGCTGGCCGGTATCCGTCGCACGGCGGAAGCCGAGGGCCGCGAGCTGCGCGAGATCGCGGTGGCCGCGCGTACCGGCGACACGCCGGCCGACGCCCGGCGCCGCTTCGCGAAAGACCCGTCCGACATCCTCGTCACAACGCCAGAGAGCCTCTACCTGCTGCTCACCAGCCAGGCGCGCGAGTCGCTGCGCGGCGTCGAAACCGTGATCGTGGACGAGGTCCACGCCATCGCGGGCACGAAGCGTGGGGCGCACCTGGCCCTCAGCCTCGAGCGGCTGGAGGCGATGACCGCCAGGCCGCCCCAGCGCATCGGGCTGTCCGCTACGCAACGGCCGCTGGAGGCGATCGCCGCTTTCCTGGGAGGCGCGGGCGAGGGCCGGGTCGTCGAGATCGTGGATGCCGGAGAGCGCAAGGCGCTGGACCTCGAGGTCATCGTGCCGGTCGAGGACATGGCGCGCATGGGGGAGGACCTGCCGCCCGAGGAGCTGCCCGGCGGGCCGGCCGCCGGCCCGGAGGCGCGCCGCTCCATCTGGCCGAGCATCTACCCGCGGCTGCTGGAGCTGATCCGGGCGCATCGGTCCACGCTGGTCTTCGTCAACTCACGCCGGCTGGCGGAGCGCATGGCGGCTCGCCTCAACGAGCTGGCCGAGGAGGAGCTGGTTCGCGCGCACCACGGCAGCATCGCGCGCGAGCAGCGGCTGGGGATCGAGGAGGCGCTCAAGGAAGGTCGCCTGCCGGCGCTGGTGGCCACGTCCAGCCTGGAGCTCGGGATCGACATGGGCACCATCGACCTGGTGGTGCAGGTGGAAGCGCCGCCGTCTGTCGCCAGTGGGCTGCAGCGCATCGGGCGGGCGGGGCACCAGGTTGGCGCACCGTCCACCGGCAAGATCTTCCCGAAGTACCGCGGCGACCTGCTGGAGGCGGCCGTGGTCGTGCGGCGCATGCTGGATGGGGCCATCGAGGAGACGCGCATCCCGCGCAACCCGCTCGACGTCCTGGCCCAGCAGGTCGTCGCCATGTGCGCCGTGGACCGGTGGACGGTTTCCGACCTCCACGCACTGGTCATCCGCGCTCACCCCTTCCGCGACCTCTCGCGCGAGCAGCTGGAAGGCGTGCTCGACATGCTCTCGGGCCGATATCCGTCCGATGAGTTCGCCGAGCTGCGGCCGCGGATCGTGTGGGACCGCACAGCGGACGCGCTGGAATCGCGCAGCGACGCCCGTGTGGTGGCCATCACGTCCGGCGGCACCATCCCGGACCGCGGCCTGTACGGGGTGTTCCTGGCCGGCGACGAGGGCGGCCATGGCCGTCGGGTGGGCGAGCTCGACGAGGAGATGGTCTACGAGAGCCGCGTGGGCGAGGTGTTCCTCCTCGGTGCCTCGTCGTGGCGCATCGACGAGATCCGGCCGGACCGGGTGATCGTGTCGCCGGCGCCGGGCGAGCCGGGCAAGATGCCGTTCTGGAAGGGCGACAGCATCGGCCGGCCGGTGGAGCTCGGTCGGGCCATCGGCGCATTCGTGCGCGACCTGGAGCCGATGCGGCCGTCCGCGGCCGAGGCGCGCCTGCGCGACGAGCACGAGCTCGACGAGCGCGCCACGCGCAACCTGCTGGCCTACCTCGGCGAGCAGCGCGAGGCGACGGGCACGCTCCCGAATGACCGCCAGCTGGTGGTGGAGCGCTTCCGCGACGAGCTGGGGGATTGGCGGGTCTGCCTGCTCTCACCGTTCGGCGGCCGGGTCCACGCGCCATGGGCCATGGCCGTCGAGGCCCGCCTGCTGGAGGCCGGCCAGGAGGTGCAGGCCATCTGGACCGATGACGGCATCGCGCTGCGCCTGCCCGAGGCGGTGGAGGCGCCCGGAGAGGATGTCTTCGCGCTCGACCCCGACGAGCTGGACGAGCTACTGATGACGGCGCTCGGGTCGTCCGCCCTGTTCGCGTCCCACTTCCGCGAGAACGCGGCCCGCGCGCTGCTCCTGCCGCGACGCCGTCCGGGACAGCGCACACCGTTATGGATGCAGCGCCAGCGCTCGTCTGACCTGCTGACGGTGGCCAGCCGCTATGGCTCCTTCCCCATCGTCCTGGAGACCTACCGCGAGGTGCTCCGCGACGTCTTCGACGTACCGGCGCTGAAGGACCTGCTGGGCGGCATCCGGTCGCGACAGGTCCGCGTGTCCAGCGTCGAGACGCGCTCGGCCAGCCCCTTTGCCCAGGGCCTGCTGTTCGACTACGTGGGCAGCTACCTGTACGAGGGCGACGCACCGCTCGCCGAGCGCCGGGCGCAGGCCCTCTCCCTGGACCGAGAGCTGCTCGCCGAGCTGCTCGGCGCCGACGAGCTTCGCGAGCTGCTGGATCCGGCAGCCACCACCGACGTCGAGCTGGAGCTGCAGGCGCTCTCCGGCGGGCGGCGAGCGCGGACCGCTGACGGCGTGCACGACCTCCTGCGCCGGCTTGGCGACCTGCGGGCCGATGAGGTGGCGGCCCGGGTCGACGGCCTGGACGCGCCCGATGCACTTGAGGCACTGGAACGCGACCGCCGTGCCGTCCGGCTGCGCCTGGCGGGGGAGGAGCGCTGGGTCGCCGTGGAGGATGTGGCGCGTTACCGCGACGCCCTGGGTGCCAGCCCGCCGCCCGGCCTTGCCGAGACGTGGCTGGCGGCGCCGGAAGAGCCGGCGACCCCGCCGCTCGACGGCCTGCTGCTGCGCTACGCGCGGACGCACGCGCCCTTCGTCGCCTCGGCGCCGGCCGGGCGCTGGGGCCTGGCGCTGGGCCGCGTGCAGGACCGGCTCGGCGCCCTGGTCGGCCCCGG
>DATADC010000112.1:0-5832 GCA_036258735.1 Candidatus Limnocylindria bacterium
GCCAGAGGCGGGGAGGCCGCGCCGACCTGCCGCTCTCCTGCGAGAGCCGCGCCGGCCGCAACCACTACCAGCGCGGCGAAGAGCGCCGCCGCCAGCGTCGCGGTCCATGCCCGCACGCCGCCCTGCTGCGTGGCGGCGGTCAGCACCGGTCCGGCGGCCAGCGCTGCCGCCAGCAGCCAGGTGCCGGGCAGCAGCGCCGAGGACGACGGCGGGGCCAGGGCGAACCACGTCGCCGCCAGCACAGGAGCCACCAGCATCCCGGCCGCAGCGACCCAGGTCAGCGGCTGGGTCCAGTCCTCGGGATCGTCGGGCGCCACGACCTCGCCCAGCCGAACGCTGACCGGAACGACGTCGTCGTCTCGGGGACCGTCGCTCACGCGGTCATCACGGCGCCTGGCTCCTCCGGCGCGGGCGCGGCCGGTACGGTGGCCAGCCGCAGTCCGAGCACGCGGGCGCCCAGCTCACGCACCATCCAGCCCGCGTCCACGCGGAGGCCGGCGTCATCGGTCGCCAGCGCCAGGGCGGCCAGCGCATGCAGCTCGGGAAGTGCGGTCGGCGTGTCGAGGTCGTCGTCCATGGCGGCCAGGAAGCGGGCGCGGTGCTCAGCCACCAGCGGGTGCAGCTTCTCAGGATCGGCCAGGGCCGGCGCCAGCGGCTCGATCTCCTCGGCGGCCTGGGCGGCGCGCCGGAGGTGGGCGACGGCGGCGGTGGAGGCCTCCACATCGGCCTCGTGGAAGTCGACCTCCGAGCGGTAGTGGTGGCCGACCAAGTAGTGGCGGATGGCGTCGCCGGGGTAGGAGGCCAGCAGGTCGCGAACCAGCACCAGGTTCCCCAGTGACTTGCTCATCTTGTCGCCGTCGAAGCTGAGCATGCCGGCGTGCAGCCACCAGCCCACGAAGGGTCGGCGGCGGGTGGCGCCCTCGGACTGGGCGATCTCCGACTCGTGGTGCGGGAAGGCCAGATCCGCGCCGCCGCCGTGGATCTCGAACTGCGGCCCCAGGTAGGCGGTGCTCATGGCCGAGCACTCGATGTGCCAGCCGGGGCGCCCGGGGCCCCACGGCGACGGCCAGGACGGCTCGTCCGCGGCCGATGGCTGCCACAGCACGAAGTCCAGCGGGTCACGCTTTCCCGGCATGTCCGGCACGTTGCCGCGCTCGTTGGCAACCGGCAGCATGGCGTCGCGCGGAAGGCGCGACAGCTCCCCGTAGGTCGGCCACGAGTCGATCGAGAAGTACACGTGACCCTGGGCCTGGTAGGCGTGGCCGTTGGCCAGCAGCCGCCCGATGAGCTCCTGCATCTGGGCGATGTGCTGCGTGGCGCGGGGATATCGGTCCGGCGGCAGCCAATTGAGCGCTGCCATCTCGGTCAGGAAGGTGGTGACGTGGCGGTTGCCGAGCGCCAGGTAGTCCTCGCCCAGCTCGCGTGCGCGCCGCAGCATGTCGTCGTCGACGTCGGTCAGGTTCTGGACGTACGTCACGCGGTGGCCCAGGTACTCCAGGTACCGGTGCAGGACGTCGAAGCCGACGTAGGTGAAGGCGTGGCCGAGGTGCCCGGTGTCGTACGGCGTCACGCCGCAGACGTAGAGTCCCACCGGCCCGGCGCCCAGCGGGGCGAACGGCACCGCCTCGCTCCGGCGGGTGTCGTACAGCCGCAGCGTCATGACGGCGCCAGCCGGCCGCTGGCGGCTTGCCCCGCCGGGTAGAATCGCCCGGCCGACGGGGGACCGGTCAGCCGCCGACCGAACGCCGAGGGACTGGGACGATGTGGGAAGTCCTGCGCTGGTTCGCGGTCTTCGTGATCGCGGTGCTGCTCATGGTCGCGGGGATCTTCTGGCTGATGGGCCGCCCGCTGCCGATCCCGAACTTCTGAGCCCCCGATCCGCCCGCTCACCACAGGTCCGGCTTGGTGCTCATGAGCAGGCCGATGGCGCCAGTGGCGGCCGCCATGCCGTACGCCACGTATCGCTGCTGTCGCGCTCGCCGGCGCCAGACCGCGTCGTCCACGCCCTGACCGATGCCAACCAGCCGTCGGAGGTTCGGCCGCGAGATGAAGGCGGCCACCAGCACGTTGACGGCATACAGCACCAGCGCGGTGAGCAGCCATGGCCGCGTGAGCAGCTGCGTGCCCAGGATCAGCAGCAGGCCGGCGCCGGTCAGCGCCAGGCCCGCGGCCACGACCAGTGACCCGGTGCCCTGCATGGCGATCAGGACACGCGCCAGCGGATTCGACGGCATGGCTACACCGTCGCCCGCCGATCTGCGCCGCACGAGGAACGGCAGCACCAGGCTCGGTGCGAGCAGCGCCACGGCCAGGGTGATATGGACGGCGAGGAGGACGGGGAACCACGACACGGCTCCCCGATGCTAGCGCAGCCCGCTTGGGGGTGGTCAGGCGGCGGTCTGAGTGCCGCTGCGGGCCGTCGTTGCCTTGCGCGAGCGGGTGGACGTGGTGGCGGACCCGTTGCCAAAGCGGTTGGCGAGCGCCGCCAGGTTCACGCTCCATCCGACGCCGAACACTGGCTCGCCGATGACCTGGTTGCTGCGCGGGTTCCACCACGCCGACACCACCCGGCCCGGCGTCGGGATACGGAAGTCGTACGGCACGAAGCCCAGCAGCCGGCCGTGCCAGGTCCGTTGTTCCGGGGGCTGTCGCAGCTCCTGGTAGATCGCGCCGGCGACTGCGCCGAGAGCCAGCATCCGGATGAGCCAGGCGAGGTCCTCCAGCTCGGACCGAAGCGTCTTGAGCATGGGGCCCCTGCGCTCGCAAGCCGCGTGCCGCGGTTACGGCGACGCTGTCGGGGGCGGTGGCGGCGTGGTGACGCTGACGTCGGGGTAGTAGTAGGTCAGCACGATCTCCGCGGCGGTCATGCCCTCGAGCCCGCACGCCTGCGTGCCCCACTGGTAGGCCTTCGTGCCATTCGCGTTCGCCCCGCACGGGTGATCCGGCGAGCCCGCGTCGTAGTACGTGGGGAAGATCGCTCCGTCGCGGTGCACCAGCCAATCCCACGTCGCGTCCACCGCCCGGGCGGTGCGCCGGTAGATCGGCTTGGAAGGGTCGTACACCTGGTCCCGCACGTCGTCGCGGATGTCATAGCACTCGCCGCGGGCATTCACGCCGCCGCGCCAGTTGAGTACCTGATACCAGGCGTAGTTTCGGACCATGAGCGCGCCGGAGCGCAGGGACCGGGCCGTCCAGGAGCTGATCCATTCCCGGGAGAGGACGTTCTTGGTGTAGCGGCGGAAGCGCACGACGTCTACCTCGCCGGTGGCGTGACGGAAGACGCGGATGGTGGGCGGTGGAGCCGTGTGCGACGACCAGCCCGAGCACGAGGCGGCGCGGGCCACGGGCGGCACGCCCGGACCGAGCGTGGCAACCATGGTCGCTACCAGTGCAACGACCGCGGCGGCGCCGATGATTCGTCGGGACATGGAGCGGCACGCTACACCGCACCGCACCTCACCAGAACGGACCGATGGTCCTGGCCCGATCAGGCCACCGACGCCTGATCTTCCGCCCAGCGATGAACACGCCCGATGACGCCCTGGAACCCGAGCTCCGCACACAGTGCCTCGAACTCGGGTCGCCGCACGCCGCGCCACTCGAGGTCGTCGAGGGCGCCGGAGATGGCGGCATCGGCGTTCAGCGTGGCGAGCCGCCTGTAGAGCATGGCCTCCGCCATGCGTTCGCGGAGCGTGAGGGCCAGCCGCGCCGCCCCTCGCACCGTGATGTCCCACGCCGCGGCCGACGGCGGCACGGCCTCCAGGTGCTGCCACCTGCGGAGGACCGCCGCGGCGGTCTTCGACCCCCAGCCGGGCAGACCCGGGTAGCCATCCGAGCTGTCTCCCACCAGCGCGAGGTAGTCGGGGATGCTCATCGGCAAGACCCCGAACTTGGCGATGACGCCGGACTCGTCATACGTGATCCGGCGCATGCGGTCGCGCAGCACCACACGGCCGTCATCCACGCACTGCGCCAGGTCCTTGTCGACGCTGCAGATCACGATCTGTTCGACGCGCGGATCGGTGGCGAAACGCGCGACTGCGGCCGCCAGCGCGTCGTCGGCTTCGTCCTCGACCATGGCCCAGGTGGTGATGCCCAGTGCCCGCAACGCGCGTTCCGCGTCGCGGAACTGCGCCAGCAGGTCCGGATCGAGGCCGATGCTGCTCTTGTAGCCGGGAAAGACGTCGTTACGCCAGCTCTCGATGACGTAATCGGTGGCAGCGCCGATGTGGGTCACGTCCGGCTCGCGCAGCAGCGACAGCATGCTGTCGACCAGGCCGCGGACAGCGTTCACCGGCCGGCCGTCGGGGCCGTGCTCCAGCGGCCGCCCGGGCGAGTAGAAGGCCCGGAACAGCTCGAAGGTGGCGTCGACCAGGTGCACCTTCACGTCGGGTCAGGATAGATGGCGTCGCCTCACCCGCGGGTGCCGGCCGCGATCACGCGTCCGCCGCATGCGCCAGTATCCGCCGATAAGTCGCTGGTAAGCGGTCGCATGGCACGCTAGGCACCGCGGGGGAGCAGCGCGGGCGCGTGCCCTGCGAGATCGTCCGGATCGCCCGCGACCGGACGCCGCGCAGCTCCCTCGCATGCCACATGGGCTTCGCCCCCGGGCCGCGGCGGAGTCTCGTCGTCAGACGGCGAGCGGCTCGCGGTACTCCCCGTACACGGCGCGCAGGGCGTTGCACATCTCGCCGATGGTGGCATAGGCCTGCACCGCCTCGATGATGGCGGGCATGAGGTTCACGTCGTCCCGCGCCGCTTCCTCACGCAGGCGCGTCATGGCCATGGCATGGGCGTCCGCGTCGCGCTCGGCACGAACGCGAGCCAGGCGGGCAAGGTGCCGGTGCTCCTGCTCCTCCGTGACCTCCAGTAGCGGGATGCCCAAATCCTCGTTTGGGTCGGCGTAGCGGGTGACGCCAACGATCTCCCGCTCGTGGGCCTCGAGCTCGCGCGCCTGCTCGTAGGCGGCATCGGCGATCTCGGCCTGCGGGAAGCCGGCCTCGATGGCCCTCACCATGCCGCCCATCTCGTCGATCTGCGAGATGTAGCGCCACGCCGCCTGCTCGGTCTGGTTGGTCAGGGTCTCGACGAAATAGGAGCCGGCAAGCGGATCCACCGTGTTTGCTGCGCCGGACTCCTCGGCGATGATCTGCTGCTGGCGCAACGCGAGCAGCGCGGCCTCCTCCGACGGCACAGCCCAGGCCTCGTCGTAGGCATCGGTGTGCATCGACTGCGTCCCGCCCAGGACGCCGGCGAGCGCCTGGATGGCGACGCGCGTGAGGTTGTTGAGCGGCTGCTGGGCGGTGAGCGAGACGCCCGCGGTCTGCGTGTGGAAGCGCATCCACGTGCTGCGCTCGTTCTCCGCGCCAAAGCGTTCGGTGGCGAGCTTGTACCAGATGCGCCGCGCGGCGCGGAACTTGGCGATCTCCTCGAAGAAGTCGTTGTGGCTGTTCCAGAAGAACAAGAGCCGTGGAGCGAAGTCATCGAAGCGCAGACCGCGGGCGAGCGCGTCCTCGACGTACGCGATGCCATCGGCGATCGTGAACGCCAGCTCCTGGACCGCGGTCGATCCCGCCTCACGGATGTGGTAGCCGCTGATGCTGATCGTGTTCCAGCGCGGCATCTCGCGCGTGCCGAACTCGACCGTATCGGTCACCAGCTTGAGCGACGGCGCCGGCGGGTAGATGTACTCCTTCTGGGCGATGAACTCCTTGAGAATGTCGTTCTGCAGCGTGCCCGCCAGGACGGCGCGCGGAACGCCCTTCTTCTCGGCGGCGACGATGTACATCGCCCAGATCATCGCGGCGGGGGAGTTGATGGTCATCGAGGTGC
>DATADC010000113.1:0-8685 GCA_036258735.1 Candidatus Limnocylindria bacterium
GCATGGGCGGCGCGCAGCCGCTGGCCGTCACCATGAACGAGGGAGCGGCGCTTGTCATCGAAGTGGACCCGGCCCGGGCGCAGCGCCGCCACGACGCCGGCTACGTCGACGAGGTGACGCACGACCTGGACGAGGCCGTCCGCAAGGTCGACGCCTGGCGCGCCGCCGGGGAGGCACGCTCCATGGCGCTGATCGCCAACGTCGCCGACGTAGAGCCGGAGCTGGTCCGCCGCGGCTGGCACCCGGACCTCGTGACCGATCAGACCTCCGCCCACGACCCCCTGGGCGGCTACGTGCCGGGCGGCGTCGGCCTGGAAGAAGCGCGCGAGCTGCGCGAGCACGACCCCTCGGACTACACCCGCCGCTCGCTGGCCTCCATGGCCGAGCACGTGCGCGCGATGCTGGCGTTCCATCGGTCCGGCTCGGTGGTCTTCGACTACGGCAACAACATCCGCCAGCACGCGCACACCGCGGGCGTGACCGACGCCTTCGACTTCCCCGGCTTCGTGCCCGCCTTCATCCGGCCGCTTTTCTGCGAGGGCAAGGGCCCCTTCCGCTGGGTCGCCCTCTCAGGCGAGCCGGACGACATCCTGAAGACCGATGCCGCCTTAGTCGAGCTCTTCCCGGAGGACGCCAGCCTGCACCGATGGCTGCGCCTGGCCGAGGAGAAGGTGCCATTCCAGGGCCTGCCGGCCCGGATCTGCTGGCTCGGCTACGGCGAGCGGGCGCGGGCGGGCATGCGCATCAACGAGATGGTGGCCTCGGGAGAGGTGGCGGCGCCGATCGTGATCGGGCGCGACCACCTGGACGCGGGCTCGGTCGCCAGCCCGTTCCGCGAGACAGAGGGGATGCGGGACGGCTCCGACGCGATCGCCGACTGGCCCATCCTCAACGCCCTGCTGAACACGGCCGCCGGCGCGACCTGGGTGAGCTTCCATCACGGCGGCGGGGTTGGCATCGGCTACTCACTGCACGCCGGGATGGTGATCGTGGCCGACGGCAGCGCGGAGTCAGCCGCCCGGCTGGAGCGCGTCCTGACCACCGACCCGGGAATGGGCGTCGTGCGGCACGCGGACGCCGGGTACGAGCGCGCGCTCGAGGTCGCCCGCGAGCGCGGCATCAGGGTGCCGATGGCGTCCGACTGACGGCGCGCTGTGGAGCCGTCAGCGCTCCACGATCTGGAGCGTTCCGAGATCCGCGATGCGCGGCACGCCGGCCAACGCCATGGCCTGCTCCAGCTCCCCGGCGATGATATCCAGCACGCGACCCACGCCCGCCTCGCCATCAACTGCCAGGCCCCAGATCACGGGCCGCCCGATCCCGACCGCGGTGGCGCCCATGGCCAGCGATATGAGCGCATCGGTCCCGCGCCGTACGCCGCCGTCGAGCAGGACTGGCACGCGGCCGTCCACGGCCTGGAGCACCGCGGGCAACGCGTCCAGACTGGCGATGGCGCCGTCCAGCTGCCGCCCACCGTGGTTGCTGACGTCGATCGCCGCCGCACCGTGCTCCACCGCCAGCCGTGCGTCGTCGGGATGGAGGACGCCCTTGACGATCACTGGAAGCCGAAAATCGCACAGCCACTCGAGGTCGTCCCAGGTCAGCCGCTCGACGAACGCCACGCTCGCGGCCTCCTCGTCCGGCACGCCCGCAGCCCGCGCGATGTTCGGAAGCCCCACGCCAGGCGGGATACGGAACCCAACTCGGACGTCCCGCTCGCGCCGGCCCAGCCGTTGGAGGTCCACGGTCATGATCAGCGCCTCAAAGCCGAGCGAGACCGCGCGCTCGACCATTGCCCGGCGCGCGCCGGGATCCGCCAGCAGGTAGACCTGGTACCAGCGCGGGCCGCCCGCGGCGGCCACATCGGCCATGTCGGTCGAGGCTGATGACGAGAGCGCCACGGTCATGCCGCGCGCCGCCGCTGCATGCGCGGTCGCCAGCTCGCCGTCAGGGTGGGCCATGCGCTGCAGTGCGGTCGGCGCGATCCAGATTGGCGTCGGCCATCTGCGTCCAAGGACCTCGACGCTGGTATCCACGTCGGCCACGTCGGTCAGGACGCGCGGGACGATGCGGCGACGCTCGAACGCCGAGCGGTTGTCGTTGAGCGTCCGCTCGTCCAGCGCTCCACCGGCGAAGTAGGCCTGCGGCCCCGCGGCGATCCTCTCGGCGGCCGCCCGCTCGTAGTCGAACAGGTTGACGAGGTCCGGATCGACCGTCAGATCCGGCTCGAATCCCGCCATCGCCGGCCGATCCGGCACCGGCGGTCGCGGGAGGTTGGTCATGGTGCCAAGCCTAGCCGTCCGCGTAGCATCCGCGCCATGGCCTTCGATCCCCGCGAGCCGCTGCCCGGCGCTCCCGAGCCGTGGGCGCCATCCAGCATGCCGATCGTCCGAGCCGGGCCGCCCTTCGCCATGACCGAGATGATTGCGGCCGAGCCGGCGGTGGCGGAGCGCATCGCCGCGCGCCTCGCCGACGACCGCGGGGTCCAGGCAGCCGCGACGTTGGTTCGCGAGGCGGCCGTTGCCGGTCGTCCGGTCGTCGCCACCGGCTGCGGGACCTCCGAGCACGCCGCCATGGTCGCCGCCGCGCTTGTCGCCGATGCGTTGCGCACGGCCGGCTTGCCCGGCGACCGCGTGGCATCGGTCCAGGCCTTTGAGCTGGCGGGCAGCGTGCCGTCCGACGGCGTGGTGGTCGGCATCTCGCACGAGGGCGGGACATGGGCCACCAACCTTGCGCTGGAGCGGGCGCGCGCCGCCGGAGCCGGGACCATCCTGATCACCGTGGGTCCTGGCTCGCCGGGCGCCGCCCTCGCCGACCATCTGCTCCTCACCGGCGAGCAGGACCAGAGCTGGTGCCACACCGTCGGCTACCTGTCGCCCATCGTGGCGGCGTCCGTGCTTGCCGCGGCTATCCGCGGCCAGCGCGCGGATTCGGTCGCCACACGCGCGCTCCTGGACGCTGCGGACCACGAGCCGGCGGCGGAGGAGTCGGCGAGGATGCTGGCCCGATGCCGCCGCCTGCTGGTTGCCGGCTCGGGCGTCGATTACGCGGCTGCGCGGGAGCTGGCGCTCAAGGTGGAGGAAGGCGCGCACCTGCCCGCGACTGCGTACCAGCTGGAGACGGTCCGCCACGGCCATCTGGCAGCCGCGGACGAATCCGCCGGAATGGTCCTGATCCTGACCGATGGCGAGGACCGCGGCGGGGAGCTCGTCCAGCGGGCGGTGGCCGTCCTGCGCTCGGCGGCGGCCCTCGCCATGCCGGCGGCTGCCATCCTCACCGCTGACCTCGACGACGACGTGCCGCTGCAACTCACACCAGCCGGTCGCGCCGCCGTCCCTCTTGCGGGGGACCTTCCGCGACTCCTGAGCTGCGCGCTCGGCTCGGCAATCCCGCTCCAGCTGCTGACCGAGCGGCTGGCCCGGGGGCGAGACGTAAACCCCGATACCCTCGGCCGCGAGGACTCGCGGCAGGCGGCGGCTGCCGACGCGTAGCCGGCAGCCGCTCGGGACGGCGCGCGTATGATCGGAGCGCCGTGGCCAGCCTGATCGAGTGCGTGCCCAACTTCTCGGAGGGGCGGCGTCCGGAGGTGATCGAGGAGATCGTCACCGCCATCGGGCAGATCGACGGCGTCACAGTCCTCGACCACTCCAGCGACGAGACGCACAACCGCAGCGTCGTCACGTTCGCCGGCGCAGCCGAGGGGGTGGTGCGCGCCGCCACCGCGGCCGTGGGCCGCGCCCTTCAGCTCATCGACATGGAGCAGCACCACGGAGAGCACCCGCGCATCGGCGCAGTCGACGTGATGCCCTTCGTGCCCCTGGGCTCCACCCGGCTGGAGGAGTGCGTCGACCTGGCACGCCGTTTCGGAGAGCAGGTCGCGAAGCTGTTCGACATCCCGGTCTACCTCTACGGCGACGCGGCCCTCCGTCCGGAGCGCCGGCGCCTGGCGGACGTACGCCGGGGTCAGTACGAGGGACTCAAGGCGGAGCTCGGCGTCAACCCCGAGCGGGATCCAGACTTCGGCCCCCAGCGCCTTCACCCACGCGGTGGCGCCATCGCCGTCGGCGCCCGAAAGCCGTTGATCGCCTTCAACGTCAACCTCGACAGCGAGGACCTGGCGCTCGCCAAGCGCATCGCGCACGCCATCCGGGAGTCGTCGGGCGGGCTGCCTGCGGTGCAGGCCATGGGGGTCCTCCTCCAGAACCCCGGTGAGAAGCGGTACGCGCAGGTCAGCATGAACCTGGTCGACTGGGAGCGGACCGGCATCAGCCGCGTCGTCCGCGAGATCCGGCGGTTGGCGCTGCAGGCCGGCACCGATATCGACCACTGCGAGCTGATCGGCCTGGCGCCGACCGGCGCCCTCCTCGAGGTGACCGCCGACGCTCTGGGGCTGCGTGGCTTCTCGTCCGATCAGGCGCTCGAGCTCCGCCTCGCCAGGGACCGATAGCCGGCGTCAAACGCGCGTCAAGGTGGTGACCGCGAGCCACGCGCGCGGCACGCTTTTTGCTTCACCGGCCGCCGCAGGGAGGGACGGCGTCGAGCGGCGCCGCAACCAGAGTGCGGGGACGCAACCGACATGCAGCGACCGAGCGGCAATCGGCGATCCGTGGCGCGACTCATGGGGTGGGGATTGGTGACGGTGGTCTACGCCGCGGCGCTGGTGTGGGCGGCCGCGTTGACCGGGGGACCGGAGATCGCGGCGGCCGCCGGCGAGGCCAGGAAGTCACCGGCGCGGTGGCCGTGGTGCCGCCGGAACCTGACGCCACAGCCAGCTCGGCCATCGTCCAGCGGCCGATCAGCGAGGAGCCGCTGGTCACGCTGGCGATCGCGGCCGGAATGGTCTTCTTCGCGACCGGCGCGTACGCCATCCATGCCCTGCGCTCGCGCCGCCGCAGGGCGCGCGAGGCACCACTGATCATTCGGCACATCACGACGATCTTCTGAGCCCGCCGCGAGGCGGGGGCGTCACCGGCGAACAGTAGAATCGGCGGCCCATGGCCAGCCTCCGCGACGCCCTGACCGGCGCAATCGCCTCCGCGCGCGACGCTGCCCTTGCCGCCGGTGACCTGCGCGTCCCCGATGACGCGATGCTTCCGCCCGTTCACCTCGAGCGGCCCGCCCGTCCGGAGCACGGCGACTACGCCACGAACGTCGCCATGCAGCTCGCGCCGATCGCACGCGACTCTCCGCTGCGGATCGCCGATGCCCTGCGGCGGCACCTCGGTTCGCCGGGGGGCGTCTCGTCGGTCGACGTCGCGCCGCCGGGCTTCCTGAACCTCCGCCTGGATCCCGGCTGGGTCGCTGCCCGCGTCGCGGCCGTCCGGGACGAGGGCGACGCCTACGGGCGAGCCCGCGTCACCGCGCCGAAGCGGATCAACGTGGAGTTCGTCAGCGCCAACCCGACCGGTCCTCTGACCGTCGGCAACGCCCGCGGCGCGTTCGTGGGCGACCTGCTGTGCCGGGTCCTGGAGGGCGTCGGCCACCAGGTCACGCGCGAGTACTACTTCAACGACTTCAACCAGCAGGTCCGCAACCTGGGCCTCTCGGTCCTCGCGCGCCGCGAAGGCACGCAGATCCCCAAGGACGGCTACCACGGGGAGTACGTCGCCGACCTGGCGCAGCATGTGCCTGACGACGTCTGGGCCACGGCGACGGCCCCGGGTGCCGAGCCGGACGCAGTGCTCGGCCGCTGGGCTTCGGAGCGCGTGCGGGCGGGCATCGAGCGCAGCCTGGCCGAGCTGGGGGTGCGCTTCGACACCTGGGTCACCGAGGGGTCGCTCCACGACGACGGCTGGGTCCATCGCGCGATGGAGCGCCTGCGCCAGGCGGGTCACGTGTACGAGGAGGGCGGCGCGACCTGGTTCCGCTCCACCGCCCTGGGCGACGACAAGGACCGCGTCGTGTACCGCTCCGACGGTCGGCCCACGTACTTCGCGTCGGACATCGGCTACCTGGAACACAAGTTCAGCCGCGGCTTCGACGAGCTGATCTACCTGTGGGGCGAGGACCACCACGGCACGGTGGCGCGCAACCGGGCCGCCGCGGTCGCCCTGGGCTTCGACCGGGGCTCGGTGCAGTGGCTGCTGATGGCGTGGGTTCGCTTCGTGCGCGAGGGCCAGGAGGTTGGCATGAGCAAGCGCGCCGGCGAGTTCATCAGCCTGGACGAGCTCCTGGCGGAGATCGGCCCCGATGCCGCTCGCTGGTTCTTCGGCTCGCGCGCCCATACCACCGGTATCGACTTCGACATCGAGCTCGCCAAGAAGCAGAGCGCCGAGAACCCGGTGTACTACGTCCAGTACGCGCACGCTCGCTGCTGCTCGATCCTGCGCAACGCCCGCGAGTCAGGGGTGGAGGCCGATGCCAGCAGGGCGTCGAAGCTGCTGACCCACCCGGCGGAGCAGGCCCTGATCAAGCACCTCCTGCTCCTGCCCGATGTGGTGACCGACGCTGCGGCGCGACGCGAGACGCACGAGCTGACGCGGTTCTGCCTCGAGGCAGCGCAGCTGTTCAGCCAGTTCTACCGAGACTGCCGCGTCCTGTCCGACGACCCCGCCGATGCCGACCTGTCCCGCACGCGCCTGGCGCTGACCGATGCCACGCGGCAGGTCCTGGCCAACGCGCTGGGCCTGCTGGGGATCTCGTCGCCGTCGTCGATGTAGCGGCGCCGGTGGGCGGTCAGCCGCCGAAGAGGCGCGCGCCCGCGGCGAGCAGCTCGTCGGACGTGGCGTGCAGCACCAGCGTCTCGGTGGCCGAAGGTCGCAGCAGGGTGGCGGACAGCCCGGCGCGTGGCTGGAGCGCTGCAGCGGCGTCTGCGAACTCGTCCGCGTCGGAGGGGCCATCCCAGGCAATGCGCCAGGCCATCAGTAGCTCGTCGTCGGGGCCGGCCGCCACGCTGAGCCGGTCCCCGCCCCATCCGGCCGCGGCTGGGTCCGCCGAGGATGGCTGCACGCCGAGCTCCTCGAGCCAGATGGCGATCATGGCCTCGCCCATGGTGGTGGCGTCCAGGTCCTCCCAGCCGACCCCGAGCGAAGCGGCGGTGGTGGGGGCGGCCACCTCGATCGGCTCCTCGCCCGTGGCGTACTTGTCGGGGTGGATGACCTGCTCGGTCGACGCGGGAACATCGGTATAGGCGTCGTCCACGGCCGGCCACCCGGCCTCGGCACGCAACGCCTGGACGAAGGCCCATCCCGTCTCGTATGGGAAGAGCAGCTGCTGGAGCATCCAGTCCGGGATGCCGGTCATGTCGGGCACCGGCTGGGCGCCGACCTCGAACAGCTCCGCCGGGCTCAGGTGCGAGATGCCCCACTCGTACATGACCGCGACGGCGTCACCCTCCTCGAGCGCCTGTCGGGCCAGGATGGCATCGTCGTCGGTCAGCGCCTCGCGCTCCTCGAACGTGTCGAAGGCCGCGTCCTGGAGGGCGTGGGTGTACTCGTGAGCGTAGGTGATCCGCGCCGTGACGCTCAGCCCCTCGTCGCTGACCACCACCATCCGCTTCTCGGCAGGGTCGTAGAAGCCGATCACCTGGCCGGCCAGCAGCTGCTCGCTCAGCCGGCGAAGGTCCTGTCCCGGCTCGAGCAACCCCATGGCGCGCAGGGTCAGGTTCGAGCGACGCAGCTCCTCGTCCGTCCACTCCGCGTCCAGCAGCTCCTCCAGCTCGCGCGCCAGCTGCCGCCGCGTGATGATCTCGGCCGGCTCGATCTCCGGCGGCTCCAGCCCTCGCAGCGCCACGACCTCGCGCTCGATCCGCCCGAACTCGGCCGCGACCTCCTGCGGGCCGCCGTTCGTGGGCGACGGCGAAGCGTTCCCGCTCTGCGTGGTCGGGCCAGCCGAGAACCTGGCGGCGCTGGCATCGGCTCCCGCGGGGGCAGCCTCCTCGTCGTCGCGGACGAGCAGCAGGACCAGCCCCGCCACGAGCACCAGCGCCCCGGCCAGCCCGATGGCGAGCAGGCGTCCACGCGCGTCCATCGGGCCATTGTCGCAGCGGGCAAACGTTCAGGTTTCTTAAGGCTCATCGGCCTTGGGGATTCACATCGGGCCGGTAGCGTTCGCGCTGCGAGTTGGAGATCCAGTCGGGTTTCTACCTCCACCCTCCCTCCTTCGAGCGCCGGTGTCATTGGGCGGGCACCGGCGCTCGTGCTGTCCGCGTACACTCGCCGAACCGATGGAGATCACCTGGTACGGCCGCGCCTGCTTTCGCCTGAAGGGCCGCGAGGCGACCGTCATCACCGACCCGTGCCCGCCGTCGACCGGCTTCGTGGCGGGACGGCACGACGTGGACCTGCTCACCCTGTCGCACGACCACAAGGACCACTCCTACACCCGGTCGATCACCGCCGGCCTGACGCTGACCCGTCCCGGCGAGTACGAGTACCACGGCACGCTGGTGACCGGCGTGCGCACGTTCCATGACGGCGTACGGGGTGCCGAGCGCGGGGAGAACGTCGTCTTCAGCGTCGAGCTGGATGGCGTCCACATCTGCCACCTCGGTGACCTCGGCCACCTGCTGACCGAGGAGCAGCTGTCCGAGATCGGCCCTGTGGACGTGCTGCTGGTCCCGGTCGGCGGCAACTTCACCATCGCGCCGGCCGAGGCGGCCGAGGTCGTGGCCCAGGTCAGCCCCAAGATCGTCATCCCGATGCACTACGCCACGGACGGCGCCTCGACCGACCTGCTGCCGCCAGA
>DATADC010000114.1:0-12397 GCA_036258735.1 Candidatus Limnocylindria bacterium
GCCGCGACGGGACGTGGCGGATCGCCTCGGCGCCCAGGGCGCGGAGGGCGACCGACCAGATTGCGACCGAGGTCATGCCATCGGCGTCGTAGTCGCCCCAGATGGCAATGCGTTCGCCGCGGTCCAGCGCACGCTCCAGCCGGTCGAGCGCACGGTCGGCGTCCGCCATCAGCGCGACGTCGTGCAGCTCGGCCTCGCCCGCATGGAGGAAGGCGTCCAGCTGCGCCTGGTCGCGGAAGCCGCGGCGTGCCAGCAGGGTGGCGATCGGGCGCCCAAAGCCGGCGAACGCCGGTGGATCGAACAGCGGCTCGGGGAGCTGCCACTCGAGGCGCGGGTCGATCACGCCGGCATGGTAGCCGCGCCGGCTTACGCGCCGCTTACGGTTTGGTTACCGGCTCAGCGGCTGAGCGGTCGCACCCGACGCGGCGTTGCGGGTCCTCGGGCGCGCCGCTCGGCATCCCACTCGTACCAGGCGACCAGCAGCTGGCTGGCGTTGAAGATGGACGAGTAGGTCCCGGAGACGATGCCGAGCAGCAGCGCCAGCGTGAAGGTCCGGATGGTGGCCGGCCCGAGCAGGAATAGCGCGGCCAGCGTCAGGAACACGGTCAGCGAGGTGATGATCGAGCGACCCAGGGTCTGCAGGATCGAGTGGTTGACGATGGCGCCGAACGGCTCCCCGGCGTGCCGGATTCGGTTCTCGCGGATGCGGTCGAAGACCACGATCGTGTCGTGGACGCTGAAGCCGATGATCGTCAGCAGCGCGGTCACGAACAGCGCGTCGAACTCGACATCGAAGAAGTAGCCCAGGATGGCGAAGATGCCCACCACGACGATGACGTCGTGCAGCAGGGCGACGATCGCCGCAGTCCCGAACCGAAAGCCGAAGCGGACCCACAGGTAGGCGAGGATGAACAGCTCGCCGACCACGATGAGGATGATCGAGGAGCGGATCAGCTCCGACCCGATCAGGGGCCCGACCGTCGTCACGCTGCGCGGCTCCCCGGGCCCGAAGCGCTCCTCCAGCGCGTCCTGGAGCTCGTCAAACTCGGTGCCCTCGGGGATCGGCGCCGGGCTGCCCGTGGCGCCGGGCGAGACCGGCTGGCCGGGAGACGCGATCGGGCTCGGCGTGGGGACGGGTGTCTCGATCGGGCTTGGCTCAGGCGTGGTGACCGCCGCGCTCCCGATCGGCGACGCGAGCGGCCCGGTGGGGATCGGCGTGGGTGGCGGCGCCAGCCCGATGGGATCGGTCCTGATCTCCAGGAAGCCGTCGTCGACCACGCGGACCGTGGCGTCGGGGTGCCCGAGCTCGACCAGCGCCGCCTGCAGCTCGGCCTGCGTCGGGTTTTCGGCGTATCGGACCTGCCAGACCGTGCCGCCCGTGAAATCAACCGACGGGCGCAGGCCCCCGAGGACGATGAAGACCAGCCCCGGGATGGTGATCAGGGCGCTGAACAGGAAGTACCAGCGCCGCTTGCCGACGATGTCGTACACGCCTCAGCGCTCCACGTGGTAGAGCTCGAGGCGGCGGCCCCAGTTGGTGCGCACGATGTAGCGCAGCGCCGTGCGCGTGACGACGATGGCCGAGAACATCGAGACCAGCACGCCGATGATCAGCACCAGCGCGAAGCCGCGCACCACGGTGGTGCCCTGCCAGTACAGCCAGGCGGCCACCAGGATGGACGACACGTTCGAGTCCAGGATGCTGGACCAGGCGCGGTTGAAGCCCGACTCGATGGCCGGCACCAGCGTCTTGCCGGCCCGGATCTCCTCCTTCATCCGCTCGAAGATGAGGATGTTGGCGTCGACCGCCATGCCGATGGACAGGATGAAGGCGGCGACGCCGGCGAGCGTCAACGTCACGCCGATGAGCCGGAAGACGGCGTACACCACCAGCGTGTAGTAGACGAGCGCCAGTGCCGCCACGACGCCGGGCAGGCGGTAGAAGGCGATCATGAAGATCAGCACCAGTGCCAGGCCGATGGCGCCCGCCACCAGGGCCTGCGCCAGGAAGTTGGCTCCCAGCGTGGGCGCCACCGTGTCGACGCCCTGCTCCTGGAGCGAGACGGGCAGCGCGCCGAAGCGCAGCGTGTTGTACAGGTTCTGCTGCTCGGCCTGCGCCGCCTCTCCGGTGCCGACCGTGATCACGGTCTGGCCGCCGCAGATCGCGCTGCGGATGGTTGGGACGGTGTAGACGATCCCATCCAGCGCAATCGGCCCCTGCTGGCCCTGGTTGGCGGTCGTGAACTGGCACCACGTCTCCGAGGCTGGGCTGCGCAACACGAACTGCACGCCCAGCTCTCCGGTACCCGAGCTGGGTGCCACGCTGGCCGGGTCGATGCTGCCGCCGTCGAAGAGGACGCCGATCGTGCCGTCCGCGATCTGCTGGCGGACGTCCTGCTCCTCCTGCAGCGTCTGGCCGCGCGGGTCCAGGAACTGGAGCTGGCCGGTGGACCCCACCAGGTCGCGGACCTGCTGCTCGTTCGTGACCCCCGGCACCTCGACCACGATGCGCCGCGTGCCGTCCTGCGCGATCTCGGTCCGCACCTGCGGCTCGGACACGCCGATGCCGCCCACGCGCCGCTCGATGATGTCGCGCGCGGTGTTGAGCTGCTCGTCGGTCACCTCCTCGCCGGGCTGCGGCTCGACGCTGAGCGTGACGCGGATGCCGCCCTGCAGGTCCAGGCCCAGGACGGTACGGATGTCCGAGCCCGGCGCCCCGGCGGGCAGCCACTCGCGCGGGAGGGCGACGTAGGTCGCCACCAGCAAAGTGGAGAGGATCACCCACGGGGCGATGCGGCGCCATCTCATGATCGGCCGATGCGTCCTTTCACTCGGGGCGTGTCGCGGTGGATCCCGGACACGAAACACGCCGCTCACGGCGGCGGGCGGGCCGGATTATAGGTTCCTGCTCGCGGCAGCCGCAATCGCGCGGCGTCAGGCCAGCATGCCCTCGCGCGCCAGGTGCGACTTCAGCCGTTCCGCCGCCGCGCGCCCCACGCCCGGAGTGGCGGCCACTTCGTCCACGCTCGCCTCCCGGATGCGCCGCACCGATCCGAAGCGCTTGAGCAGCGCCTTCTTGCGCGCCGGCCCGATGCCTGGCACCTCGTCGAACACGCTCGCCAGCGCACGCCGGCCCCGCACGTCGCGGTGGTAGGTGACCGCGAACCGATGCGCCTCGTCGCGGATGCGCTGCACCAGGTACAGCTCCTGGCTGCGCCGCGGCAGCACGATGGGCTCCGAGCGCCCGGGCACGTACAGCTCCTCGAAGCGCTTGGCGAGCCCGGCCAGCGGGATATCGGTCATGCCGAGCGCACGCATGGCGCTCATCGCGGCCGACAGCTGCCCCTTGCCGCCGTCCACGATGACGAGATCGGGTATCGCCCAGCCGTCCTGGCGGCGGCGCGGCCGGTCGCCGCTGCCGCCGTCCTCTCCCCCGTCGTCGATCGACTCGGGGATCTCGTCCGCGCCGACCGCAGCCAGCGACAGGGCGCCGGTCTCCTCCCGCAGCCGGGCGGCGCGCATGAACCGCCGCCGCAGCACCTCGGCCATCATGCGGAAGTCGTCGGGCGTCTCTCCCGAGCGGATGCGGAAACGGCGGTATTCCCGGGGCTCGGGCCGGCCGTTGACGAAGACGACCATCGACCCCACCGCGGACGTCCCCTGGATGTTGCTCATGTCGAAGCATTCGATCCGCTCCGGGACCTGGGGCAGGCCCAGGGCACGGGTCAGGCCCTCCAGCGCCTCGTCGCGCTTGCCCTCGTCCGCGAGCCACTCGGCGCGCTCCTTGGCAAGGGCCTCCAACGCGTTCTGAGTCGCCAGCGCCACGAGGCGACGCTTCTCGCCGCGCTCCGGCACGTGGAGCGCCACGCGCGACCCGCGCCGATCGGCCAGGAAGGTCGCCAGGTCGTCCGCGTCCGCGGGCGCCAGCGGCAGCAGCACCTCGCGCGGCGGACGCTCCGAGACGGCGTAGTACTGCTGCAGGAACGAGCCGAGCACCTCGGCATCGGTGACGTCCCGCGCGTTCTCCACGATGAAGTGCTCGCGGCCGATCATCTTGCCGTTGCGGATCACGAACAGCTGGACGCACGCCTCCGCCTCCTCGCGGGCCATCCCGACCACGTCCTGCTCCGCGCGGCTGTAGGCCGCCACCTTCTGCTGCTCGATCGTCCGCTCCACTGCCCGCAGCTTGTCGCGCGCGATCGCGGCCTGCTCGTAGCGCAGCGCGTCCGAGTGCGACTCCATCTCGGCGCGGAGCTCGGCGGCCACGCCCTCCTGCTTGCCCTCCAGGAAGTCCACGATCCGCGCGATGGTGGCGCGGTAGGCAGCCTTCTCGACGGCCTGGATGCAGGGCCCCTGGCAGCGGTTGATGTAGTAGAGCAGGCACGGCCGCTCCAGGACCCGCTTTCCCTCCGGGATGTCGAGGTTGCAGGTCCGGAACGGGAAGATCTTGCGCAGCAGCCGGAGCGTGTCGTCCACGCTGGAGGCGGACGCGTACGGCCCGAAGTAGCGGCTGCCGTCGCGGGCCAGCTTGCGAGTACGCACGATGCGCGGGAAGTCCTCGCCCAGCGTGATCTTCACGAACGGATAGCTCTTGTCGTCGCGCAGCCGGATGTTGAAGCGCGGCCGGTGCTCCTTGATGAGGTTGCCCTCGAGCAGGTAGGCCTCACTGACCGTATCGGTGACGATGTAGTCGACGTCGGTGACCGCCTGCGTCATGCGCTGGATGCGGGCGTCCGCCGCCGGCTTGCTGCCGAAGTAGGAGCGGACCCGGTTGCGGAGCGAATCGGCCTTGCCGACGTACAGGACACGCGCATCGGATCCCTTCATCAGGTACACGCCGGGCGCGGTGGGGAGCTGACGGAGGATGGCGCGCAGGTGGGCCTCGCGCGCCTGGGCGGGGGCCATGGGCCGATTCTAGGACGGAGAGGCGGAAGGGCTCCGGATCGGCTTGGCCAGCTGGCGCTCCAGGTAGGCGTGGAGCGGCGCGTAATCGCTCGCGTTCGCACGGCCCCGCACCACCAGGATGTACTGGCCGAGCGTGTTCGTGGTCGCCTCCAGGATCTCGCCCTCCTTGAGCCGGATGGTCCGATCGGGGCTCATGTGGCTCGAGAGCAGGAAGAGGTCGAACGCCGACAGGTCGGTCTTCATGTTCCCCTCCAGCGCGTCCATCATGGCCAGCCCGGGGCCGATAGAGCCCAGACCGCCGTCGCCCAGCTTGGCGCGCAGGGCGGCCAGGACGCGTTGCTGGCGCGCTGCCCTGGCGAAGTCGCTCGATTCGCGCGGGAGGCTGGTGTACCGCGCTCTGGCGTACGAGAGGGCGTCCTCCCCGTCGAGGTGGATCGTGCCGCGGGCAAAGCCGCCGGCGGTGAAGCGGCCGCGCTGAAAGGCCGGTTCGTACCAGGTGTAGCGGAAGGCACGCGGGTTGTAGACGGTGACGCCACCGACCGCGTCGATCATCTCCTTGAAGCCGGCGAAATCCATGGCCATCCAGTGCTGGATCTCGAGGCCGGTGACCACGGTCAGCACCTCGGTCGCCAGGCGACCTGCCTCCTCCAGCCCGCCGGCCTCGTAGCCCGCGGCGAACGCCTCGTTGATCTTCCCGTTGTCGGGCAGCTCGGCCACGCCTTCGACCCACAGGTCGCGCGGGATGGGGATGATGGTGGTCGCCTTGCTCGTCGGGTCGATGGAGATGATCTGGATCGAGTCGGCCAGGAAATTGCCGCTGCGGTGCTCGGGGCCGCCGTAGCCGAACAGGGCGATGTTGACGCGTTCGCCTCCGCCGAGCGGTCCCCACAGGGCCGATGACGCCGTTGTCGCGGTTGAGACGCTGGCGTTGAAGGCGCTCACCCGCCCCCACAGCAGGATGCCTCCCACGACGGTGACGAGCAGCACGAGCAGCAGGCCGATCAGCGCGATGGCCTTGACGGGCGGCCCGCGCCGTGCGGGCGCCACCTGCGGGGCCGGAGCGGCCGGGCCCGGTCGCGCGGGACCGGTGTCGCGGTTGGTCATGGGCTGAAGCACTTCCTCGGGCGGGCGGCGAAAGGATAGCGGCGCCGCCTCGGGATCGGCGGTAAGCGACGGCAAAGCGGCCGGTAAGGCACCGGACGCCATGCTTCGCGCCATGGCCGCCGTCCTGCCGCCAGCGACCCGCGGACGCCACTCGTCACTGCTCGACTCCCTCGACGCCGAGCAGCGCGCGGCCGCCACCCTGGCCGACGGGCCGGCGTTGGTGATCGCCCCGGCGGGAAGCGGCAAGACCACCACGCTGATCGCCCGCCTGGGCGTGCTCCTGGACCGCGGCGTGCCGCCCGAGCGCATGGCGGTGGCGACATTCAACCGGGACGCGGCCGAGGAGCTCGCCATGCGCATCGAGGTGCGCCTCGCGCCGGACGCGCCCGAGGCGCGCAGGATCGAGGTGCGGACGCTGCATGCGCTAGCGCGCCGAGTGGTGACCGAAGCCCGCGGGCCGCAGCCGGTCGTCAGTGACCGGCTCCCCCTCCTCCGCGCTGCGCTGCGCCGCCGAACTGCGGCTGGCGGGGGTGGCGCGGACGCCGCCGACGCCGCAAGCCTCCCGGGCGCCACGCAGCTCGACACCGACATCTCGGCATGGAAGGTCGAGTCGCGCCCGCCGCCCCGTCCCGACCTGGTGGAGGCGTACGCCGCCATGCTGCGCGTGCGGGGCGCCCTGGACTTCGACGACCTGGTGGCGGACGCCGTGCGCCTGCTGGAGTCGGACCGCGCCCTTCGGGAACGGTGGCAGGCACGCTTCAGCCACCTGTGCGTGGACGAGTTCCAGGACGTCGACGCCGGCCAGCTGCGGCTCATTCGGCTGCTGGCCGCGCCGCAGGACAACCTCTTCGTGGTCGGCGACGACGACCAGACCGTCTACGCCTGGCGGCTGGCCGACGTGCGCCGCATCCTCGGCTTCGAGGCTCTGTATCCAGGCGCGCGCCGGGTGCAGCTGGCGACGAACTATCGATGCCCGCCCATCGTGGTGACGGCCTCCCGACGCCTCATCGAATGTAACGCAGAGCGATTCGCCAAGCGCATCTCGCCCGGCGCCGCGGTGACCGACCCGACCGTGCCCGCCCTCGTCGCCTTCGACTCCTCGGCCGATGAGTGGCCCGAGCGCCTGGTTGCCCTGGCCGCCGCGGAGGCTACCGCTGGACGGACGACCTGCCTGCTGGCCCGCACCCGAGCCGAACTGCAGCCGATGCTGGTCGCCCTGGTGCGCGCCGGCGTCCCGCACGCCACGGTGGTGCCCGCGCCGGTCCAGTCCGGGCCGGTGCGGCGCCTCGTCGCCGCGGCTCGCGCCCTGCCGCCGGGCCTGGCCCCGTTCGACGCGATGCTCGCTTTGCGCGCCGTGCATGGCTGGCGCAGAGCGGATGCCAGCGACGCCCTCGGCGACGAGGAGCATGCGGCCCTCGACGCACTGCTCGGCTGGAGCGTCGGCTTCCGCCGCCTGGATGCCTTCCTGGCTGCCCACGACACCGCCCTGGCGCGGCTCGAGCGGCTGCGCCAGCCCGAGGCGGCGATCGAGCTGGTCACCGTCCACGCCGCCAAGGGGCGCGAGTGGCACACCGTGGTGGTGCTCGGCCTGGAGGAGGATCGGTTCCCGAACCGCCGCGCGCTCGTCGACGCTCGTGACCTGGTCCGTGCGCTCGAGGAGGAGCGGCGCCTGGCGTACGTGGCCATGACCCGGGCCACGCGCTCCCTGGTGCTGGCCTACGATTCGTCCAGGCCGTCTCGCTTCCTGGCCGAGATGGGCGTGCTCGCCGCGGGCGCTACAGGCCGACCTCCGGCGCCACGACGCTGAGGTGGCGCACCATGTTCGCCACGTGCTCGTCGAAATCGAGCCCGATCTCGTCGGCGCCGGCCAGCAGCATCTCGCGCGGGACGGCGCGCGCGAATGCCTTGTCCTTCATCCGCTTGCGAACGTGGACCGGCTCGACGTCGGCCAGCCGCCTGGTGGGGCGCATCAGCGCCACGGCCACCAGGAATCCGGCCAGCTCGTCGCAGGCGTAGACGAGGTGATCGAGACGGCTTTCGCGCGGGATGCCGAGCGCGTCGTTGTGGGAGCGCACGGCCTGCACCACGTCCCCTGGATAGCCGCGCCGGGCCAGCTCGTCGGCGCCGACGGCACCGTGCTCGGCAGGATCGGGGTACCGCTCGTAGTCGAGGTCGTGGAGCAGGCCGGCGATGCCGTAGCGCTCGACGGAATCGGCCTCCACCCCGTCATCGGTGGCGTAGCCGCGCACCGCGGCCTCCACCAGCAGGCCGTGCTTGCGCAGCGAGGGGTTAGCGTTCCACTCGTACAGCAGGGCGAGGGACTCCTCTCGCGTCGGCACCTTAGCCATCCCGAGCGCCCCTCAGCCGGCGGCGACCGCCACCTGTCGCGTGCCCGAGGGAGCGCGCCGTGCCGCGGCGGCCACGCCCAGCACATGGCGAAGGTAGTAGCCGGTGTGCGAGGTGCCGACGCGCGCGACCTGCTCCGGCGTCCCGGCCGCGATGACGTCGCCGCCAGCGTCGCCACCCTCCGGTCCCAGGTCGATCACCCAGTCGGCGCTCTTGATGACGTCGAGGTTGTGCTCGATCACCACCACCGTGTTGCCCGTGTCGGCGAGGCGGCCCAGCACGGCAAGCAGCCGCGCCACGTCGTCGAAGTGGAGGCCGGTGGTCGGCTCGTCCAGGATGTAGAAGGTGCGGCCGGTGGCCCGCTTGCTGAGCTCGGTGGCCAGCTTCACGCGCTGCGCCTCCCCACCGGACAGCGTGGTCGCCGGCTGACCGAGGTGGATGTAGCCCATGCCCACGTCCTGCAGGGTCTGGAGCTTGTTGGCGATCGAGGGCACCGCGCGGAAGAACTCCAGCGCCTCGTCGACGGTCATCTCCAGGATCTCGGCGACGTTGCGGCCCTTGTAGTGGATCTCCAGGGTCTCGCGGTTGTAGCGCTTGCCCTTGCAGACCTCGCAGGTCACGTACACGTCGGGCAGGAAGTGCATCTCGATCTGCACGATGCCCGCTCCCTCGCACGCCTCGCAGCGGCCGCCCTTGACGTTAAAGCTGAACCTTCCCGGCTTGTAGCCGCGCAGCCGCGCCTCGGGCACGGCGGCCATCAGCTCGCGCAGCGGGGCCCACAGGCCGGTGTACGTGGCCGGGTTCGAGCGCGGCGTGCGGCCGATCGGCGACTGGTCGATCTGGATGACCTTGTCGACCTCCTCGATGCCCTCGATGGACTGATGCTTCCCGGGCCGCTCCCGGGCGCCCCAGATGCGGGCGGCGAGCGCGGGGTACAGGATCTGGGCCACCAGGCTCGACTTGCCCGATCCGCTGACGCCGGTTACCGCCACGAACCGCCCCAGGGGGAACGAGACGTCCACGTCGCGCAGGTTGTTCTCCGCTGCGCGGCGAACCGTCAGCCAGCGGCCGTTCCCCTTCCGTCGCCGCCGCGGGACGGGCACGGACCGTTCCCCGCGCAGGTAGGCGGCGGTGATGGAGTGCTGGTTCTCGAGCAGCGCGTCCAGCGGACCGGAGTGGATGAGCTCGCCGCCGTGCTCCCCGGCGCCGGGGCCGATGTCGATCACCCAGTCCGCGGAACGGATCGTCTCCTCGTCGTGCTCGACCACGACCAGCGTGTTGCCGAGGTCCCGCAGACGATCCAGGGTGGCGATCAGCCGGTCGTTGTCGCGCTGGTGCAGCCCGATCGAGGGCTCGTCGAGGATGTAGAGCACGCCCATCAGGCTGGAGCCGATCTGCGTCGCCAGCCGGATGCGCTGCGCCTCCCCGCCCGACAGCGTCCCGCTGGCACGGTCCAGTGTCAGGTAGTCGAGGCCCACGTCGACCAGGAAGCCGAGCCGGGCGCGGATCTCCTTGAGCACTTGGCGGGCGATGGTGTTCTCGCGTTCGGTCAGGCGCTCCGGCAGCGCCCGGTACCACGCCAGCGCATCGGTCACCGACAGCATCGTGGTCTCGATGATGTTGCGACCGGCGACCGTCACCGACAGTGACTCGGGCTTCAGCCGCATGCCGTTGCAGGTCGGACACGGCTTGCTGGTCATGTAGCGCTCGATCTCGGCCTTGATCGCCTCCGAGCCGGTCTCGCGGTACCTTCGCTGGAGGTTTGGCACGACCCCCTCGAACGTGGTCCGGAAGGTGTGGATGTTCCCGTTGCGCGCGCGGTAGCGCACCTCCACGCGCTCGCCGCGGTTGCCGTACAGGACGATCTGCTTGGCCCCGTCGCTGAGCCGGGCGAACGGCACGTCCATCCGGAACCGGTAGCGCTCGGCGACCGACTCGAGGATCTTGGCGCCCCAGGACTCGGTGATCACCATCCGACGCCAGGGCAGCACCGCGCCGTCGCCCAATGAGCGCGACGGGTCGGGGATCACCAGCTCCGGATCGATCTCCAGGCGCGAGCCGAGGCCGGTGCAGTCGGGACAGGCCCCATGCGGCGAGTTGAAGCTGAAGTTGCGCGGCGCCGGCTCCTCGAACGACCCGCCATGCTCGGGGCAGGCGTAGCGCTCGCTGTAGAGGCGGTCCTGCTCGCGCGCGGCCGCATCGGGCAGGTGGACGAGCAGGAGCCCGTCGGACAGCCGCAGGGCGGTCTCGATCGAGTCGGCCATGCGCGACGCGTCCGGTCGAGGCGTGCCGTCCTCATCGGTCCGGCGCACCACCAGGCGGTCGACGACCACCTCGATGCTGTGGCGGAACTTCTTGTCGAGCGCGATCTCCTCGTCTAGCTCACGCATCTCCCCGTCGACGCGGACGCGTACGAAGCCCGCCTGCCGGGCGCCGGCGAGCAGCTTCTCGTGCTCGCCCTTGCGGTCGCGGACCAGCGGGGCCAGCAACATGATGCGGGTCTCGTCCGGCAGCTCGTACAGCTGGTCGACTATCTGCTCCACCGTCTGGCGTGATATCTCACGCCCGCAGACCGGGCAGTGCATGCGCCCGATGCGCGCGAACAGCAGGCGCAGGTAGTCGTAGATCTCGGTGACCGTGCCGACCGTGGACCGCGGGTTGCGGCTCGCCCCCTTCTGGTCGATGGAGATGGCGGGGCTGAGGCCGTCGATCTGGTCGACGTCGGGCTTCTCCATCTGGCCCAGGAACTGCCGCGCGTAGGCGCTCAGGCTCTCGACGTAGCGGCGCTGGCCCTCGGCGTAGATCGTGTCGAACGCCAGGCTCGACTTCCCGCTGCCGGACAGCCCGGTGATCACGATCAGGCGGTCGCGCGGCATCTCCACGGTGAGGTTCTTGAGGTTGTGCTCGCGCGCGCCGCGCACGACGATCTTGTCCGAGGGCATCTGGCGCAAGAGTCTACCAGACCGATGTGAACGCCCGTTCTATTCCGCACCCCAGCAGCGGCCCCAACATTGGCCGCGGGGTAGGGGCGAACGCCCTACGCCGCGGCATGCCCGCTGCGGCCATCCGACACCTGAGACCCGACCCCGAGACCTTTCCATGCCCCTGGACAAGATCGAGATCCGCGGCGCGCGGCAGCACAATCTGAAGAACATCGACCTGACCATCCCGCGCGACAAGCTGGTGGTCATCACCGGGCTGTCCGGCAGCGGCAAGTCCTCGCTCGCCTTCGACACCCTCTACGCCGAGGGCCAGCGCCGGTACGTCGAGTCGCTCTCCTCGTACGCGCGCCAGTTCCTGGGCCAGATGGACAAGCCGGACGTCGAGTCCATCACCGGCCTTTCGCCCGCCATCTCCATCGACCAGAAGGGGGCCAGCCACAACCCGCGGTCGACCGTGGGGACGGTCACCGAGATCTACGACCACCTGCGCCTGCTGTTCGCGCGCATCGGGCGGCCGCACTGCCCGGTCTGCCAGCGCCCCATCCAGCAGCAGACCTCCGAGCAGATCATCGACGCCGTGCTGGAGATGCCGGAGGGCACGCGCATCATGGTGCTGGCGCCGCTCGTGCGCGACCGCAAGGGCGAATACAAGGACGTGTTCGAGGACGTGCGCAAGGCCGGCTTCGTGCGCGTGCGCGTGGACGGCCAAGTGCGCGATCTCGCCGAGGAGATCACCCTCGACAAGTACAAGAAGCACTCGATCGAGGTGGTCGTCGATCGGCTGGTGGTGTCCGCCGACCCCACCGACAAGTCGCGCGTCGCTGACTCGGTCGAGCAGGCGCTCAAGCTGGGCTCCGGCCAGGTCATCATTGCGCGCCCGGCGGCGGGCGACCGCGGGAAGCAAGCCCCCGACACCCGACACCCGACACCCGACACCTGGTCCGACACGCTGTTCAGCGAGCAGTTCTCCTGCCCCTACGACGGCACGGCGCTGCCGGCGCTGGAGCCGCGCAGCTTCAGCTTCAACACCCCGCACGGCGCCTGCCCCACGTGTACGGGGCTCGGCACGCGCCTGGAGGTCGATCCGGACCTGGTGCTCG
>DATADC010000115.1:0-1962 GCA_036258735.1 Candidatus Limnocylindria bacterium
GCGGGCGCCCCCCAGGCGAGGTAGCACTGCCGAGCCCGGGCGAGCAGCTCGTAGCCGGACTGTTCGACGCCGTGAGCCAGATGGAAGTGGCCGCGCGTTCGGCGATCAGGGCCCGATGCCAGGGGCGCTGACGCTGCGCGACCTCGCGGCGCGCCGCGTCGAAGCCGAGCACGGCGGCGCGGAAGTCCCCGATGGTCCACGCGCGCTCGGCCTCGAGCCATCGCAGCAGGTGCAGGAAGTTGTCCGGTGCGTCCGCGGCCCGTTCGGCCAGCCACCGCATCACACCATCCAGCTCGGAGAGCAGAAGGCCGCGCTCGTCGGGATCCGTCGCACGGGCGTGTGCAGCCAGGGCCATTCCGCGCAACGCGTGGGCCACGGCGCTCGAGTAGACGCCCAGGACGGCCGGCAGCAGCGGCATCGCCTCCGCGGTGTGCTGCGCCAGGACGGCCTGATCGCCGAAGAGCGCTGCGACGATCGCGCTGGTGAGATGCGCGTGGAAAAGCGCAAGTGGGTTTCCCGCGTATCCGTGGATGGGGACCGCCTCCGCAGCGACGGCGCTGCCGCCGCGCAGCACCTCAGCCAGCCACTGGTAGCTGTCGAGCCACTGGCCGGCCTGCTCGTTGCCGATACGGCGCACGAAGGCCAGCCCTGCCTCCACCTCGGCGACGTAGGCGTCCAGCGCCGGCGCGCAGTCCAGCAGGCCAGGCACCGTCCGGTGGTAGGTGTAGCCGGCGTTGGCCAGATCGCCCCCGGTGATCAGCCCCGCGCGGGCCCGCTGACCTGCGCGAACGCTGTTCTCGATCGGCTCGAACCAGCAGGCGAGCATGGCGAACAGGGAGCGCGCCTGTGACGTGCCGGGCTCGTAGCCGCGGGCCTCGCCCAGGGCAAGGATGCGCGGCAACGCCCGGTGCGCGGCGGCGTAGTCGCCGCGCAGCGTCACTGCGACGAAGGGAATGTGGCTCAGTGGGCCGAGCAGGCCAGCGGCCGGGCCGTGCTCGTCCCAGATCCGCAGTGCCTCCAAGCTCAGCCAGGCGAGCGCGGCGTGGTCGGTGACATAACAAGCCGGCAGAACCGCGTTGAGCAGATGTGTGGAGGCGAGAAGCGTGGGGTCGGTGATGTCCGGGCGGGCCAGCTCGTCCGCGATGTCAATGTGGTCCAGCCACCGGTACAGATGTCCGAACTGGCGGTCGAGTTCCGCGGGGAGCCGGCCTGCGGCCGGGACGGCGATGCCGAAAGCATGCAGCGACTCGATGCCCAGAGCGATCGCTTCCGAGAATTGGCTCCGGTAGGTGAGGCTTCTCACCTGCAGCGCTGTCGCGCCCGCGCGCTCCGTCGCGGTGGTGCACAGCCCCTTGATCGTGCGGAATTCCTCGTCCGCCTCCTCCAGCCGCCCCAGGCCGTACAGCGCGGCGTGCCGGCCGGTGTGTACTGCGATCAGCGTGGCCGCGTCATCGGCGCCGATCAGCTGCGGCGCCGCGGCGAGCAACGCGTTCATCAGCGCGTAATCCCCGATCAACGCGGCCTGGTCGGCAGCACGCCGCAGCAGCCCCACCACCACCCGCCGCTCCGCGGCATCATCGATCGAGCCGACCACCGGCAGGTACTGCTCGGCCGCATCCGCGAACAGCTCCGGCATGGTGGCCAGCCGCCGCGCCATGGCCAGATGCAGTGCACGTCGCCGCCCCGGGTCCAGCCCGACCAGGATCGCCTCGCGGATGCGGTCGTGGCGGAACCGCACCGCTCTGTACTCCCCGGCCTCTGCCACCAGCAGGCCCTCCTCGAGGGCGGGGGCCAACGTCTGCTCCACCACGCCCGCCGGCGCGCCGGTGGCGGCCGACAGCAGGTTCAGCTCGGCCCACCCACCCAGGCATGCCATCGCCTCCAGCACCGCCCGTGACGGGGCCGGCAGGGCCTCGACCTGCGCCACCGGCAGCCCGGCCACCTCGGACCGGCCCACGTGAG
>DATADC010000116.1:0-13801 GCA_036258735.1 Candidatus Limnocylindria bacterium
GCGTCGCGCAGGAGGCGCTCGGCGGTCTCGCGGTCGAAGGGCGCGTGAGTGCCACAGGCCAGCACCTCTCGACCCAGGCCGCCGGCCCTCAACAGGCCCTGCACCGTCCGGGCGTGACGGTCCTCGCCCGCGTGCGAGGCGGCCATGATGGCCAGCGCCTCGGTCGGCGCGGGAAAGTCGTAGGCGTCGAAGCGCCCCGAGGTGACGAACGGCGCGAGCTGGAACGGCTTGGCCGAGGAACGCAGGTAAACGAACGTGTCCGCGTCGCCGGCCGAGGCTACCAACTCCCCGTCGGCGGCCACGACCGCCACGGCCCCGCGGTGGCGCGACTCGACGTGGTCCCCGCGCCTGACCTCGACCAGGACGGGAGCGGCCGACGAGCGGGCGCGCCGGGTGCTAGGCGTTGCCGGGGCCGGTCGCCTGGCGCTCGCCGGCCGTGGCTCCCTCGCGGTCCTGCTTGGAGAAGATCGAGCCCTGGCCCGTCGCGGCACTCGCCGAGGGCGGCTCGGGAGCCGGCTTGGCCTGCGACTGGCCGCCGGTGGCCTGGCTCGCGGGCCGTGGCGCCGCGGCGCCTTCGGCCGACATGACGACCGAGCCCTCCCAGTGGGCGCCCTCCTTGACGACCAGGACCTGGGTCTTGACCTTGCCCTTGACCCGACCCGTGGAGCCGATCTCGAAGCGCCCGCCGCAGTCCACATCACCTTCGTAATCGCCGTTGATGATCACATTGTGGGCCGTGATGGCGCTGCGGACCCGTGCCTGCGGGCTGATGATGAGCGTGCCCTGGCACTCGATCTCCCCCTGGGCCTCGCCCTCGATGCGCAGGTCGCGATCCGAGACGTACTTGCCGTTGAATCGGGCGTGCGGGTCGATCACGCTCTCGTTGCCGGCCTCGCTGCGGCGGTACTCGGTAGGTGAAGGGGTCACGTCGACCTCACTCGTAAGGCTGTCTGGGTACAGGTTGCCGACCACGTCCTCGCGCGACAGGGCGTCGGACTTGTTGTCTCGCTTTGATCCGAAGACCACTGCTGGCTCCTCCTTCAAGCGGCGACGGCCTGGGCACGCCGGTCGTGCAGCGTTCCTGCAAGGACCGATAGCCTAGCAGCCCGCCCCCACGCGAGATAGCCCGGACCGATGCAGCGGCCTCCCTCCGAAGACGACCCCGCGGCCCTCAACGCGCTGCTCGAGGAGTTCCGCCGCTTCGGCCGCCACGAGATCCCGCCGCAGGGATCGGCGGTCTACGCAGCACTGTGCGAGGCACTCGCCGACGACCCGCATCGAGCCGCGCTGGCGCTCGCCGCGCGGCCGGCGTTTCGCGGGCCGCTCATCCTGCTCGCGGCCGTTCACCACCTGCTGCTGTCGGGCGTGCCCGCACCACTCGCCGCGTACTACCCCAGCGTCGCCGGCGACGCCGCGCGTCCGGTGGACGGCGGCCTGTACCCGGCCTTCGCCGCGTTCGTGGACGAGCATCGGGACGAGGTGCTGCGCCTGGTTGCCACGCGCTCCACGCAGACCAACGAGGCGCGGCGCACCGTCGTCACGCTGCCCGCCCTGGGACTGGTCCACCAGCGGGATCGCCGGCCGCTGGCGCTGCTCGAGGTAGGGGCCAGCGCCGGGCTGTGCCTGCTTCCCGACCGATACGGCTACCGCATCGGTGCCCTCGTGGCCGGGGACCCGGCGTCGCCGGTGCAGGTCGACTGCGAGGTCAGGGGCGACCTGGTGCCCCCGGTCCCGCCGGTCGTGCCGCCCATTGCGTGGCGGCTCGGCGTGGACCTGAACCCGCTCGACGTTCGCGACCCGGACACGCGCGGCTGGCTGCGCGCGCTGGTGTGGCCCGAGCATCGGGACCGGCTGGCCCTCCTTGACGCGGCGCTCGGCGTCGCCGGCCACGACCCGCCGGCCGTCACCCGCGGTGACCTGGTCGACGACCTGCCGCGCCTCGTGGCGCGCGCGCCGCACGATGCGATCCTGGTCGTCACGTCCACCTGGACGCTCGCATACCTCGACCCCGAGGAGCGGCTGGCGTTCATCGACGGCCTGGGGCGGGAGGCCGCATCGGCCCGCCGCGACATCTGGCTGGTCGCCGGCGAGGGACGCTCGGTCCTGGCCAGCCTCGAGCTGGGCGTGGCGGAGGCGCCCGCCGACGGCAGCTACGGCGGCTCGATGCTCTCGCTTCATCGGTTCGGCGCGGACGGGCGCACCGAGCATCGGCTCCTGGCCGAGACCCATCCGCACGGCCGGTGGATTCGCTGGCTGGATCAGTCGACCGCGGGGAGGCGCGCGTAGAATCGGCGCCGCATGGAACTGGCCGCCCGGTACCCGAGCCTGCACGTCAGCAGCCATCCGCTGGTCGCCCACAAGCTGGCGATCCTGCGCGACGTCGACACCGAGCCCAAGAAGTTCCGGGAGCTGGTCCGCGAGCTCACCTGGCTGCTCGGCTACGAGGCGATGGCAGACCTCGCCACCCGCGCCCGGCCGGTCACGACGCCGCTGGAGGAGATGGAGGGCGCCCAGGTGGATCCAGCGGTCGGCCTCGTGCCCGTGCTGCGCGCCGGGATCGGCATGGTGGACGCCATGCTGGAGCTCATCCCCACCGCGCAGGTGTGGCACATCGGGCTCTACCGCGACGAGCGCACGCTCAAGCCGGTCGAGTACTACAACAAGCTCCCCGATGCCGCCACGGTCCAGGTCTGCCTCATCCTGGACCCGATGCTTGCCACCGGCGGCTCGTCGGCCGCGACGGTCGACATCCTCAAGGCCTGGGGCGCGGCACGCATCAAGCAGGTCAGCCTGATCGCCGCCCCGGAGGGCGTCGCGACGCTGTCCGGCCAGCACCCGGACGTGGACATCCACGTTGGCGCGGTCGACCGCTCGCTGAACGAGCGTGGCTACATCGTGCCAGGACTGGGCGACGCCGGCGATCGCCAGTTCGGCACCTTCGCCGGGCCCTCGTCCGAGCCCGGCCACGAGCGTGGCGACGAGGCAGCCGAGGTCGTTCGGCGCCTCCAGCGCAACCTTGGCGAGGGATGACGAAATGTCCCGAAGGAACCGCCACCGGTACCGTTGATGCAATCTCCGGTGCCGTTGGCTGCCCCTTCGGGACGACCGCAGCATACGGGCGCCGGCGATCCTCCGGCAATCCCCCTTATCCCCGGAGTTTGGGCGCCTCTCGGCGCTTATCCACAGCTTGTCCCCAACGTGGACATTGATGCCCCGATGATGTGCCACTAAGCGGCAGCACAGCGGCGCGGCCCCGCCGGCTGATGCCAATGGGGTAATCAGATCGAGCAGCTGCGCGGCGCCCGGTTGGGTTTGATTCGCTGGGGTAATCAGATCCCGCAGCTGGGCGCCTTCCGGTTCGGTTCGATGCGACTGGGTGCATCAGGTCGCGCAGGAGAGGCGCGACCCGCGCGATCTAAACCACCCATGTGAATCAGAGCCCGGCCCCGGGCCGTCAGGCCTGGCCTTCTCCCGACGATCGGTCGCCGTCGCCGTGCCCATTGCCCGCCTGCCATGCACGGTGCGGGCTGGACAGCGATGGCTCGGGCACGCGGGCCGGCTTCTCGGCCGGCTGCTCCTCCGGCGCGCGCTCGGGCGTGCGTGGCTCGAGGGGAGCGCGGCGGGCCTCGCGAGTGGGCGCCATCGGCTCTTCCATCACCTGCTCGGCGTGGATGATGTGCATGACGGCGTTGATGAGCGCCAGGTGCGTGAAGGCCTGCGGGAAGTTGCCCAGGTGGCGACCGGTCTCCGGCTCGATCTCCTCGCCGTAGAGGTCGAGCGGGCTGGCCAGCGACAGCAGGCGCTCGCACAGGCGCCGCGCCCGATCGAGCTCGCCGATCTCGACCAGTGCCGACACCAGCCAGAACGAGCAGATGGTGAAGGTGCCCTCCTCGCCGGACAGGCCGTCATCAGTCTGCTCGGTCCGGTAGCGCAGGACCAGCCCGTTCTCGGTCAGCTCGTCGGCGATGGCCAGCACCGTGGCCCGCACCCGTTCGTCCTCCGGCGGCAGGAAGCGAACCAGCGGCATCAGCAGCAGCGAGGCGTCCAGGGCGTCGGTGTCGTAGTGCTGCGTGAACACGCCGCGCGGGTCCACGCCGCGCTGGCAGATGTCTTCGTGGATCTCCGCAGCCGCGGCGTCCCACCGCTCGGCGAGCTCGGTCTCCTGGCGCAGGCGAGCCAGGCGGGCGCCGCGGTCAGCCGCCACCCAGCACATCATCTTGGAGCTGGTGAAGTGCTTGGGCTCGCCGCGCACCTCCCACATGCCCCGGTCCGGCTCGCGCCAGTGGGCCAGGGCGGCCTCCACCTGCCGCTTGAGGATGGGCCAGATGGACTCGTCGAGGTGGTCGCGCGACTTGGTGTGCAGGTACACCGAGTCGAGCACGGCGCCCCACATGTCGTGCTGGCGCTGGCGGTAGGCGCCGTTGCCGATGCGCACCGGCCGCGCCCCCTCGTATCCCGACAGGTGCGGAAGCTCCTTCTCGGGAAGCTCGCGCTCGCCTCCGACCCCGTACATGATCTGGAGGTCCGCGTCGCCGCCGGCCACCTCGGCGATGAAGTACATGAAGTCGCTGGCCTCCCAGTCGAACCCGAGCGTGTACAGGCCCCACAGCGCGAAGGTCGAATCGCGGATCCACGAGTAGCGGTAGTCCCAGTTGCGCTCGCCACCGGGGGTCTCGGGCAGTGACGTGGTGGGCGCCGCGATCACGGCACCGCTGGGCGCGTAGATCAGGCCGCGCAGCGTCAGGGCCGAGCGCTCGAGGTAGCTGCGCCACGGGTGGTCTGGGAAGTGGCCACGCGCCAGCCAGTGCTGCCAGTGGTGCGCCGTCCAGACCAGGCGCCGGTACGCATCCTCGCTGGTCTGCGGCGCGACGGGGAGGCCCCATGAGAGCGCCACGAAGCGCGTCTGGCCCTCCTTGATCAGAGTGCGAGCGATGGCCTTGGGGCCCTCGAAGCCGATGTTCATGTCGCTGGTGAGCATCAGCTCCACGTCGCTCTGGGAGCAGCGGCAGACGCCCTGGTGATAGCCCTCGCCGGAGTACTGCCAGAGGCCGAAGGTGGTGCCGTACTCGAAGCGCGGCTCGCAGTCCATGGTCAGCTGCACCTCCCCGTTCACGCAGCGGACCATGCGCAGCAGGATGTGCTCGGCGTCGTAGTCGGTGGGGGCGCGGCGCTGGGAGCGGGAGCGCGTCTCGTCGCTGCGCCACGGCCCGATGAGCATCACGTCGCGGACGATGATCCAGCCGGTGGACGTGCCCCAGCTGGTCTCGAGCACCATGGTGCCCGGCACGTAGCGGCGCGACGCCGGGACGTTCACGTCCGCCGGGCCGATGCGGAACCCGCCGGCGTCGCGGTCCAGGATGGAGCCGAAGACGCTGGGTGAGTCGAAGCGCGGCGCGCACAGCCATTCCACGTTGCCGCTCGGAGCGACCAGGGCGCCGGTCTCACAGTCGGACAGGAACCCGTACTCGGCGATTGGCGGGAACGGCGAGCCGCCGTACCTGGCTGCGCCGCGCGCACCCATCGGGCCCATGGATCCCATCCGCCGGTGAACGGCCATCGGTGAGTCTTACCACGACGGCAAGCGGCGCGCCATCCCCCGCGGCGGGCTCGGCGTACTGCCTGCGCTACACTCGGGCCAATGTCCGACACCCACGTGAAGGTGGCCGTCACGGGCGCGGCGGGCCAGATCGGCTATGCGCTGCTGTTCCGGATCGCGTCGGGTCAGATGTTCGGGCCGCGCACCACCGTGGACCTCCAGCTGCTGGAGCTCGAGGCCGCGCTGCCCGCCCTCCAGGGCGTGGCCATGGAGCTGGACGACTGCGCCTTTCCGCTGCTGCGCCGGGTGGTCTGCACCTCCAGCGCAGAGGAGGCCTTCGCCGATGCCAACTGGGCGCTGCTGGTCGGCGCCGTGCCCCGCAAGGAGGGCATGGAGCGCAAGGACCTGCTGAACATCAACGGCGGCATCTTCTCGGCGCAGGGGCGTGCCATCTCGGAGGCCGCTGCAGACGACGTGCGGGTCCTGGTGGTCGGCAACCCGTGCAACACCAACTGCCTGATCGCCGCCGCCAACGCGCCCCGCGTCCCGAGCGAGCGCTGGTTCGCCATGACCATGCTCGACGAGAACCGCGGGCGCTCGCTGCTGGCGCGTCGGGCAAGCGTGCTGGTGGAGGAGGTGCGCAACCTCGGAGTGTGGGGCAATCACTCTGCCACCCAGTACCCCGACGTGTACCACGCCACAATCGGCGGCCGTCCGGCCGACCAGGTCATCGACGACGAGGCATGGATCCGTGGCGAGTTCCTGACCGCCGTCCAGCAGCGCGGCGCCGCCATCATCAAGGCCCGCGGCCAGTCGTCCGCGGCCTCCGCGGCCAACGCCGCGGTGGACACCGTGCGCAACATCACGCAGCCCACCGGGGAGCAGTTCAGCGCCGCGGTCCCCGCTCCGGGCGACGGCGGGGGCTACGGCGTCCCGGAGGGCGTCGTCTTCGGCTATCCGCTGCGCGCCACCGGTCCCGGTCGGGTCTCCATCGTGCAGGACATCCAGCACGGCGAGTGGGCGCAGGGCCGTATCCAGGCCACGCTCGACGAGCTCGTCGAGGAGCGTGACGCAGTGAAGGAACTGCTGCCGTGACCGAAACCGTGTCCCGAACGCAGACCGCCCAGCTGGCCTTCGACGGCAAGGACCTCGAGCTGCCGGTGCAGCGCGGGACGGAGGGCGAGCTGGCGATGGACATCTCGCGCCTCCGTGCCGAGACGGGCCTGGTGACCATGGACATCGGCTACGGCAACACCGGCTCGTGCACCTCGGCCATCACCTACCTGGACGGCGAGGCCGGGATCCTGCGCTACCGCGGCTACCCCATCGAGGAGCTGGCCGAGCAGAGCACCTTCCTGGAGGTCGCCTACCTTCTCATCTACGGCGAGCTGCCCACCAGCGAGCAGCTGGACTCGTTCGTGGGCGAGATCACGCACCACACCCTGATCCGCGAGGAGATGCGCCACTTCTTCGACTCCTTCCCCGCCGACGCGCATCCCATGGCGGTGCTGGCCTCCGGCACGGTGGCCATGAGCACCTTCTACCCCGACTCATGGGAGATCTTCGACCCCGACGCGGTCGAGATCACCACGCTGCGCCTCATCGCCAAGCTGCCGACCCTGGCCGCGTGGTCGTTCAAGAAGGCGATCGGGCAGCCCTACGTCTACCCACGCAACGACCTCGGCTACTCGGCCAACCTGCTGCACATGATGTTCGCGGTCCCGTCGGAGCCGTACGAGGTCAAGCCCGAGGTGGCCGAGGCGCTGGACCTGCTCCTCATCCTGCATGCCGACCACGAGCAGAACGCGTCCACCGCCACGGTGCGAATGGTCGGCAGCACCCACGTCAACATGTATGCGTCGATCAGCGCCGGCATCGACGCCCTGTGGGGGCCACTGCACGGCGGTGCCAACGAGGCGGTCATCAACACCCTGGAGCGAATCGTGGCCAGTGGTGGCGACGTCAGCCGCTACGTGGCGCTGGCCAAGGATCCGAACTCGACCTTCAAGCTTCCCGGCTTCGGCCACCGCGTCTACAAGAACTTCGACCCGCGGGCCACCATCATCAAGAAGGCCGCCGACCGCGTGCTGGCCGCCACCGAGGCCGATGGCGCCCTCTTCGAGGTCGCCCTCAAGCTCGAGGAGGTCGCACTCAACGACGAGTATTTCGTGCAGCGCAAGCTCTACCCCAACGTCGACTTTTACTCGGGGCTGATCTACGCCGCCATTGGCTTTCCGAAGAACATGTTCACCAACTGCTTCGCCATCGGGCGGCTCCCGGGCTGGATCGCCCAATGGCGAGAGATGATCGCCTCCAAGGAGACCAAGATCGGCCGCCCGCGGCAGGTGTACACCGGACCGACCGAGCGCGCGTACGTCCCGATCGACCAGCGCTAGGGCTTGCCCGGCCACGAGGCCGGAGGCGCTCTCCTGGCGAGCACAACGGACAAGGAAGCGCCGGCCAAGGCGCTCGGTTCGCCGCCGCGCTCTCCCCACGAGCAGAAGGGACAGCAGAACGCCGTTCGGTGTCCGTTACGCTCGCGCAGCGAGCGCAACATGGGGACGTTCCTGGACTGAGTGCAGTCCGATATCGGACACGGACGGCGGCAACCCGGCCCTAACATCGGCCCCCACATGGAGCTGACCGTCCTGGGCCGCTCGCCGGCCCGTCCCAACCCCGGCGAGGCGTGCGCCGGCTACCTGCTGGAGGGCGGCGGCTCGCGGATCATGATGGACATCGGTCCGGGGGTGGTGGCCCAGCTGCTGCGCCGCAACACCCCCGACGAGCTGGATGCGGTGGTCATCAGCCACATGCATACGGACCACTGCCTGGACCTGGTGACGCTGCGCTACTCGTACCCGTGGATCGACGTCGCCAAGCACCGCCTGCTGGTAATCGTGCCGCCGGGATCCATGGCGCAGCTGTCCGAGCTGGCGCTGGGATCGGGCTACGCCAACTTCTTCGACAAGAGCTTCATCTTCCTGGAGCACGACGGCAAGCGGCCGATCGAGATCGGCAACCTGCGGCTGGAGCCGGACGAGACGCAGCACTTCGTGCGCACTTGGGGCTTTCGGGTCACGGCCCGCGGGCCCGACGAGGACCCGGACCGGGTCTTCTCCTACTCGGCCGACGCAGGCCCCTGCCCGGCGCTTCCGCGCCTGGCGGACACCGCCGACCTGTTCCTGTGCGAGGCGGCACTGCGCGACCTGTCCGAAGACGACCCCGAGCCGCAGAGCCGCGGGCACCTGCTGCCTGGGGAGGCGGCGCTCGTCGCCCGCAACGCCCGCTCCAAGCGGCTGCTGCTGACCCACATCCCGCTGCCCGACGGCGGCGAGTGGGCAATGCGCGAGGCGGGCGCCATCTACGACGGGCCGCTGGAGATCGCGGAGCCGCTCAGGACCTACACGGTCTAAGCCTCAATCCCGGCGCGTCTCGCCCTCTATCCGCGCGCGAGCGATGTAGCGATCGGCCGACCAGACGGCCAGCGCCCACATCAGCGAGAGCACCAGCGTGAGGCCGATGAGCGCCAGCGCGGCAGTCAGCGCCCCGCCGCCCAGACGACCGCCGAGCATCACCACCCCCACCACGCCGATCGCGATGGTGCCGCCGATCATCAGCAGGCCGATCTTGGCGGCGGTCCAGGCAAACCACGGCAGCGAATGGCCCTGGGCTCGGCCGGTTAGCCACAGCAGCGTCGGTCCCGCTGCCCCGAACAGGGCGATGTAGAAGCCAATCCCGCTGAAGAGGTCATCCGGACCCAGGCGCTGGGCCATGAAGGCGGCCGCGAAAACCCAGGCTGCCAGGAGCGCGCTGGCGGCGCCGATGCCCACCAGCCAGACGAGCAGTAGCGTCGCTGTGCCGGTGGAGAGGCGCTCGACCAGCTCGCCGTCGCGGCCCTCAGCCAGCTCGGTAGGGCCGCCCTCCGGAAGCTGCGGCACTTCCTCGTGGGGGTCTGTCACGCGACGACTGCCTCCGCCAGAGGCTCCGCCACCTCGCGTACCACGGCGCGCAGGTTGTCCGGACCGAGCTTCGGGACCAGGGCCAGGATGACGTGCTGAGCGCCGGCCTCGACCATGCGCCGTCCCTCGTCGACCGCGCGCCGGCGGTCCTCGGCGCTGGACCCGGTGACGACCTGGGCCGCGAACGTGAAACCTGCGGGGTCCCGTCCAGCGGCTTCCAGCGCCCGCAGCACGGCGTCACGCCTGTCGACCAAGTATCCAAGGTCGCCAGCCCGGTTGCCGGGCATGACCCAGCCGCTGCCGGCGCGCGCGGCCAGCACGATGCCACGCCGCTTCTGGCCGCCGAGCCAGATCGGAGGGCCGTCGGCGTTGGCCGGCGGCGGATCGTTGACGGCGCCCCGCAGCGGGTAGAACGGATCGTCGAGGCTGACGCCGGGCTCGTGCCGCGCCTCGGCGGAGAAGAGCGCCCGAAGCACCTCGACCGCCGATTCCAGCCGGCTGATGCGCTCACCGATCGGCGGCAGCGGGATGCCTAACGCCTCGTGCTCGCCCTCGTGCCAGCCCGCGCCGAGCCCCACGATGAAGCGTCCCCCGGTAACGTGGTCCATGACCGTGGCCTGCTTGGCCAGCACGGCCGGATGGCGGAAGGTGTTGGCCAGCACGGCCTGGCCGAGCCACTTGCCCGGCACACGGTGGGCGAGCGAGGCCATCAGCGTAAAGGCCTCCCACGCCTGGCCCCCACGCTCGCGCGTCGCATCGGTGAGGTGGTCGGCCATCCACCCGGCGGCCAGGATCGGCTCCTCGCCGGCGGCCGCCCAGGTCTCGTCCAGCGCCTGCCAGGTGACGTCGGTGGGAGTTGTCTTGAAACCGATGGTCAGCCGCCCGCTCAGCGGGTCCGGCGCTGGCAGCCGGGTCGGCATGCCGCTAGACGGCGGCCGGCACGGCGGCGGAAACGAAGGCAGCCTCGAGATCGGCAATCAGGTCGTCAGCGGCCTCGATGCCGACGGACAGCCGCACCAGCCCGGCCGGGACGGCCAGCGGCGAGTCGGCCACCGACGCGTGGGTCATGGCCGCCGGCAGCTCGATCAGCGACTCCACTGCGCCCAGCGACTCCGCCAGCGTGAACAGCCGGGTGGCCGCGACGAAGCGCTCGGCAACTGACAGCTCTGCGTTGAGCTCGAAGCTGACCATGGCGCCGGGCAGGCGCATCTGCCGCTCCGCGACCTCCCGGTACGGGCTCTCGGGCAGGCCCGGCCAGTTGACGTGGCCTACCTCCGGCCGACCGTTGAGCCAGAACGCGATGGCGCGCGCGTTGGCCGTGGCGCGGTCCATGCGGACGGCCAGCGTGCGCAGGCCGCGCAGCACCAGGAAGCAATCGAACGGGCTGGGAACGGCCCCAGCCGCGTTCTGGTGGAACCGAAGCCGCTCGGCCAGGTCGTCGCGGCTGGTGGCCAGCAGGCCGCCGATCACGTCGGAATGGCCGCCGAGGTACTTCGTCGCCGAGTGGAGCACCACGTCGGCGCCGAGCTCAAGCGGCCGCTGCAGGTACGGCGTGGCGAAGGTGTTGTCGACCACCGTGACGGCGCCTGCGTCCCGCGCCATGGCGGCCACCGCGGCGATGTCGGCCACCTTGAGGAGCGGGTTGGTGGGCGTCTCGATCCACACCAGCCGGGCGGGCCGGCCCTCCCCCGCGATGGCCCGCTCCACCGCATCGAGATCCGTGAGGTCCACGGCGTCGGCCGCGACACCGTATCGGCTCCAGACCTTGTCGGCCAGGCGCCAGGTTCCGCCATACACGTCGTCGGAGATGACCACTCGGTCGCCCGGTTCGGTCAGGTACAGGATGTTCTGCGTCGCCGCCAGGCCCGATGCGTAGGCGAAGCCGTGGGACGCCCCCTCGAGGCTGGCGATTGCCCGCTCGAGCGCGCGCCGCGTGGGATTGTCGCTGCGGCCGTACTCGAAGCCGGCCCGCGTTCCGCCGACGCCGTCCTGCTTGAAGGTCGTGCTCATCTGGATCGCCGGCACAACCGCGCCGGTGGCCTCGTCCGGCTCGTGGCCGGCATGCACGGCGAGCGTCTCGAACTTGTCCGTCATCGGCCCGCTCAGCGGGTCTGCGGAAAGCCCAGGTCCACCTGGGACGTCGCCGGATCGGGCCAGCGGGCGGTGACGACCTTGGCCCTCGTGTAAAACTGCACGCCTTCCGGCCCGTACATATGCAGATCGCCGAAGAGGGACGACTTCCAGCCCCCGAACGAGTAGTAGGCCACCGGGACGGGAATCGGCACGTTGATGCCCACCATGCCGACCGGGATGTCGAACTGGAATTGGCGTGCCGCTCCACCGTCGCGGGTGAAGATCGCGGTGCCGTTGGCGAAGGGGTTCTGCTCGATCACGCGCACGGCATCGGTGTATGTCGGCACGCGCACGATCTCCAGGACCGGCCCGAAGATCTCGTTGCGGTAGCACTCCATCTCGGGCTGCACGTTGTCCAGCAGCGAAACGCCCAGGAAGAACCCGCCGTCGTCCTGCGAGTAGAGCACGTGCTGGCGCCCGTCGGCGCGCAGCGTCGCGCCCTGCGCCACGCCGCTCTCTAGGAACGAGGCCACCTTATCCCGATGCTCCCGGGTGATGAGGGGCCCCATCTCGACCCCCTCCTCGGTGCCGGGACCGACCTTGATCTTCGGCAGCCGCTGCTCGATGGCGTTCACCAGCGGGTCCGCCACGTCGCCCACCGCCACGACCACGCTGATCGCCATGCAGCGCTCGCCGGCGGAGCCGTACGCAGCCGAGACGGCGGCATCGGCGGCCATGTCGATGTCGGCATCGGGCAGGACCACCATGTGGTTCTTGGCGCCGCCCAGGGCCTGGACGCGCTTGCCGTGCTTCGTGCCGGTCTCGTAGATGTAGCGCGCGATGGGCGTGGAGCCCACGAAGGAGACGGCCGCGATATCGGGGTGCTCGAGGATGCGGTCCACGGCCACCTTATCGCCGTGCACCACGTTGAAGACGCCGTCCGGCAGTCCCGCCTCCTTCATCAGCTCGGCCAGGTAGACCGATGCGGAGGGGTCCTTCTCGGACGGCTTGAGCACGAAGGCGTTGCCGCAGGCGATGGCGTTGGCGAACATCCACATCGGCACCATGGCGGGGAAGTTGAACGGCGTGATGCCGGCCACCACGCCCAGCGGCTGGCGGATCTGGTAGACGTCCACGCCGCCGGAGGCCTGCTCGCTGAAGCCGCCCTTGAGCAGGTTGGCGATGCCGCAGGCGAACTCGAGGTTCTCCAGGCCCCGCTGCACCTCGCCCAGGGCGTCGGTGCGCACCTTGCCGTGCTCACGGGTCAGGATGGCGGCGATCTCTTCTCTGTGCTGGTCCACCAGGTTGCGGATGCGGAACATGACGTCCGTCCGCTTGCTGAGCGATGCGGCACGCCACGCGGCGAACGCGTCGCGGGCGACGGCCACCGCGGCGTCGACCTCCTCGACCGAGGCGAAGTCCACCTCGCGAGCCAGCGCGCCGGTGGCCGGGTTGTAGACCGGCCCCCGTCGGCCGCTGCCGCCCTCCACTCGCCGGCCGCCGATCCAGTGGTTGACGCGCTCGAGCTCGGTGCGGGCCGATGGCCCGCGCTCTGCCAGCTGAGTCATCTTGATATCGCCTCGTTCCTGAAGTCCGAGGGTCGAGGATACTCCGGCCACAGGCCGGCGTCTCATTCCGGGCCAGGGTTGCCAGCCCGCCAGTGCGGTGGCACGCCGAATGCCGCATCGGGCCGGCATGGACGAGCAAGACCGTGCACCCAGGCCGGCGGACGAGATCGACGAGGAGAGCTACGGCGCGTCCGCAGCCGAATCGGGCGGCCTCTACAACGAGGACGGCCCCACCGCCACGAGCGTGACGGGAGACACCATGGGCGAGCGCGACGAGGGCGAGCCCGGCAAGGAACCGCCCACCGACCCAGAGTCCGGCTAGTCCCCGTACAGAGTCTGGACCGATGCCGACGCAGGCGGTATGGTCGGCCGATGGAGGTCTCCCGCACCTGCGCTCTATGCGGTAAGCCCATCGACGTAGGCGAGGCCTGGATGGAGGCGGATGAGGCCGGCGCGCGGCTGGTCGCGCACTCGGGCTGCGTGTACCGAGACGAGCAGACGCCGGAAGGCCGAGATCGTTGGGTCCCCGGCGAGCGTGTGGTCAGCGCCGGCTAAGCTGCAGGCCTCCGTCCGCCCACAGTCCGTCCAGGACTGGCGCAACGATCGGGAAGTCCAAGAGCACCGCTCCTCCGGGATTCAGTCCGTGGGGGACTGCGGGATCGGAG
>DATADC010000117.1:0-10339 GCA_036258735.1 Candidatus Limnocylindria bacterium
TGGCTGGAGGAGATCCCGCGCTGGGGCGCTGACATCGGGATTGCGTTCGACGGGGACGCCGACCGGGTCGGCATGGCCACCGAGGAGGGCATCTTCGTCAACCAGCTCCAGGTCTACGGCCTGCTGTACTGGTACCTGCTCGAGGTGCGCGGCCAGATCGGTCCCGCGGTCTACACCGTCACCACCACGTCCATGGCGCCGCGCCTGGCCGAGATCTATGGCACGCAGGCGTACGAGACCGGTGTCGGCTTCAAGTACGTTGGTCCCAAGATGCGCGAGACCGATGCGGTCATCGGCGGCGAGGAATCGGGCGGCTTCGGCTTCGGCATGCACATCCCCGAGCGCGACGGCCTGGCGTCCGGCCTCTTCCTGATCGACCTGTGGCTGACGAAGGGCAAGAGCGCCTCGGAGGTACTGGCCGAGCTGCAAGCGCTCGCCGGCCCGTCGTACTACAACCGGATCGACATCCGCTTCAGCCGCGACGGCTACGACGCCGTCAAGGCCGATACGCTGGCCCGCCTCGAGCACGAGGCGCCGGAGTCGCTGGCCGGCGTGGCGGTCGAGCGCCGCCAGCCGCTGGAGACCAAGGACGGCTTCAAGTTCTACCGCGACGACGGCTCCTGGCTGCTGCTCCGCTTCAGCGGGACGGAGGCGCTGCTGCGGATCTATGTCGAGGCCCGCAGCCCTGCCGACGTCGAGGTGCTGCTGGAGGAGGGCCGCCGCCTGGCGACGGCCCCGGTAGCCGCGGCCTGAGCGACATGGACGCACGCGACTTCTTCGGCTACAAGCACCCCGACGAGGAGCCGGGCCGCCGCCCCGACGCGGCGGGAACCGACGACGGCGAGTCGCCGCCGCAGTTCGACGAGGCCATCACCCTCGACGACGCCGACGTCCTCCGGCGCATCGACGTCTCCGACATGCTCGGCCGCGTCCGCGAGCTGCCTCGCCAGCTGGCCCTCGCCCGCCGCGTGGCAGCGTCGGTGGAGCTTGACGAGCGCCACCGCGAGGTGGACGCAGTGCTTCTGCTGGGCATGGGCGGCTCGGCCATCGGCGCCGAGCTGGTGGCCGGGCTTGCCGGCGACCGGCTGAAGGTCCCGCTGCTGGTCCACCGCGACTACGGACTGCCGGCCTGGGCCGGCCCGCGGACGTTGACGATCGCCGCCAGCCACTCGGGCGAAACGGTTGAGACGCTCTCCGGTGCCAGCGCGGCGCGTCGCCGGGAGATCCCGCTGGTCGTTGTCAGCACCGGCGGGGCGCTGGGCCGCCAGGCAGAGGCAGACCGAACGCCGTACCTCCATTACGAGCAGTCCGGCCAGCCCCGGGCCGCGGTCGGCTTCTCGCTCGGCCTCGTCCACGAGCTGCTGGTCCGTGCCGAGCTACTGGCCGAGCCGGATCCGTTCGGCCCGGCCGTCGAGGCGCTCGAGGCGCTACTGGAGCGCAACGCGCCATCGGTCCCAACCGACGCCAACCAGGCCAAGCAGCTCGCGTGGGCCATCTTCGGACGCATCCCGGTCGTGTACGGCGCGGGCGCGATGCACCCCGTGGCGCATCGGTGGAAGACGCAGCTCAACGAGAACGCCAAGTCTTGGGCCATGTACGAGCCGATGCCGGAGGCCAACCACAACGCCATCGAGGGCAGCCTCAACCCGCGCGAGCTATCGGATGCGCTGTACGTGGTCGAACTGCGCGAGCAGGAAGAGGCGCAGGCCATCGCGGAGCGCTATCGGGTGGTCGAGGAGCTGCTGGGCGAGCGGGCCACCAACCGGAGCACCGTTTGGGCCGAAGGCCCATCGGCCCTGGCGCGAACGCTGACCGGCGTGGCCCTGGGCGACCTGGTCAGCGTGTATCTCGCGATCCTCTACCAGACCGATCCGACCCCAGTTACACTGTTGGCGATGTTGAAGGAGCGGCTCGCCAGGACCGACTGACGGGCGCCGCATAGACGGCGCCGGATGCCGGCGCCGGGAGGAGACGCGACGTGCATTCAAGCATGATCGGCAAGGTCGAGAAGGCAATGCGCTATGCGCATGAGCCCGATCGGGTGAAGATCCAGAGCCTGTCCGCCACGTTCGCCGGCGACAACAGCTCGCACTCGATCAGCCTCGACGCCGACCAGTGGCGTTGTGACTGCCACCTCTTCGAGTCGGCCGGTGGGTGCACCCACACGCTAGCGATCCAGAAGATGCTCGACCCGATGCTGACCGATGCCTCCCGCGAGACGCCGCTCTACGGCCGCACCGAGGTCGCGGCCCCGGCTTAACTCCGCGGCTCTCCCCGCATCAGAGGCCCGCCCCAGCCCCTTGGCCGGCGGGCCTTCTCGGTCGCGCTGTGGCGTATTTTCACCATGCTTTCACTCGCTCCCAGTGCAACACACTTCGGATGGATCCAACACAGTCCGAGTTGCTCGCGATCTTCGGCGAGCATGGAGTCACGGGCGAGGTGCGCGAAGTCGTGCCCCGTGAAGGCGACGAAGCTGTCTTCGTAGTCGGCCTCCCGGCCCCGTCAGAAGACCGACTCGTCATCGCCTTGCAAAACGCGCTTCGCCGGAAGGTATGGATAGCGCCCTGCGGGATCGCCTTGGCTCGAACTGAGTCAATCGATGACCGGCAACCGCTGACTAGTTCGGGCACTCGCGTGCCGCAGGTACGGCGAGCACAGCCGAACTCGTGGGCCGGAGTGCTAGCATCGGTACACCAATCGAAGACCGCGACGGGTGCCGCCGCCGAAAGGCCGGCGGGTAAATGGCGAAGCCGGTGAGAGGCCGGCGCTGTCCCGCAACTGTATCCGCGGCGCGAGCCGCGGGAGCCAGGTCGCCCAGCCAGGTCGCGATGTCAGAACCCTCGTGTGAAAGGGAACGGCATCACCATGGCTCACCGTCTTCGCTTCTCGTGCATCCCGGTCCTGGCCGTCCTGCTGGCTGCCTGCGGGCAGGGCGCAGCGCGGCCGGCGAGTGAAGCCCCCGGCTCGCTCACGGTTTCGCTCGGCCCCAGCGCCCCGCCCTCCGAGGGCACCGCTTACCCACTCACCCTGACCGATGACGCCGGCCGCGAGGTCACCATCGAGGCTGAGCCGGACGCCGTCGTCAGCCTCGCCCCGTCGAACACCGAGATCGTGTGCGCGGTGGGTGCCTGCGACCGCATCGTCGGCGTCAATGACTTCCGCGACGGCTTCCCGGCCGACGTAACCAATGCCCTCGACGACGTGCCGAACGTCGCCGGCTTCGCCGCCGTGGATCGCGAGGCCGTCGTCGACCTCGAGCCGGACCTCATCCTGGCGGCCGGTAACGAGCTGACGCCGACCGCGGACATCGAGGCCCTCCAGGAGCTTGGCTTCGACGTCGTGGTCCTGTATCCGGAGTCGCTGGAGGAGGTCTACGCCGACATCGGGCTCATCGGCGAGGCGCTGAACCGCCAATCCGAGGCGGCAGAGATCGTGGCCGACATGCGCGAGCGCGTGGCCGCCGTCGAGGAGGCGGTCGAGGGGGAGGAACGGCCCCGCACGTTTTACGAGGTCGGTGTCTTTGGCGGCGAGATCTACACCGCCGGCGAGGACTCGTTCCTCGCCGCGCTGATCGACACGGCCGGCGGTGAGCCCATCACTGGCGACGCGGTGACCACCGCCATCCAGCTCGAGGACCTGGTCGCGGCCGACCCTGAGCTAATCCTCCTCGGCGACGCCGCCTATGACCCGACCATCACGCCTGAAGCGGTGGCGAACCGGCGGGGCTGGGGCGGCATGACCGCGGTTCAGACGGATCGGGTGATTCCGATGCCGGAGGACATCCTCATCACCCGCCCGGGCCCACGCATCGTGGAAGGGCTTGCGGCGCTGGCTGCCGCCATCCATCCGGAGGCGTTCGACTGATGGCGACCGGTGCTACCGCCTCCCCGCGCGTGGCCGGGGCTGAGGGTGCGCTCCTCCGCGGACCGTCGATCGGACGCGCGGCGGCGGTCCTGGGCGGCGGCGCACTTGTCCTGCTGGTCGTGGGCGTCATGGCGCTGGCCGCAGGCAGCGTGGCCGTGGCGCCACTGGACACGCTGGGCATCCTCGGGACGCGGCTGCTGGGCCTCCCGCTAACGGAGACTTGGGCCGCAACGGACGCCACCATCATCTTCGAACTACGCCTGCCGCGGGTGGTGACCGCGATGCTGGTCGGCGGCGGCCTGGCGCTGGCTGGTGCGGTGTTCCAGGCGCTGCTGCGCAACCCGTTGGCCGACCCTTACATCATCGGGACCGCGGCCGGGGCGAGCCTGGGCGCGGTGGTGGGCATCGTCTTCCCGCTGGTGCTGCCGGCGCTGGCCATCGGTGCAGGGACGGCATGGCTCGGCCTCGGGGTCGTCCAGTTGCTGGCCTTCGTCGGCGGGCTCGGCACGGTCCTGCTGGTGTTCGCCGTGGCGCGCACCGGAGGCCGCGTGCCGGTCGTAACCCTGCTCCTCACCGGGTACGCAGTGTCCGCCGTGCTGGCCGCAGTCGTGGCGCTGCTGATGTTCCTGTCCGGCGACGCGCTGGCGGCCGTCTTCAGCTGGCTGATGGGCTCGCTGGCCGATGCGTCGTGGGCCAAGCTCGGCTTCGCGGCGCCTCTGCTGGCGGTCAGCTTCGCGCTCCTGCTCGCCCGATGGCGCCGGCTCAACCTCCTCCTGCTCGGCGAGGGCCAAGCGGCGACGCTCGGCGTGGACGTGGAGCGCGAGAAGCTCGCGCTGACCATGCTCGCCACGCTGGCAACGTCAGCCGCTGTCGCGATCTCGGGGACCATCGGCTTCGTTGGGCTGGTAGTGCCGCACCTGCTGCGGCTGGCGATCGGGCCGGACCATCGGCTGCTGCTGCCGGCGAGCCTGCTCTTTGGCGCCGCGCTGCTCGCACTCGCCGACCTCGGCGCGCGGCTGCTCCCGGGTGGAGGCGTGCCGGTGGGGATCATCACCGCGCTGATCGGCGCGCCGTTCTTCCTCTACCTGCTGCGGCGGTCGCGAGCGGTGGTGGTGGCATGAGCGTGGCCACCGCTGAACTGGCGAGGCTCGCGGGCGTGGGTTTCGGTTACAGGCTCCCCGGCGGCGGACGCCGAGAGGTGCTGCATGGCGTGGACCTCACGATCCATGCCGGGGAGCTGGTGGCGCTGCTGGGCCCGAACGGCAGCGGCAAGACGACGCTGCTGCGCATCCTCTCTGGACAGCTACGGCCGGACGCTGGCGAGGCGACCTTCGACGGGCGACGAATCAGCGACTGGGACCGCCAGGCGCTGGCCCGCCGAGTGGCGGTGCTGCCGCAGCATCTGGAGCTGCCGGCCGGATTCCGGGTCGCCGAGCTGGTGGAGATGGGGCGCGCCCCGCATGCGCGGGGGCTGTTCGCCTCGACCTCGGATGACGAGCGCGCCGTGCGCCGAGCGCTGGTGGAGGCCGAGGCGCTCGACCTCGCGCATCGGTTCGCCGACGAGCTGTCCGGCGGCGAGCGCCAGCGTGCGCTCGTGGCCATGGCACTGGCCCAGGAGCCGGACCTCCTGCTGCTGGACGAGCCGACGCTGCACCTCGACCTGGGGCATCAGGTCTCGCTGCTGACCGCCATCACGCGTCTGCGGGCGCAGCGTGGTCTCGCGGTGCTGTCCGTGCTCCACGACCTGAACCTAGCCGCCGCGTTTGCCCCGCGGATCGTGCTGCTCGCCGCCGGCCGGGTCGTCGCCGACGGGGCACCGGCCGAGGTGCTCAAGCGCGAGCTGGTCCAGCATGTCTTCGGCGTGTCAGTGTTCGAGGCGGTGGATGGCGCCGGCCGCCGGCACCTCGCGCTGGACCTCGGATAGCTCGGATAGCTTGCCCGGCAGATCGGGCAGAATGCGCCGGAGACCTCCACCAGGCGTCAAATCGCCGATGTATCGGGCGGCCGAAGCGCTCGATTCGTGCGTGCGCGCGTATCAGGTGCCCTCGCGCGGGTCGACGACGAGGTCGATCTCCTCGCTCCCGTCCTCGCGCAGCGAGCGGTGCACGTGGATGTGGGGGTGCGTCTCGTCGCTCATCTGTTCGCGCTCGACCTTGACCATGGTCGCCTCGGCCACGTCCTCGAGCTGCTCCTCCTCGGGCAGGGCCGCGTTCGGCAGCTCCGACCACAGGAGAAGGTTGAGGAACACGTTCAGCACCGCGATGACCGGGATCCCGAACAGCGCGCCCCACACGCCGGCCACCTGTGCCCCGATGAGCAGTCCTACCAGCACGAGGATGGGGTGGATGCCCAGCGCCCCGTGCATGAGCCGAGGCTGGAGCCAGTTGACGATCACGGTCTGGACCGCGACCAGGATGAGGGTGATCGGCAGGAACCAGTCGGGGACGTAGATCCAGGCCGCGACGATGGGCGGGATGAGCGCCAGAGGTGGCCCGAAGAAGGGAATAAGCATGGCGAGCGTGGACAGCGTCGCCACCAGGAACAGGTAGGGCATGCCGAAGGCGAGGCCGATGGCCATCACCAGCACGGCCTGGATCACGGCGAGGAGCAGCTGCGCCCGCAGGAATCCGCCGAAGGCGCGCGCCACGCTGCGCTCGAAGAGCGACACCTCGTCGGAATACCGGCGCGGGACGACGCGGATGATCTTGGCCCGGATCCGCTCGTTATCGAGCAGCATGTACAGCGAGAGGATGACGATCAGAACCAGCGAGCCGAGGGTTGCCAGCGTCGCGCCGGCGACGACCTCCGCCTGGTCGAACACGTCGCCGGCGAGCGTTCCCACCTGCCGCTGCGCGGATTGGAAGACCTCCACCAGGTCGATCTGGAGCCGCTCCAGCCCCAGCCCCTGCTGGTAGCCCGCCAGCCGCGCCTCGATGTCCACGGCGGTCTGGGGGAACTCCCGGGTGACCTCCGTCACCTCCCGCGTGATCGACGAACCGACGTAGAAGAGGACGAATCCCAGCAGCACCAGGGCGAACAGGTAGGCCACGACCACGGCCGCCGCCCGGGGCACCCATTCGTCCAGGAATCGGACCACCGGCGACATGACGAAAGCCAGCAGCCATGCCAGGAAGACGATCAGGATGATCTGGCTGAAGCTTCCGAGGAAGGCCAGCGCCATCTGGAGCAGGAGCAGGCCGAAGTAGGCCGAGCCGAGGATCAGGAAGGCGAGCAGCCAGCGGCGCTCCCGGCTGCGCAGGACGCCCGCGGTTGTGCGCGTCATGTCATCCCCGCCGGCCTGGACCGATGCCCACCGCCGTCCGCACCTCGGCCATGGTTGCCTCCATGATCGGCCGCACCTTGGCGGAGCCCGCGGCCAGCACCTCCTCGACGTGGGCCGGATCGGCCGCCAGGCGTTGCCGCTTCTCGCGCATCGGGCGGAAGAACTCGACGATCCGCTCGGCCAGCAGCTGCTTGGTCTCCACGCAGCCGGTCCGCGCGGTGCGCTCGCCGTCCTGGATCTGGAGGTAGTCGCCGCCGAAGAAGCGGTGCAGCTGGCAGACGTTGCAGACCTCGGGGCGGCCGGGGTCCGTGCGCTTGATGCGCTGCGGGTCTGTGACCATGCTCATCACCAGCCGATGGATCTCATCGGGCTCGGCGAAGATGGGGATGGTGTTACCGGCGCTCTTGCTCATCTTGCGGGCACCATCGGTCCCGAGCACCACCGGCGCATCGGTGAAGACGGCCTGGGGCTCGGGAAAGATGTCGCCGTAGCGGCGGTTGAAGGCGCGCACGATCTCGCGCGAGAGCTCCAGGTGCGCGGCCTGGTCCTTGCCCACGGGTACGCGCGACGCCTTGTAGATGACGATGTCCGCGGCCTGGAGCACCGGGTAGGTCAGCAACCCGTTGCTGTTCTCCTTGCCCTCGGCGCGGGCTTCCTTGTAGGTCGGGTTGCGCTCCAGCCAGCTGACCGGGACGACGGTGTCGAAGATCCACATCAGCTCGGAGTGCTCGGGAAAGTCCGACTGGCGGATGATGGCGCAGCGCTCCGGATCCAGGCCAACGGCCAGCAGGTCCAGCACCATCTCGCGGGTGAGCTCCCGCAGCTGCTCCCCGTCGTGCACGGTCGTCATGGCGTGCAGGTCCACGATCCCGTAGATGGCGTCGTACTCGTCCTGGAGCGCCACGTAGTTGACCTGCGCACCGAGGTAGTTGCCCAGGTGGGACGCTCCGGACGGCTGGATCCCCGAGAAGACGCGGTCCCGGGTGGCCGGCGACTCGGTGGCGGGATCGACGGCGACCTGGCTCATCGGACGGCGAGTGTAACCCACGCCTACGGCACCGATGCCCCCGCCGGGCGGGTGGACCGCACGGGCCATAATTGCCCGATGACCGATGCCTCAGCGTGGAGCCGCGCCGCCGTTTCCGGCAGGCGCGTGGGGCACACCGTGGAGCACCACGGCAGCCTCGGCTCGACGAACGATCGCGCGCGCGAGGCCCTGGCCGAGCCAGGTGGCGAAGGGCGGGCGGTGGTCGCCGATCATCAGTCGGCGGGGCGGGGGCGCCGCGGACGACAGTGGCTGTCGCCGCCGGGTCACAACCTGATGGTCAGCGTTGCGCTTCGGCCGCGGATCGAGCCGGCGCGAGCCGGGCTGTTGGGCATTGCCGCCGCCGTCGCCACGCGCGACGCGTGTGAGGCAGCGGTGCCGCGTGCCGGGCTGCTGCTGCGATGGCCGAACGACGTGGTCACAGGCGATGGTCTCAAGGTCGCCGGGCTCCTGGTCGACACCGCGCTCGCCGACGACCGGCTGGCTGACGCCGTGGTCGGCATCGGCATCAACGTGAACTGGCGCCGAGCGGAGATGCCTGCCGAGATCGTCGAGCGGGCAACTTCGCTGGCGGACCTGGCCGGCCCCGAGCTCGACCGCGTGGCGCTCCTCGCCACGCTCCTCGACGCGCTGGACCGCGAGGTCGTCGCTTTGGAGTCCGGCGCGTCGCCGGTCGCCCGGTTCGCGGAGGTCTCCGCGCTGGACGGCCGGCAAGTGGAGGTGCAGGTCGGGGAGGAGCGCCTGGAGGGCATGGCCGCCGGGGTCGCCGAGGACGGGGCCTTGCTGCTGGACGTGCCGGCCGGCCGCCTGGCATTGACCGTCGGCGAGGTGGTGGCCGTGCGCGACCCCGCGGGCGCAGCGGCATGACCGCCGAGCGCGCACGCGACCGTCACCCGCGCAACGCGCCCCTGGGCGACCCCGACGCGGAAGCCGTGCGCGCCGCGCAGGCGGACCGTGCGGCATTCGGCACCCTGTACCGCCGATACCTCGACCGAATCTACGGATACGCGTTCTACCAGCTGGGCGACCACCACGATGCGGAGGACGCCACCGAGCGCACGTTCCTTGCCGCGCTCGCCGGGCTCGGCTCGTTCCATGACGAGGGCGCCGGCTTCCGCGCCTGGTTGTTCCGCATCGCGCACAACACCGTTGCCAATGCGCACCGCTCTCGGTCCAGGCGCAGGACGGCACCCATGCCCGAGGGGTTCGAGCGGCCAGCGCCCGACGCCGATCCGGCCGGCCTGGTGACGCGCGCCGAGGAGCTGCGGCGCGTCCTGGCCGCGCTCGATACGCTTCCAGCCGATCGGCGTCAAGTCGTTCTGCTGCGGTTCGTCGACGGCCTTTCGTCGGCAGAGGTCGGCCAGGTTCTCGGCCGCTCGCCGGGCGCGGTTCGGGTCCTCCTGCATCGGGCGCTGCGCGACCTGGCATCGCGCCTGGCCTGAGGCTCGCCAGCCGACCACTACGGGCGCCGCACCCGATACGTCGGGCAGAAGTTGACGCGAACCCGCGGCCCTGGGTGTAACGCTTCGGACGGCGCGGTGTTGTCATAGGATGTCCGCTTCCCCACAGGAGTGACCCGATGACGACCCGCTCCACGCCCGAGCGGCTGGACGAGGCCGTGGACATGCTGCTGACCGGCGCGCGACCGGTCGTCGATCCGGCGCTGCGGCCGCTGGTGGCGGTGGCCGAGACCCTCGCCCGCTCGCTGCGCCCGGTGCCCGCGTCTCCGCGCTTCGAGGCCGCGCTCGCGCGGCGCCTGGCGGCGAACGACTGGGTCGAGCGCGCCGGCAATCGCGTCTCAACGCTGGTGCGGCAGGCCACGGAGCGTCCGGGTCGGCTCATCGCGGCGGGCGCGGTTTCATCGGCCGCTGTCGGCGCCACGGTGACGGCTTTCTTCGCGTGGCGCTCGACGCGGCGGCATCCGCATCGGGCAGGCTGGAGGTAGGCGGCGGACTGATGCGCATCAAGTTCCCCCTGGGGCGCCGTGACGGGCCGACCGATGCCTGGACCAAGTGCCCGTCGTGCGAGTCGCAGATCTTCAACAAGCAGCTGGAGCGCAACCAGCGCGTGTGCCCGACGTGCGGCCATCACTTCCGCATGAGCGTCGGCGAGCGCTTGGACCTGCTGGTGGACCGCGACAGCTTCGT
>DATADC010000118.1:0-10015 GCA_036258735.1 Candidatus Limnocylindria bacterium
GCGGCATCCGCCCCGGCCGAGCTTGCTGCCGGGCGCTTCCGCAGCGTCCTCGACGACCCTCGCTTCGCGACCGATGCGAAGGCGGCCAAGGTGCGTCGCCTGCTCCTGTGCAGCGGCAAGGTGTACTACGACCTGGCCGGCTCCCCCGAGCGCGAGGGCCGCCGCGACGTGGCCATCGTGCGGGTCGAGCGGCTGTACCCGTTCCCCAGCGAGGAGCTCGGCGCGGTCATGGGGCGCTACACCGGCTCCCAGCGGGTGTCGTGGGTGCAGGAGGAGCCGCGCAACATGGGCGCCCGCAAGTTCGTGCTGCCAAAGATCCGCCCCCTCGTCCCCTTCCGCATCCCGATGGGCGACATCAGCCGCCCGGAGCGATCGCGCCCGGCAGAGGGGTATCCCGCGGCGCACGCCGTGGAGCAGGAGCGAATCGTCCACGAGGCGCTGACCAGCTGACCGCCGATCCGGCCCTCCTCGAGCGATACCGCGACCTGCTGGCCGAGCCCGGCGAGTCGTTTCCGGTCACGCTGGGGGAGGGCGGCACGCCGCTCCTGCACGCCCGCCGCCTCGGCGATGAGCTGGGCCTCGACCGCCTCTTCCTGAAGGTCGAGGGCTCGAACCCCACCGGAAGCTTCAAGGACCGCGGCATGGTGCTGGCCGTCAACCGTGCCGTGGCCCGGGGCGCTTCGGCCGTGGTGTGCGCCTCGACCGGGAACACGAGTGCGTCCGCGGCAGCGTACGCCGGGGCCGCGGGCCTTCCGTGCTTCGTGGTGTTGCCCGCCGGCAAGGTGGCGCGCGGCAAGCTGGCGCAGGCGGTGGCGGCCGGAGCGCGGCTGGTCATGGTCGACGGCAGCTTCGACCAGGCGCTGGACGCCGTGCGCCAGCTCGGCGAGGAGGGGGCCGCGGCCGTGGTCAACTCCATCAACCCCGATCGCCTGGCCGGACAGCAGACGGCCGCCTTCGAGATCGTGGACGCGCTGGGCGAGTCGCCCGAGGCCGTGGCGCTGCCCGTCGGCAACGCGGGGAACATCACGGCGCTGTGGGCCGGATTCGTCCGCTACGCCGAGGCCGGCGTGACGCCGGGGGGCCGGCGGCCGAGGATGATGGGCTTCCAGGCCGCGGGCGCCGCGCCGATCGTCAACGGCGCGCCAGTGGAGCGGCCGGAGACGGCGGCCACGGCCATCCGCATCGGGAACCCGGCATCGTGGCGTGGCGCGGAGGCGGCCCGCGACGAGTCGGGCGGCACGATCGAGGCGGTCGATGACGACGAGATCCTGTCCATGCAGCTGCGCATCCTGCGCACGGAGGGCATCTTCTGCGAGCCGGCTTCGGCGGCCGGCGTGGCCGGCGTGGAGCGGCTGGCCCGCGAGGGGCGGCTGCACGCCTCCGAGGGCGTCGTCTGCGTGCTGACCGGGCACGGGCTGAAGGATCCGGACGTGGTCGCCGGCGAGGAGGGCAGCCTGGCCGCGGTGGAGCCGGAGCTCGGCGCCATCCGGCGTGCCATCGGGCTCTAGCTGGGGCGCCGCCCGTATCGGTCCATGACCTCGCGCAGGCGGTCGTGCGGCATGGCGTGGATGGTGATGCCGTCGCGGCCAGTCATGGTCGTGGCAGCCAGCAGCGAGTTGAGGATGGCCTCTTCGGTGGCCTCGATGGCGGCCCAGAAGACATCGTTGACGTGGTCGTCGACGAGCATGGTCAGGCCCATGGTCGCGGGCGTCGCGGACGCGTCCTCGGGGAGCAGGCCGCGATTGCCGGTGGCGAAGGCGATGACGAAGTCACCGCTGGAGTGCTCGCCGCCACCGCCCGCCCGGGCGATGGCCAGCGAGGCGCGCTGCGCCAGGCGGCGGCACTGGTGCGGCAGCAGTGGCGCGTCGGTAGCGACGACCACGATGATCGAGCCCCCACCTTCGGCACGGCCGGCGGTCGGCGGTGCGGCCGGCGGGGCGGTCGTTGTGGAGGGCACGCCCGGCACCTCGTCGTAGCCAATCTCGCGGCCGACCGGCACGCCGTCGACCGCCAGCCGCTGCCGAGTGCCGTGGTTGGCCTGGACGAGGACGCCGACGGTGAAGCCGCCGTCCTCCGGCGCCACCGAGCGCGAGGCGCTGCCGATGCCGGCCTTGAAGCCGTAGGCCTTGGTGCCCGTGCCGGCGCCCACGCAGCCCTCGGCCACCGCGCCGCCGCGAGCGTCGAGCAGCGCGGCGAAGAGGTGCTCGGCGGTCACGTGCTGGCCGTCGATGTCGTTGAGGTAGCCGTCCCACGTCTCGCCGACCACCGGCAGTGACCAGCGCGGCCGATCGGCTGGCGCCTTGCGGACGCTGGCGGCCACCAGTGCGTCGCGCACGACGCCAACGCTGTGGGTGTTCGTCAGGGCGATGGGCGTGGTGAGCATCCCCGACTCGCGCACCCACTCCAACCCGGTCAGCTCGCCGTTGCCGTTGAGCGTGTGCGAGCCGGCGAAGATCGGCTCGACGCCGACGTCGCCCTCGTGCGGCAGCACCACGGTGACGCCGGTACGAACCGGGCCGCTCCCGACCACCAGCGGGCCGTCACCGTCGATCAGCGTGGCGTGCCCGACGCGCACGCCCGCCACGTCGGTGATGGCGTTCAGCGGCCCCGGGGCGAGGATGCCGATACCGATACCGATGCCGAGGTCACGCGCTCGCACCACCCCGCCGCCCGCGCTCAGCAGTTGCAGGCGGCGAGGGCGGCCGACACGAATTCCTCGGTGGGCGCGGACTTGGAGACGTAGGCGTCCACGTCGGGCAGCGGCGTCTCGCCGCGATCGGCCCAGCCCATGACCACGACGCGCACCGACGGCCACCCCAGCGCCACGCCGGAGATCAGGGCGCGGCCGGCGTCCAGGTCTGGCAGGCGAGGATCCACGATCACCGCCGAGGGCAGTGTCTCGCCGATCAGCTCGAGGGCGGAGCGAACGTCGCCCGCGGTGCCGACGACGTCGACGCCGGCCACCCGCAGCACCTCGGCCAGGGACTGCTGGACGCGCCGGTCGGCGTCGACCACGGCGACGCTCGGGCCGCGGCCGTCCAGATCCCCCTGCTCGCCGAGTGTCATGACGCGGATCGTAGGCCCGGTCAGCGCGAGAGTCGTCGGCGGAAGGGTGCGATTCGCGCTACGTCATTCCGCCGACGCGACTGCCGGCTCGGGCGCCGGCGCCGAGGGCAGGGCCATGGCCACGCGCACGCGCGAGCCGCCCTCGGGCCGGGGCGCGATGTCCAGCTCGGCACCGATCCGCTCCGCGCGCTGGTTCATGCTGACCAGCCCCAGATGCCCTCGCGGCGCCCGCGCCGGATCGAACCCGATGCCGTCGTCCTCGACGGTGAGGAGCAGCCGCCCTTCGTCGCTTCGCACCGTGATCCACGCCTGGTCGGCGTTGGCGTGCTTGATGACGTTGTGCAGCGCCTCCTGCGCGATGCGGTAGAGCGACTCCTCCACGTCCAGCGCGAGCCGCTCGGCGAAGTCGACCTCTACGCTGACGGCCATGCCGGTGCGGCCCTGCACGGCCGCGGCGTGGTTGCGCAGCGCCTGCACCAGGCCATCGGTCTCGAGCCCCTGCGGGCGCAGCTCGAAGATGAGCGCGCGCATCTCGGCCAGCGCGTCCTTCTGCAGGTCGCGCAGCTCCGCCAGCTTGTCCCTGGCCGCCGCCGGGTCCCGATCCAGCAGCAGCTCGAGGGCGCGGGTGGTTAGGCCCATGCTGAACAGCGCCTGGGTGACCGAGTCGTGGAGCTCGCGCGCCAAGTTGGCCCGCTCCTCGTTGGCGGCCAGTGCCGCGGCCTGGCGGCGAAGGTCGGCCTCCAGCCGCTCGCGCTCCCGGATGTCGCGGACCGAGCCGTGCGCTCCGGCGAAGGCGCCATCGATCATGCGCCCGACGGCGTTGATCTCCATGGGCAGATGCGAGCCGTCCCTGTGCAGCAGCGACAGGCGGTACTGCTGACGGCGGTTCGGCTCCTCCTGGACGCGCTGCCAGTGCTCGATGACCACCGCCATCGACTCGGGCGCGATCAGCTCGGAGAAGTGCTTGCCCACCACCTCCTCAGGCCGCCAGCCGATGAGCGGCTGGCACGTCTCCGACAGGTAGGTCAGGTAACCGTCCCGGTCGGTGGTCCAGATCAGGTCCGGCGAGTTCTCCACCAGGAACCGATAGCGCCGCTCGGACTCGGCCACTTGCTCGTACAGGCGCGCGTTGGCGATGGCGATGGCACCCACGTCCGCCAGCCCCTGGAGCAGCTGGATCTGGTCGTCGCCGATGTCGCGCGGCTCCACGTACGAGATGGCCAGAGTGCCGAACACCTCGCCACCCGGGGCCCGCAGCGGAGCCACGGCCATGCCGCGCAGCCCCATCCGGTTGGCGACGTCCTGGTCCTCGTCGGTGTGGGGTATGCGTGGGTCGACGAGGTAGTCGTGCGTCCAGACCGGCCGGCCCGACTCGGCGGCCAGGCCGTTCATGCCGCCACCGATGGGAAACTCCATGCCGGCCAGCCACTGCCGCGCCGCTTCATCCATGCCGCCGGCGATCACGTGCGGCCGCAGGATCGGCGCATCCGGGTCGCGCAGGGTGAGGTGGGCGCCGTCGGACCCGAGCAGCCGCTGGGCCGCGTCCACGACCTGCTGCAGGACCTCCTCCGGGTTGCGGATGGCCGTGATGCGCGAGGTGATGGCATGGAGCGTCTTCTGGGTCTCGACGCGCAGCGCGAGCTCGTCCGCCTGGTTGCGAAGGCTCTGCTCGAGGCGCGCGACGTCGGTCACGTCACGGATGGACCCATGGGCGCCGGCGCTACGCCCGTTGACCAGCCGCTCGCGGCCACGCAGCTCCGCGATGACCAGGGCCCCGCCGTCGCGCTGGATGCGGAACCGTGCGCGCCGCTCCTCGTCGCCGCTGAGCTGCGAGTCGCGCCAGACGCGCTGGAACTCCTCGCGGTCCTCCGCCGCGACGATCACCGACCAGTGCCGGCCCAGCAGCTCGTCGCTGCGCCGCCCGGTGAGCTGCTCGACCGTCTCCGACAGGAAGGTGAAGTTGCCCGCGGCGTCGGTGGCCCACACCACATCGGGAGAGCCCTCCACCAGGTTGCGGTAGCGCTGCTCCGAGGCGGTCAGCTGCGCCATCAGCCGCTGGTTGGCGATGGCCGTGGCGGCATGGTCGGCCAGCGCCCGCAGCAGCGCGATCTCGGCTTCGCTGAAGGCGGCGGGGCGCGACGAGTAGGCGCCCATCGCGCCGAGCGGGCGCCCGTTCGCCAGGAGCGGCGCGACCGCCATCGACCGCATTCCCGCCGCCTGGACGATGCGATCGGCGACCGGCGAGTGGGTGAAGCGGCGGTCGGCCGGATAGTCGTCGGTGACGGTCAGGCGGCCCCTGGCCACGGCAGTGCCGAACATGCCCATCCCGACCGGCAGCGTCAGGTCACGGATCAGGCGCCGCGCCTCGGGGTCGGTGATCCCCGCGTCGTGGGCGAATCGCAGCTCCCCGCTGGCCTCGTCCAGCAGGTAGATCATCGCTCCGTCCGCGTCGAGCAGTCGGGCGACCTCGGTGACCGCGGACTGGAGCAGCTCGGAGTCGGCCGTCATGCGCGGAGGATACGCAGAACGGGCGGCATCGGCCTTACCTACGTCATTCGTCCATGGGCCGCCTTGGGCGCATGCCCGATGGAGGCGCGCTTGCCCCTGCCTACGGTTCGGGTGACGCCGCGACGGAGGCGGCGCGACACAGATGAGCCGATGGAGACGCCGCACATGCACGCAACCACCCGAGCCTCAAGCCGATCCCGAGCGGTGGGTGCCGCTCTGACCGTCGGCATCGTGGCCCTGGCCCTGACCACCGGCTGGATCCACCTGAACCTCGGTGGACTGCTGTTCACGCTCAACGGCCTGGGCTACGCCGGACTGGCAGCGCTCTACGTCGTCGCCGCCGCGGCGCCGCACCCGCTGATCGCCAGCTTCAGCTGGGCGCCACGCATCATGCTGGCCGGCTATGCCGCGCTGACGATCGTGGCGTGGGCCATCCAGGGCCCGTACTTCTCGACGGCGTACATCGCCAAGGGCGTGGAGGTCGCGCTGATCGCGCTGATCACCGTCGACGTCTTCCGGGTCCACGGTGGACCGATGGGCCTGCTGCGCGAGGCGCAGGCGTCCATCTTCGGACTTGGCCGCACCGGGTCAGCCGCGGCCTGACCAACCACGGCGCATTCGGAGAGGGCCCGCCTGGCGGGCCCTCTCTGCGTGAGCGGCACGCCCGCGGGTTCCGCGTCAGGGTTCGACCAGGCGGTGCTCCACCGCCCACAGGGCGGCCTGCGTGCGGCTGGCCAGGCCGAGCTTGCCGAGGATGTTGCTGACGTGCGTCCGCGCGGTGCGCTCGGTGATGGACAGCTGGTGGGCGATCTCCTTGTTGGACGCGCCGCGGCCGAGCTGTGCCAGCACCTCCCTCTCGCGCGCCGTCAGTGGCTCCACCGGCTCCGTGTCGCGGCGGGTGCGCATGCGCTGCGCCAGAAGTCGCGCCACCGCGGCGTCCAGGTGGACCTCGCCGGCGTGGGCGGCCCGGATGGCGGCAGCCACCTCCTCGGCATCGGCGTCCTTGAGCAGGTAGCCCGATGCGCCGGCCTCCAGCGCGGCGGTCACCTTCTCCTCCTCGATGAAGCTGGTCACGGCGATGATCTCGATCTCCGGGTCCGCCTGCTTGATCTTGCCGATGGCCGTCAGCCCGTCCACATTGGGCATCAGCAGGTCCATGAGGATGACGTCGGGCTTCAGCTCGGCGGCCATGCGGGCGCCGATCGCGCCGTCGCCGGCCTCGCCGGCCACCGCGATGTCCGGCTGCAGCTCCAGGAACCCGCGCAGCCCGCGGCGGACCACCTCGTGGTCGTCGACCAGCAGCACGCGGATCCGCTCCTGAGCGTCGTTCACCGCCCCTGAGGATAGCCGCTGGGCGCCATGATTCGGGGATGACGCAGCGCTGCGAATGGGCGGGCAGCGACCCGCTGTACGTCGCCTACCACGACACCGAATGGGGTGTCCCGCTCCGCGACGAGCGGGCGCTGTTCGAGCTCCTCTGCCTGGAGGGCGCGCAGGCGGGCCTGGCCTGGATCACCGTCCTGCGCAAGCGCGACGGCTACCGCCGAGCGTTCGAGGGCTTCGATCCGGCGCGCGTCGCTGGCTACGACGACGCCGATGCCGCCCGGCTGCTGTCCGATCCCGGCATCGTCCGCAACCGGGCCAAGGTGACAGCCGCCATCGGCAACGCTCGTGCGTGGCTGCGCCTGGCGGAGGAGTCAGGCTCGGCGCCCGAGCATCTGTGGAGCTTCGTGAGCGGAAGGCCGATCACGAACCGATGGCGCACGCTTGCCGAGATCCCGGCCGAGACCGAGGAGTCGCGGGCCATGTCGCGCGACCTGCGGGCCCGAGGCTTCCGCTTCGTGGGGCCGACCATCGCCTATGCGTTCATGCAGTCGGCGGGCATGGTCAACGACCACGTCGTGGGGTGCTTCCGATGGACCGAGCTGGGCGGCGATTCGGCGTAAGGGCCGCACCTATACTCGGGCGGCCATGCCGCCCATCGCCTCGGTCGATGTCCCGGCCAGCAGCGCCAACCTGGGTTCGGGCTTTGACGCCTTCGCCGTCGCCCTCAGCCTGAAGCTGCGCGCCGAGCTGCGCCATGGCGAGGAGACGGGCATCCTGCTCAACTCCCATGGGGAGGGCGTCCCTTCGCCGGACGAGGACCCCGACCAGAACCTGCTCATCCGTGCGTTCCGCCAGGGAATGCGCGCCGCCAGCGGGTCCAGCATGGGAAGCGGCGCGTGGCGCATCGAGGTCAGCAGCATGATCCCCGCGGCGCGCGGCCTGGGCAGCTCGGCCGCGGCCATCGTGGCCGGCGTGCTGCTGGGGGCCAGCGTCGGGCGCAGCGCCCCGCCGGTGGACGAGCTGTTCGAGCTGGCCGCGACGCTGGAGGGCCACCCCGACAACGTGGCGGCGGCGATGTACGGGGGCTTCACGCTGGCGGTCGCCGGCGAGCACGGTGAACGGACGCTTCTGCGTCGCTTCCGCGTCCCGGAGGGCTGGATCCCGGTCGTGTTCGTGGCCGGCAGCGAGAGCCGCACCGGCGAGATGCGCGCCGCGCTGCCGCCGACCGTGCCGCATGCCGACGCGACGGCGCAGGCGGCGCGCAGCGCGCTGCTGGCCACCGCCATCATGACCGCCGACGCGGAGCTGCTGCGCCGCGCCATGGACGATCGCCTGCACCAGCCCCACCGCCTGCCGCGGCTGCCGGGGTGCGCGGCGCTCATCGAAGACGCCTACGCCCATGGGGCGGCGGGCGCCGCGCTCTCCGGCGCCGGGCCGAGCGTGCTCGCCATCTGCGCCTCGCCGGCGGTCGCGCACTCGGTCGAGAAGTCGTGGAACGGGTTTGGCCTGCCTGGCATGGCCACCCGGCTGCGCTTCGACCCCGCCGGGGCGCGCCTGATGGCCCCGGAGGCTCCAGAGCCGGCGCTGTCATGAGCCTGCTGACGCTCTCGCGCATCGCCAAGAGCCATGGCGCGCAGCACCTCTTCGCCGACGTGGACCTCCAGGTCTCGGCCGGCCGCCGCATCGCGGTGGTGGGACCCAATGGTGCCGGCAAGACCACCCTGCTCGAGATCATGACCGGCGACCAGGAGCCGGACGCCGGGACGGTGACACGCGCCAAGGATCTGGTCATCGGCTACCTGCGCCAGGAGGTCGCGGAGTCGCGCGCCCGCCCGGCCATCGCCGAGGTCCTGGAGGGAGCGGGAGCGGTCAGCGGCATCGAGCGGCGCATGCGTCACATCGAGGCCGAGCTGGCAGAGGCCACCACCGAGGACGAGCTGGCGGAGCTGATGGACGAGTACGGCCGGCTCCAGCATCGGTTCGAGGCCATGGGCGGCTATGGCCTGGAGGCGGAGGCGCGGCGGATCCTGGCCGGCCTCGGGTTCGCCGATGCGGACATGGACCGCAACACGGCCGAGTTCTCCGGCGGCTGGATGATGCGGGTGGCCCTGGCCCGCCTCCTCCTCCAGAACCCCGACGTCCTGCTGCTCGACGAGCCCACCAACCACCTGGACCTGGCATCCGTAGAGTGGCTCCAGGGATTCCTGGCCGAGTACGCCGGCGCGGTGATCCTCGTCAGCCACGATCGCGACTTCATCAACGCCATCGTCAACCGCGTGGCCGAGCTCAACCGCGGCACGCTCACCGAGTACACCGGCGACTACGCCGACTTCGTGGCCCAGCGCGAGGAGCGCATCGCCCAGCTCGAGCGCCAGGCCGCCGCCCAGGGACGCAAGGTGGCCCAGGTCGAGCGCTTCATCGAGCGCTTCCGCTACAAGGCGTCCAAGGCGCGGTCCGTCCAGAGCCGGATCAAGCAGCTCGACCGCATGCAGCGCGTCACCGTGCCGACCACTGCCAGCAAGACGGTGAAGTTCCGCTTTCCGCAGCCGCCGCGCAGCGGCCGGACCGTCATCACGCTGCGCGGCATCGTCAAGCGCTACGGCGCGCACACCGTGTACGACGGCCTGGACCTCCAGCTCGAGCGCGGCCACAAGGCGGCGCTGATCGGGCCGAACGGGGCGGGCAAGAGCACGCTGCTCAAGATCCTGGCGGGGGCGCTGGAGCCCGACGGCGGGACGCGCGAGCTGGGCCTCAACGTTCGCGTGGCGTACTTCGCCCAGCACCAGATCGAGGCGCTCAACCCGGCGAACACCGTGTTCGAGGAGCTGGCCGGCGCCGCGCCGCGCATGAGCACCACCGAAATGCGCCGCCTGCTCGGCGCCTTCCTCTTCTCGGGCGAGTCGATCAACAAGCGCGTCGAGGTGCTGTCCGGGGGCGAGCAGACGCGGCTGGCGCTGGCCAAGCTGATGGCCGACCCGGCCAACCTGCTGTGCCTGGACGAACCGACGAACCACCTCGACATCGCCAGCCGCGACGTGCTGGAGGACGCGCTGAACGCCTTCCCGGGCACGATCGTGCTGATCACCCACGACCGATACCTGATCCGCAGCGTGGC
>DATADC010000119.1:0-5511 GCA_036258735.1 Candidatus Limnocylindria bacterium
CGAGGAAGGGGAGCGCCGCCATCGGCCTCACGAAGCCGGCTCGCGCGAAGCGCAGGGTGACGATGCTGGCCACCAGGATGTTGAGCGTCAGCGCGGTCGGTCGCATGACCTCCGGTGAGATGCCGAGCAGGGCCATGGCGGCGAGGTACGCGGACGCTCCCGCATGGCCGACCATCCCGTAGAGCGTGGCGGCCACCAGGAAGGCGGCGGTGAGCAGCAGCGTCTCGTCCACCGCGCGGATGCTATGCGCCTTCCAGCCCGCGCGACGCCCGGTGCGCGCCTGGCGCACACAACGGACACGAAGTCCCGTTTCGTTGTCCTTCGCGCTCGCATGGAGAGCGCGGTGGTCAGCGAGAGGCCACTTCGGCCGCGTTGTTCTCCGTTTTGCTCAGTGAGCGAGCGCGATGATTCGCGAAGCCTTCAGCCGAGCTCTCCGTGCGCCTCGACGAAGAGTGTGCCCAGGGCGCGGGCCACGGTCGGGAAGGCGTGGATGGTGTCGGCCAGGACCGATATCGGCGTCTGGGTCTTCACCGCCAGCACCGCCTCGTGGATCGCCTCGCTGACGGCCGGGCCGGCCATGAACGCACCGACCAGGACCTTGCGCTGCCGGTCGACCACGATGGTGACGTGCCCCGCAGTCTCCGTGGTCTGACCCTTCGCCGTGCGGGCGATGTCGACGGTGTACTCGGCCGCGTCGATGCCACGCTCGCGGGCCTGCTCCACCAGCACGCCGGTGGACGCCGATTCGGGATCGGTGTACGTGGCGCGCGGAATGGCGGACATGTCGGAACGCGCCTCCTGGCCGAGCGCCAGGCGAGCGGCGATCTCGCCCTGGTAGTGCGCCGTATGGGTGTGCATCTCCGGCCCCGCCACGTCGCCGGCCACGTAGACATTGGGCGCAATGCGCAGCCCGTCGTCAGGCTTGACGCGGCCGTCCTGCGGCTCGACGCCGATGGCGGGCAGGTTGAGTGCGTCGAGCGGGATGTCGCGCCCGATAGTGAGCAGGATGGCCTCGCCCTCGGCGGTCGAGCCGTCGGAAAGCTCGACCACGTGGCGGCCGTTGGTACCCCCGTGGGGTCGCACGCCGGTGGCGCGCGTGTTGAGCACGATCCGCACGCCGTCGCGCTCCAGCCCCTCGGCCAGGTAGCGGGAGGTGAGCGGGTGCTCGCGGTCGTGGATCCGGTCGCGCGGGTGAACCAGCGTCACCGGCACGCCGTAGCGGGCATACACCTGGCCCAGCTCCATGCCGCTCGGGCCGCCGCCGATGACGACAACACCGTCGGGTAGCTCCCGCAGGCTCGTCCCCTCGCGATTGGTCCAGTAACCGGCGTCCACCAGCCCGGGCAACGAGGGAATGCGGGAGTGGGACCCCACCGCCAGGATCACCGAGCCCGCCTCGAGCTCCCGGGGCGCATCGCCGTCGCGCTGGACCTCCAGGCGCAGAGGATCGGCTCCGCTGAAGCGCGCCCGGCCGCGGATTGGCACCGCGCCCGCCTCGCGCAGGCCGCGCTCGTGGCGGCTGTCGTCGGGGTAGTCGATCCCCTCGCGCACGATCATCCAGTCGCGGAACGCGGACGCCCGCGGCCACGGAAAGTCGCCGCCGTCGCGATGAACCGCGGCGGCGTGCAGCAGCGCCTTGGAGGGCATGCACTGCCAGAACGGGCAGCCTCCGCCGAACAGGTCGCGCTCGATGACGGCCGTGGACGCGCCGAGCTCGCGCGCCTCGTAGGCGGCCGATTCGCCGGCCGCGCCGGCGCCCACGATGACCACGTCGTATCGGTCCATACGGGGCCGAATCATAGGGCTAGCCGCCGGCATCCCGGCCGCCGACGAACGTGCGCAGCGGGCGGACGGCCCCCAGCCGCAAGGCAAAGGCGCCCTCGTGCTCGGCGTCCCAGGCCACCAGGTCCGCGTCGGCGCCGGGACCGATCACGCCGCGCCTTCCGTGCAGGCCCAGCGCCGCAGCCGCCCCCGACGTAGCAGCCAGCAGGGCCTCGACGACCGTCATGCCGAGCAGGGTCGCCGCCAACCCGATCACCAGCGGCATGGCGCCCCACGCGCCGAAGGTGCCGGCGTTGGCGTCCGACCCGAGCGCGACGGTGGCACCGGCATCGAGCAGGGCGCGGGCCGGCGGGAGCCGATCGCGCATGACAAGCGCCGGGCCGGGCAGCAGCGTGGCCACCGTCCGCGAGCCGGCCAGGGCAGCCACGCCCGCCTCGTCCAGCTGCTCGAGGTGATCGGCGCTCGTCGCGCCGAGGCGCACGCCAAGCTCGGCCGCGCCGGTGCGGGCCAGCTGATCGGCGTGGAGGCGGAGGCCGAGGCCGTGGCTGCGAGCGGCGCCAAGGATGCGCTCTGCATCGGCCACCGAGAAGAACCCCTCGTCGCAGAACACGTCGCAGAATTCGGCCAGCCCCGCCTCCGCCACGGCCGGGACCATCTCGATCACCAGCCGGTCGACGTAGGTCGCGTCGTCGGGGGGCCGGGCGTGCGCGCCGAGGAAGGTGCGCACCACGCGAACGGGGGTGCCGGCAGCGGCGCGGCCGATGATGCGCAGCGCACGCGACTCCTCAACGGTCGAGAGGCCGTAGCCGGACTTGCACTCGACGGTCGTGGTACCGGCCGCTAGCTGCGCCCGGAGCCGCGCGGCGACCAGCGCTTCGAGCTCATCGTCGCCCGCCGACCGCGTGGCCGCCACCGTGCGCAGGATGCCGCCCCCGTCGTACGGCGCTCCGGACAGCCGTGCCGCGGCCTCGTCCGATCGGTCGCCGGCATAGACGGGGTGGGTGTGAGCGTCCACCAGGCCCGGCGTCACGAGCGCCGCCCCCAGGTCCACCCGGTCATCCGCCGCGGGCGCATGCGAGGCGCTGCCGAGCCAGGTGAAGCGTCCGTCATCCACCACGACGACCCACGGCCCCTCGCCGGCGTATGGCTCGGGAGTTAGCAGGCGCCCGGTCCCGGTGAAAAGCGTCGTCATGCGACCCGCTCCCCGGCGGCGCGGTCGGCGCGGTCGGCGCGGCGGCGGACGGTGGCCAGCACGAGCCCGGCCACGATCGTGGCCGCCCCGAGCAGCTGGACGGGCGACGGCGCCTCGGCCAGGAGCAGCATGCCGAGCATCACGGCACCGACCGGCTGGAGGGTGAGCACCACGCTGGTCAGGGCCGCCGGCAGCCGCGGCAGCGAGATGCTGATTAGCAGCCAGCCGAGCACCTGCGACGAGACCGCCAGCGCGACCAGCCACCCGTGCGACGGCCAGCGCGGAACGAGGTCCAGCTCGCCCAGCGGCAGGCCGATCAGCAGGGAGACGAGCGCCGCGGAGAGGGTCGCGTCCAGGAGCGGGCCGGCCGGTCGGCGAAGGTCAGCATTGCCCAGGCGAAGGACCAGCAGGAAGCCGGCGTAGGAGAGGCCGGTGGCCAATCCGATGGCGACGCCAAGCGACGGGTCGCGCCCGTAGGCTCCCGCGCCGACCACCCCCGAGATGAGCACCACCCCGGCCAGGACCACAGGGACGGCGAGCGCCGTGCGCGTCGCCATCCGCTCGCCGAGCAGCAGCCAGGCCAGGAGCGCCACGAAGACCACCTGCGTGTTGCCGAGCACGGTCGCCAGGCCCGCCCCGACGAGGCCGATGGTGTGGTGGAACAGCTCCAGGTCGATGGCGAAGAAGACGCCCGCCGCCCAGGCCAGCGCCACCTGCGACGCCGGGCGGGGACCGAAGGCGCGCCGCTCCAGCCAGGCCAGCGCCAGCAGGAAGGGCAGCGCGTAGGCGCAGCGGAAGAAGGCGACGGTGGCGGGCGGCGCGTCGGACAGCCGGACGAGCACGCCGCTGAAGGCGATGCTCAGGGCGCCGAGCACGGCGGCCAGCACGGGGCGATCGCGAAGGGTCTCGCGGAGCCCGATGCCGGCGGCCGGTGAGGCCGCGGTCTGCACGAGGGCGCAGCCTAGCGCGCGGACCTTGCGGCTGCCGCTCTGCGGCACGCACACTTGGAGGGTGAGCGACCTGCCGATCGGCACCGTCACCTTCCTGTTCACCGACATCGAGGGCTCGACCCGGATGGCGCAGGCGCTGGGCGAGGAGTGGCCGCCGGTCCTGGAGCGCCACCTGGACATCCTGCGCCGGTCGGTGGAGTCCCACGGCGGCGTCACCTTCGGGACCGAGGGCGACGCGGTGTTCGCCGCCTTCGCGAGCGCGCACGCCGCCGTCGCGGCAGCGGTCGACGCGCAGCGGGCGCTTGCCTTCGAAGGCTGGCCGGAGGGGGCGGCGGTCCGCGTGCGCATGGGCCTGCACACCGGCGAGGGCCAGCTGGCCGGCGACGCGTACGTCGGCCTGGACCTGCATCGGGTGGCGCGCATCACCGCCGCCGGCCACGGCGGCCAGGTGCTGCTGTCAGAGACCACGCGCGTGCTGGCCGAGGGCAACCTGCCGCCGGGGACGTCCCTGCGCGAGATGGGAGAGCACCGGCTGAAGGACCTGTCGCGTGCGGAGCACCTCAGCATGCTGGTCATCGACGGCCTGCCGTCGACCTTCCCGCCGCTGCGCACGCTGGACGTGGTGCCCAACAACCTGCCGACGCAGCTCACCACCTTCCTGGGGCGGGAGCGCGAGCTCGCGGCGGCCGGCGAGCTGCTGCGTAACGCCCGCCTGCTGACGCTGACCGGGCCCGGTGGCACGGGCAAGACCAGGCTGTCGCTCCAGCTGGCGGCCGAGGCCACAGATGCCTTCCCCGACGGCGTGTACTGGGTGCCGCTGGGCACCATCACCGACCCCGCCCTGGTCACGCCGACCATGGCCCAGGTGCTGGGACTGCCCGACCCTCGCGGCCGGGTCATCGAGCAGCTGGCGGAGCACCTCGCCGACAAGCGGGTGCTGTTCGTGCTCGACAACTTCGAGCAGGTGCTGGACGCGGCCACGTCCATCGGGGAGCTTCTGCAGCGGCTGCCGCGGCTGACCGTGCTGGTCACGTCACGCTCGCCCCTGCGCATCTACGGCGAGCGCGAGTTTCCGGTTCCGCCGCTGGCCGTCCCGGACCCGGCGCAGCTGCCCAGCCTGGAGTCGCTGGGCCAGTACGCCTCGGTCGCGCTGTTCATCGAGCGCGCCATGGCCGTCCAGCCGTCGTTCGCCGTCGACGCCTCGAACGCGCCCGCCCTGGCCGAGATCTGCGCGCGGCTGGACGGGCTGCCGCTGGCCATCGAGCTGGCTGCGGCGCGGGTGCGGGTCCTCACGCCGCAAGCAATCCTCGCCAGGCTGGACCATCGGCTCAAGCTCCTGGCCGGCGGCTCGCGGAACCTGCCGGAACGCCAGCAGACGCTGCGCGGCGCCATCGACTGGAGCCACGACCTGCTCGATGCAGCCGATCGGGTCGCCTTCGCGCGTTTCAGCGCCTTCTCCGGCGGAGCCGATGAGGAGGCGTTCAGCAGGGTGGTGCTGGCGGACTGGCCGGCCGAGGCAGGGCCGGTCCCCGACGGCCTGGAGGCGCTGACCTCTCTGCTCGACAAGAGCCTCCTGCGCCAGGAGCT
>DATADC010000120.1:0-7614 GCA_036258735.1 Candidatus Limnocylindria bacterium
CGGAACGGCATGGACCAGGACCGAGCCGCCGCCGGCGACCATGCCCTCCTCCACGCCTGCGCGGGCCGCCGACAGGGCGTCCTCGATGCGGTGCTTCTTCTCCTTCAGCTCGACCTCGGTGGCCGCGCCGACCTTCAGGACAGCCACGCCGCCGGAGAGCTTGGCCAGGCGCTCCTGGAGCTTCTCGCGATCGAAGTCGGACGTGGTGTCCTCGATCTGGAGCTTGATCTGCGACTTGCGCGCCTCAATGGCGCCGGGGTCGCCCTTGCCCTCGACGATGGTGGTGTTGTCCTTGTTCGCCGTCACGCGGCGGGCCTGGCCGAGGTCCTCGATCTGGACGCTATCCAGCTTGCGCCCGACCTCCTCGCTGATGACGCGGCCACCGGTTAGGGTGGCGATGTCCTCGAGCATGGCCTTGCGGCGATCACCGAATCCCGGCGCCTTGATGGCCAGCACGTTGATGGTGCCGCGCATCTTGTTGACGACCAGGGTGGCGAGCGCCTCGCCCTCCACGTCCTCGGCCACGATCAGCAGCGGCCGGCCCGCGGCCACCACCTTCTCCAGCACGGGCAGGATGTCCGCCACGGCGCTGATCTTCTTGTCGGTGATCAGGATGTACGGGTTGTCGAGGGTCGCCTCCAGCTTGCCGCCCTCGTTGGAGGTCACGAAGTAGGCGCTCACGTAGCCGCGATCCAGCTGCATGCCCTCGACGTACTCCTTGTCGAGCTGCAGGCCCTGGCCCTCCTCCACGGTGACCACGCCATCCTTCCCGACCTTCTCCATCACCTCGGCGATGATGTCGCCGATCTCGGAGTCGCGGGCGCTGATGGATGCGATGTGCGCGATGTCGTCGCGGGTCTCGACCGGCTTGGTGAGGTTCTTGATCTCCTCCACCACGGCCGCCACGCCGCGCTCGATGCCGCGCTTGAGGCCCATCGGGTTGGACCCGGCGGTGACGTTCTTGAGGCCCTCGCGGATGATGGCCTGGGCCAGGACGATGCTGGTGGTAGTGCCGTCACTGGCAACGTCGTTGGTCTTGGTCGCGACCTCCTCGAGCATCTGGGCGCCCATGTTCTCGTAGGGGTCCTCGAGCTCGATGTCGCGGGCGATGGTGACGCCGTCGTTGGTCATGGTCGGCGCGCCGAACTTCTTGTCCAGTACGGCATAGCGGCCGCGCGGCCCCAGCGTGACCTTCACGGCCTCGGCCATCTTGTCGACGCCGCTGCGGAGCGACCGACGCGCCTCCTCGTTGAACAGGAGCTGCTTCGCCACGGTTCTACTCGTCCTCCTTGGTGCGCCTCGCGGTGTGCGGCGCGAGCTATTCGATGACCGCCAGGACGTCCTTCTGGGAGAGGATCAGGAGCTCCTCGTCATCCAGCTTGAACTCGGTCCCGGCGTACTTCTGAAAGAGGATCTTCTGGCCCACCGAGACGTCCATCGCCTCGCGGGAGCCGTCGTCCAGGATGCGTCCCGGGCCAGCCGACAGGACGGTGCCCTCCTGGGGCCGCTCCTTGGCGGTGTCCGGAAGAACGATGCCGCTCTTCGTCATCTCCTCGCGCGGCGTGGGCCTCACGACGAGCCGGTCCCCGAGGGGCTTGAGCTGCGTCGCGGTTCCGCTGACCTGGGTGGCCATAGGTGCGTGCTGCCTCCTTGAAACGAAGAATCTCGGATGTGCTCAAACGCTCTCGCGGGATGCCTGCGGACGGGGCCGATGCGACCGTGGCGCCCGCTGGCACTCAACCATTGAGAGTGCCAAGGATGCTAGCGCCGGGCGTCGCCCGGTGTCAAGGCGGTATGCGCGCTCAGCCCAGGAGTCGCGCCAGGCTCGGGTTGGTCGCCAGCCCCAGCAGGCGCTTCAGCACGCCGGGACGCATGCCAGCCACGGCCGATGCCGCGGCCACCAGCTCGTCCTGAGGCAGCTCTACAGCGGCTCGCAGCAACCGCTGAAGGTCGTCGTCCGGCAGCTGTCCAAGGACGCCGAACAGGTGCGCGAGCGCGGAGGCGTCCGAGCGCACAAGGGCCCCAACCCCCTTGTCGAACTGGTGGGTGAAGGCCAGCAGCGACGCCACTCGGGCACGAAGGTCGGCGTCGCCGGCCCGTTCGGCCCGGCGCAGGCAGTCGTCGAGCAGCGGAAGGACCGGATCGGTCTCGCGCTCCTTGCGAGCCTCGGCCACGCGCCGAAACCATTCCCAATGGTCGCCGACCGCGACCCACGCCCGGCCGGCCGGCCCACGTGCTCCCGTCCGCCGGGGATCGGCCGGCTCGATGAGCCCCCACGACTGGCATTCGGTGAGGGCTGTGAACGCCGCCCGGTGCGAGAGGCCCAGCGCCGTCCGAACCTCGGTCTCGGTCAACGGACCACCGTGCAGGAGCATGTAGCCCTGCACCGCGGCCGTCGAGGGAGCCACGCCCCAGGCGGCGCCGATGCTCCCCCATGCCTTTGCGAAGTCGCGCCGGATCTCCTCAGCCTCGTCCATTACTTGTCCCTTGACAGTAGCACTATTCGGAGACAATACTCGTCCTGTAATGGTAGCGACTAAACGCTCAGGCGAGGCGCGGCTCGAGCGTGGAGTCTTCCGGCCACCGAGGTCGAGGGACATCAGGCGCCACGCCGTGACGGGTGCCTTCGGCTTCTCGGGACGTCACATCGCCCGGCTCGTGCTCGAGCGCGGGGAGGTCGTCATCAACCTGACGAACCACCCCAGCCGTCCGGATCCCTTCTCAGGACGGGTGCGATGTGCTCCGCTTACGTTCGACGACCCCGATGGCCTGGCGGCCTCGCTCGCCGGCGTCGACACGCTGTTCAACACGTACTGGGTCCGATTCGCGCGCGGCGCCGTGACGCACGAGGTCGCCGCCCAACGCTCGGCAACGCTGTTCCGGGCGGCCAGGAAGGCCGGCGTTCGGCGCGTGGTCCACGTCAGCATCGCGAACGCCGAGGCGCGTTCGGACCTTCCGTACTATCGCGGCAAGGCGCGCGTCGAAGATGAGCTCCGATCGTCCGGACTGAGCCACGCCATCATCCGACCGGCGGTCCTGGTCGGCGACGAGCCAATCCTGACCAACACCATCGCCTGGCTCCTGCGGCGGTTCCCGACCTTCACCATCCCGGGCGACGGCAGGTACGGGATCGCGCCGATACACGTCGAGGATCTCGCCGAGCTGGCGGTCTCCGCCGCCGACGAATCGTCCGACCTGACCATGGACGCCGTCGGGCCGGAGACATTCACCTTTTGCGAGTACGTGGCGGCCGTGCGGGCTGCGGTCGGCGCCCGAGCCCGCCTGGTCAAGGTCCCGCAGCCGCTGGCGCTCCTCGCGGCCCAGGCCCTGGGCGTGGCACTGCGAGACACGATCCTCACCCGCGACGAGATGACGGCGCTCACCGCCGGCCTGCTGGTGAGTCGAGACCCGCCACGCGGCACGCGCCGGGTCAGCGATTGGCTGCGGTCGGCCGGCCCCTGGCTGGGACGCTGCTACCTGCCGGAGGTCGCCCGCCATTTCGCGACGGCCACGCCAGCGGCACGGTAAGCGCCCGCGCGGCAATCGCGGGCGCTCCGTGGTTCGCTCGAGCGGAGTGGGCTATGCGCTGTCGATGAGGCGCCAGCCGCTCGAGGCGGGAAGCTCCTCGCTCTCCTCGGTCGTGGTGCCGTCGGTGTCGGTTGGCGCCGCCGGCTGGTTGAAGACCAGCAGCCAGAGCACCAGCGCGATGACCAGGATCGCGATCAGGATGCCAACGATCAGGCCGTAGCCCGAACCGTCGCGAACGGGCGCGGGCTCGCCGCCGGGGGTGTTGACGTTGACTTGGCTCACGCCGCTCTCTCCTTCAACTCTTTTCCAGCGGGGTCTGCAGACCCCGCCGGAGGGGGGGTGCAAGGGTCGTGCCAGCCGTCGACCGAGCGCCTACCCGCCGAGCAGCCGCTCGTAGGTGGCTCGGACGCCGCTGGCAACGGCCTGCGGCGAGGCGCCCCGCAGCTTCGCGACCTCCGCCACCACCCGCACCACGGTGGTGGGTTCGTTGCGCTCCTCGCGGCCGCCCGGGGCCAGCCACGGCGAGTCGGTCTCGACCAGGAAGGCGCCGTCGGGGAGTGCTCGAGCGGCATCGCGAGGGCCGCGCGCCGAGCGGAACGCCACCGGTAGCGCGAATGACACGAGGTAGCCACGCTCGGAGAGCCGGGCCGCCATGGCGGCGTCGCCGGAGAAGGCGTGCAGCACGCCGCGGACTTGCGGATCCGGCGAGCCGGTCCAGTCCAGCAGGGCCGCGCTGACCGCCTCGTGCGCCTCGCGGTCATGGACCAGGACCGGCTTGCCCAACTGCCGCGCCATGGCGAGCTGCCGATCGAACGCCGCCACCTGCACGTCGGGCGGTGAGAGGTTGCGGTGGAAGTCGAGCCCGATCTCGCCCACGGCCACGACCTCGGGCCGCGCCGCGATTACAGCCAGCTCGTCCCAGTCGGTGACGCTCACCGCGGCCGCGTAGTGCGGGTGGACGCCGGCCGCGGCCTGGACGAGGCCCGCGTGGCGTCGAGCCAGGTCCACCGCGGCCCGCGACGAGGCGACGTCCCACCCGGGCACGAGGATGCGCTCCACGCCCACTGCGCGGGCTCGCTCGATGACCGCATCGCGGTCGGCGTCGAAGGCCGGGTCCTGGAGGTGGCAGTGCGAATCGACCAGCCCGGGAATCGAACCGGGCGCGCGGGAGGCGGTCAGCCGGCGGCCTCCGGTAGCTCCGTGCGGGGGAAGATCGGCACCGCGTCCCCCGTGCGTCGCGACCCGGACCCTTCGCCGCCCCACGCCAGCAGGGTCGGCAGGGCCGGCCCGCCCTCGCCCCGCTCGTCGTAGGGCGCAGGCGCGCCGAGCTGCTCCAGCACGGCCCGGGCGCTGGCGGGCGTGAAGGGCGCCATGAGGTGCCCCAGGATGCGGCACGCCTCGGCCATGGCGGCCAGCACCTGGCCCAGCCGCTCGGCGTTCCCGGCCTTGTGCAGCAGCCACGGCGCCTGGGACTCGGCGTACCCGTTGGCCGCCGAGGTGAGGCCCATGACGGCCGCCAGCGCCTCGTCGAAGTGGAGGCCGCCCATCGCCGCGTGATAGCGCGCCACCGCCGCGGTCGCGGCGGCCGCCAGCTCGGCATCGGCCGCGGACGGGGGAGGCAACGCCGGCAGCTCGCCGCGGAGGTATCGGGCCGACATCGAGACCGTCCGGTTGACCAGGTTGCCCAGGTCGTGCGCCAGCTCGGCGTTGTAGCGGCGCACCAGGCCGTCCTCGGTCATGTCGCCGCCGCGGTCGAAGGGGATCTCGCGCAGGACCAGGAAACGCGTGCCGTCCACTCCGAACTGGCGGATGGCGTCCTCGGGATCGACCACGTTGCCGCGCGTCTTGCTCATCTTCTCGCCGCGCAGGGTCATGAAGCCGTGGGCGAACACCTGCCTCGGCAGGTCCACGCCGGCGCTCATCAGCATCGCGGGCCAGTACAGGCAATGGAAGCGGGTGATGTTCATGCCGATGATGTGGACGTCGGCCGGCCACCAGCGACCGAACGATTCCGCGTCATCGGGGAATCCGGCGCCGGTGAGGTAGTTGGTCAGCGCGTCGAACCAGACGTAGATGCGGTGCCCCGGGTCGTCCGGGAAGGGAATGCCCCATCCGGCGCCAGCGCGGCTGATGGAGAAGTCGCGCAGCCCCTCACGCAGCCAGGCCAGCACCTCGCGCCGGAAGTGCTCCGGCTCGCAGAAGGACGGGTTGTCCCGATACAGCTGCTCCAGGCGGTCCTGGTAGGCCGACAGCCTGAAGAACCAGTTCTCTTCCTCGAGCCACTGGAGCTCGAGGGTCGGGTGGTCCGGGCACCGGCCGTCCACCAGCTGCGCATCGGTCTTGAACTCGTTGTCGCCGATGCAGTACCAGCCGGAGTAGGTGCCCTTGTAGATGTCGCCGCTGGCCATGGCACGTCGGACCATCTCGACCGAGGCGCGGACGTGGTCGGCGTCGGTGGTGCGGATGAAGCGGTCGTAGCTCACGCCGAATCGGTCGAACGCCGACTGCCAGGCCGCGGCCCACTCGTCGACGAGCGCCTTGGGATCCTTGCCGAGCTCGCGCGCCTGCCGCTCGACCTGCGCGGAGTGCTCGTCCATGCCGGTCAGGAAGCGCGTGGGCGTGCCGAGCAGGCGCCGGTATCTGGCCAGGGCGTCGGCGGCCACCGCCTCGTACAGGGAGTGCAGCGGCGGGGCGGCGCTGGGGTAGAAGATGGCCGTGGTCAGGTAGAACGAGTCAGCCACGCCCGCGCCTCAGTGCTGCCGGCCCTTGGGCCAGTACAGCTCCTTGCGGATCTGCTCGGGCGGGAAGCCGCGCTGCTGGGTGGCCATCTCCTCCACCACGGCCACCATCTCCGGGTTGCCGCACAGGTAGAGCGTGGTGGTGTCCGCCGTCAGGCGCAGCTCGTCGAGGAGCCCGGGCAGCACCGCCTCCGCTCGACCGGTGAGGCCGGTCCACGAGGGGCAGTGCTGTGGCCGCGACACGGTGGCGGCGTAGCGCAGCGGGAAGCCGCCCGAGTCCGCCAGCTCGCTGAGCTGCTGACGCCATGCCAGGTCGTAGTCGTAGCTCACGCCGTGCAGCAGCACGATGTCGCGCTGCTGGCCGCGGGCACGGAGCGTCTCGATCATGCTGATGAACGGGGCCAGGCCCGTGCCGGTCGCCACGAAGAAGCAGGTACGCCCGTCGTCCTGGAGCAGGAACTTGCCCTTCGGCCCCTTGATGTTGATGGGGTCGCCGACCTGGCGCTCCCACAGCAGCGGCGTCAGCGCACCGCCGTGGACGAGCCGGATGAAGAACTCGTAGTCGCTGATGTCGGTGGACGGCGACGAGATGGACATCGGGCGCTGGATGAGCTTGCCCTGCGGGCCCATCAGGCCCAGCGTGGCGTACTGGCCGGGCTCGAACGGGAATCCCTCCTCGAGCGGCTCCACGCGGACGATGGCCAGGCCCTCGGCGACCTCGTCCCATCGGCTGATGCGTCCGTTGTACGGATAGTCGTCGGTCACGCGGGCGTCCTCTGACTCGGCGCCTGAGCCGGCGGCGGGTGGGCGGAAAGTATACCGAGGCCCTCTCCCGGGCCAGCCACGCGCTGGGCCGCGGTACGGTGCAGTACGGGGTGGTACGGAGCGCTCGTTCAGTACCTGGCTCGGGGATGGTACCGATGACCGGGTCGCCCGGTGCAAATTACAGTCGCGGCACTTATCGCAGATCCCGGCCCGCGCGGGTGCTGAGGCAGGGCCGACATGAGCGCTGCGGGTTTTCTGGGCCCACCCGGCTCACCGAATAGCCCAGCGCCGGGAGGAACCCATCATGCGCCGCGCCGTCGTAGGCATGTCCCTGGCCGTCACCCTTGTTGCGCTGGCATCGACGCCGATGGCCTCGCCGCGCATCGCCGCAGCGGCCGGCTGCGTCCGCTTCCTCGCCAGCAACTTCGACGCGGCTGGCAACGACCACACCAACGAGAACGGTGAGTGGGTGCGCATCAAGAACGTGTGCTCCACCGGCAAGGACATCGGCGGGTGGCAGATCCATGACTACGGCCGGATCCACGTCTACCGCTTCCCGGCTGGGTTCAGGCTGGGCGCGGGC
>DATADC010000121.1:0-11913 GCA_036258735.1 Candidatus Limnocylindria bacterium
CTGGGAGCGCCACGGCGCCAAAGGGCGCTGGTATCGCGACCAATTCGCGGCCGCGGAGGCGTGGCCTCGAATGCTGGGGGCGTACGCATCGGTCGTGGAGCGCCGTCACGCGGCGCCATGGACCAGCCTCACCACCTAGCCCCAAGCGGGACAGCCAAGCTGTCGCTGACCGTCGACAGGATATGGGCCGATACCCCCCGTTCGTCCACACGTTACCCACAGTTGGGCCCATCGTCGGGGTTGGCGAACCCAAACCGAGCCATTAGCATGGCCCGAAGGCTCGGCGAGGCGCAGCGACCTCGCCGTCCCGGGTAATTGGAGGGCTTTGTGAAGCAGCTGACCGGCCCCGCTCGAGGTTCGGAGACGATCGAAGACACCCCCACCTCCAGACCGGCAGCGTCCCTTCCGCTGGTCACCCGCTTCCGAGACCCTGACGAACCCTACGAAGACCTGATCATGTGCGAACGCGACTGCATGCGCTGCAGCTACGCCGTCACGCTCGACTGCGACGGCAACTGCGGCTCCTGCCCGCGTCAGTCCTACTGCCCGTGCGTGAACCCGGCCAAGGTGCGAACCAAGGCTGCGCGCCCGGGCGAGGAGCTCCCCATGGTGGCAACCCTTGGACACGATTAAGGACGAGGCGCTGCGGCTGGCCCGCCTCGTGGCCGACACGGCGGTGCGCCTTTGACTTGCCCGCGAAGGAATCCGAGCTCGCCGACCTGACGGCGAGGTCCACGGACCCCGGTCTCTGGGACGATCCGGCGGCGGCCCAGGCGCTGCTGCGGCGGGCCGACGAGCTGCGCGAGGAGGTCAACGCCTGGAACGACCTGAAGCGTCGCGCCAGCGGCGTGGCCGAGATCGCCGAGTTGGCCGAGGCCGACGCCGGCGGGTCCGATGGTCTCCAGGCTGACCTTCAGCGGGACCTGGATGCCCTGAACGCGGACTGGCAACGCATGGAGCGCCTGCTGCTCATGTCGGAGCCGTACGACGAGCGGCCGGCGATCGTATCGGTCCACGCGGGGGCGGGCGGGACGGAGAGCCAGGACTGGACCGAGATGCTGCTTCGCATGTATCTGCGCTGGGCCGAGCGCAACCGCTACAAGACCGAGATCCTGGACCAGACCGAGGGCGAGGAGGCGGGACTGAAGAGCGTCACCTTCACGGTAGACGGCCGATGGGCGTACGGAAGGCTGAAGAGCGAGCGCGGCGTCCATCGCCTGGTCCGCCTCAGCCCCTTCGACTCCGCGAAGCGCCGCCACACCAGCTTCGCGCTGGTGGAGGTCATGCCGGAGGTACCGCCGGACGTCGCGGTCGAGATCGACGAGCGCGAGCTTCGGATCGACACCTATCGGTCCAGCGGCGCCGGCGGGCAGCACGTCAACAAGACGGACAGCGCGGTGCGCATCACGCACCTCCCCACCGGCATCGTGGTGACCTGCCAGAACGAGCGCAGCCAGGCGCAGAACAAGGAGCGCGCGCTGGCCGTGCTGCGAGCCAAGCTGGTGGAGCGGCAGCAGGAGGAGCGCGAGGTGGAGCTGGCCCGGCTGCGCGGCGACCACGTGGAGGCCGGCTGGGGCAACCAGATCCGCAGCTACGTGCTCCAGCCGTACACCATGGTCAAGGACCTGCGCACCGCGGTCGAGACCTCGAACGCCGCCGCCGTCCTGGACGGCGACCTGGACGCGTTCATGGAGGGCTACCTGCGGTCGCGGATCGGGCAGGCGGTCGCCTCGTGATAGGAGCGCTCGCACGCCCGCGGGTCAGCCGCGTCGAGGCTGCGACGCAGCCGGTGATCAGCATGGTCGACGTCGGGATGACGTACCCCAACGGCAAGGTGGCCCTGGCCGACGTCAACGTCACCATCCCGGCCGGGGACTTCGTGTTCCTGGTCGGCCCGTCGGGCGCGGGCAAGTCCACCTTCATCCGGCTGCTGATCCGCGAGCAGCTTCCGACCAGCGGCCGCGTAGTCGTGGCCGGCCGCGACATCGCCCGTTTGCGGCGGCGCGACGTGCCCAAGCTGCGGCGGCGCATCGGGATCGTGTTCCAGGACTTTCGCCTGCTGCCCGCCAAGACGGTGTTCGAGAACGTGGCGTTCGCACTCGAGGTGACCGGCGCCGGTGGCGGCGAGGTCCGCCGTCGCGTCCCGCAGCTGCTCAGCCTGGTCGGCCTCCAGGAGCACGCCGACCACCTGCCCACGCAGCTCTCGGGCGGCGAGCAGCAGCGCGTGGCCATCGCCCGCGCCCTGGTGCACGACCCGGCCATGCTGATCGCCGACGAGCCGACCGGAAACCTCGACCCGGTGACGTCGTGGGAGATCATCCAGCTCCTGATCCAGATCAACGGCATGGGCACCACGGTGCTGATGGCGACCCATAACCAGGAGATCGTCAACGCCATGCGCCGCCGAGTCCTGGCGCTGGAGCACGGCCGGCTCGTGCGCGACGAGGCCGGCGCGGCCTACGAGCGCGAGTACTGACCGATGCGCTTCATTCGTTTCATCGGCTTTGCCGTCGTTCGCGCCTGGCAGGGGTTCTGGCGCAACGCGATGATGAGCGTGGCGGCGACCGCGACCGTGGTGCTGATGCTCGTGCTGCTCTCGGGGCTGTTCATCGTCATCGCCGGGCTGAACTCCGGGCTCGAGTTCATCGAGAGCAAGGTCGGCGTCACCGCGCGCCTCGAGGACGGCACATCGAACGCCGAGGTCAGCGCGCTGATCAGCTACGTGGAGGGACTCCCCGGCGTGGCGTCGGTCGACTACGTCGGGCCGGAGGAGGCGATGGAGCGGCTGCGCCAGGCGTACCGCGAGCGCGGCGAGCAGCTTGAGTTCGGCGGAGCCGATATCACCCTCTACGCATCGATCGAGATCGCCCTGGTGGAGCCGGAGGCCGGACCCGCGGTGGCGGACGCGCTGATGGACCGCGACGAGGTTCGTGAGATCACCACCAAGCAGAGCGCCTACGAGGCGCTGATCGGCGTCATCAACGTCATCCGGACGGTCGGCATCATCGCCCTGGCGCTGGTCGGCCTGACGGTGCTGTTCATGATCGTCAACACCATCAGGATTGCGGTGTACTCGCGCGCCAACGAGATCGAGATCATGCGCCTGGTCGGCGCATCGGACTCGTTCATTCGCTGGCCGTTCATCCTGGAGGGCATCCTGTGCGGGCTCATCGGGGCGGTCGTCACCATCGTGCTGGTGGCCGTCGTCTGGGACCCGATACAGCCGATCATGGTGCGGGTCTTCCAGATGCCGACCACAGTGAGCGCCCAGTTCCTGGCCACGCTGTCGGCCGTGATCCTGGGCGCCGGCCTCGGGGTGAGCGCACTCGGCAGCTGGATCAGCGTGCGGTCGAACCTGTCGTCGACCACGTGAGCCGGTAAGCGAAACGTAATGCGCCGATAACGGCCGTGCGCCGGCGCGGTGCTAGACTCGCCGGCGTTCCCATGACCGACACCGGCCCGCCGGCCTCGGCACCGCCGACACCGGCGCCTCCCCATCCCACGCCGCGTCGCGCCTCTCCCCTGACGTGGGCCGTCTCCCTGGCCCTCGCAGCGCTGGTCGGCGCCCTCCTCTTCGTGGGTGGATACCTGGCGGCCGGCTCCAGCGGAGCCGCCTCGTGCGCGGCCCCGACGCAGGAGTTCAAGGCCTTCTGCGAGGCCTACGAGCGGATCCAGCAGCAGTTCGTCGACGACCCCGACGAGGGGGCGCTGGTGGAGGGCGCCATCCAGGGCATGTTCGAGTACGGGCTGGCCGACCCGTTCAGCGGCTACATGGCGCCGGAGGACTACCAGCGCGCGCAGGAGGATCTATCCGGGCGCTTCTCGGGCATCGGCGCCGAGATGGGCGTCAAGAACGTCGAGGACCCGCAGGACCTCGAGGCCTGCACCACGTTCAGCTCGAGCTGCGTGCTCGTCGTCATCGCGCCGCTGGAGGGCTCGCCGGCCGAGGCCGCCGGACTGCAGCCCGGCGACATCGTGCTGGAAGTGGACCGCCAGCCGGTCGACGGCATGAGCCTCGACGACGCCGTCCAGCGCGTCCGCGGCGAGGCGGGCACCGAGGTGACCATCACCATCCGCCGCGGTCGCGACGAGCCTTTCGAGGTGACCATCACCCGCGCTGAGATCGAGATGCGGGAGGTCACTTCCGAGTTGCTTGATGGCCGGGTCGGGTACGTGGCGCTGCACGGCTTCTCGAACGCGGCCTCCGAACAGCTCCGAGAGGCCATCGGTGAGCTGCTCGACCAGGGCGCGACCGCCCTGGTCTTCGACCTGCGCAACAACCCCGGCGGCTACATCGAGGCGGCTCGCCAGGTCGCGTCCGAGTTCATCGCCGACGGGGTCATCTTCCGGCAGGAGTCGTCGGGGGACGAGGTCCGCAACTGGGAGGCCACCGGCGACGGGGTGGCCACCGACGCCGACCTCCCGCTGGTCGTGCTCGTCAACGGTGGGTCGGCATCGGCGTCGGAGATCGTTGCCGCGGCTCTCCAGGAGCGCGGCCGGGCGACGATCGTGGGCCAACCGACGTACGGCAAGAACACGGTTCAGGTGTGGAGCGAGCTCGGCAACGGCGGTGGCGTGCGCATCACCGTCTCGCGCTGGTTCACGCCCAATGACAACAGCGTCGCGCCCAACGGCATCCAGCCCGACGAGGTGGTGAGGGTGCCGGAGGGCACCCCGCCGGAGCGCGACCTCATCTTGGAGCGCGCCATCGACATCCTTGCCGACCGCAACATCGGGACTGACGAGTCCGCGGCCCCCGCCGCGCGCGTTGGCCCGGCTGGCGGCTCCGCACTTTCGCCGGCCGCCGGCCCGGTCTCCTACGATCCGCGCGGACAGCTTGCCGCCCTGGCGTGACGCAACCGTTGCGCGCCGCCGGATCGGCTGGTAGGATCCGCGCCAACGAAAGGAGGTGGTGTGCAGTGAGTAGTTCCTGTCACGCCACCACCGAGGCGGTGCGCTAACTCACCTCTTCGAGTGGTAGCGACGGACGAGCCGGCCGATGCGGCCGGCTCTTCCATTTCCGCCGCTCCGACTAGCATCCGCCATGGACCGATGACCGAGCACACCGTCGCCGTCAACCGCCGCGCCCGCCACGACTACGCCATCAAGGACACCCTCGAGGCGGGCCTGGTGCTGACCGGCACAGAGATCAAGTCGATCCGCGCCGGGCGCGCCAACCTGGCCGAGGCATACGCGCGCATCGAGCGCGGGGAGGCGTGGCTCATCGGCGCCCACATCGCCCCCTATGAGCAGGGCAACCGCAACAACCACGAGCCAACGCGGACGCGCAAGCTGCTCCTCCACCGCGACCAGATCGCCGAGCTGGTGGGCAAGACGCAGGCCAAGGGCTTCACGCTGGTCCCGCTGCGCCTCTACATCCGCAATGGAATGGCCAAGCTGGAAGTGGGCATCGCGCGCGGCAAGAAGGCCCACGACAAGCGGCGCGCCATCGCGGAGCGGGACATGCGGCGAGAGCTGGAGCGTGAGGGGAAGCAGGCCCGCATCAAGCTCTGAAGAGTCGGGTCGGTGCGCTGGTCACCAGCTTACCGCCGGCGCGTGGTGGTATCGCGCGCAAACCGCACAGATGTTCACACCGGAACGGGCGCGTGGTAGAATCCTTCCGTAGATCGGTTCGTGGGGATGTCAGGTTTCGACAGGGCTCAGGAACCGGGAACTGCAGGTCGAGGTCGCCCGCATGGCCTCGTTAAACCGCGGGCAAGCCAGCAACTGGCAACCGTCAAGTTGCTCTCGCTGCCTAGTCAGTGAGCATCGACGTCGTCCCACCTCCCCGGACGGCGAAGATGTCATCAGGGGAGGTGCGGCGTCGCTGACTCCGGTGAGCGGCGTCAAAGAGCCGAGAGGCAGCACCGGATAGCGAGCGGAGCACCCCGCCGGTCGGGGGCCCGCAAGCGAAGCGCAAGTAGGCCGGATACACCTGTAGCACGTTCCCGGCGACTCGGTTCTGGACGGGGAGTTCGATTCTCCCCCATCTCCACCACTCGTCCTTCCCGAAGCTGAGACCGACCACTCTTGGGCCTTGACATCCTTCCACCGTGCGTTAACTATTAACGCCCGGTGCGAGCCGATGTCGATGCCGTGATTGCCGCCCTGGCCGACCCGACGCGACGGCGCGTCGTGCAGCTGCTGCGCGATGGCCCAATGCGTGCCGGCGAGCTGGCGCGCGCCGCGGGTGTCTCGGCCCCGGCCATGAGCCGTCACCTTCGCATCTTGCTCAGGTCGGGCGTCTTGGAGGATGAGCGCCGCGCCGACGACGCGCGGCTGCGAGTGTTCCGCCTGCGCCACAACGGCCTGGACGGCCTCCGCGACTGGGTGGATGCGCAGCTCGCGTCGTACCAGCGGCACGTCGAGCGAACGGTGCGCGAGTGAGCGAGCGACCGTTGGCCTCCGAGGTCGAGGTCGCGCTCGACCCCGCCACCGCGTTCGACGTCTTCACCCGCGAGTTCGACTTCTGGTGGCTGCGCGGCCCGATCAACAACTGGGACTCCGCGCGGGTATCTGAGATGCGCATCGAGCCCGGCGTCGGAGGCCGCGTGCTCGAGATCTATGACGAGGCCTCGAACGACGCCCTGGAGATCGGGCGGATCACCCGTTGGGAGCCCGGCAGCCGCCTGGCGTGGGACAGCTCGGTCGACGACGTACGCATCGATGTCGAGTTCCAGCCGAGCGGTCAGGGGACACGCGTCCGGCTGACGGCGACCCTGCCGCCAGGCGGCAAGGACGCGGGCGGTAGCAGCTTCGTGCGCGTCACCCCGGCATGGTTCGGGTCGTGGTGCGCCGAGCGGGATGCCACCCCGCACCGTCCGCGCGAGACGGCTCGCCTGGCGATCGCCCTCTACTACGCCGATCCGGTGGCCGCCGCCCGGTGGCTGCACGATGCGTTTGGCCTCCAGCCCGTGCTCGAGCTGCCGGCTGGCGGCGAGGAGGCCGGCTGGATCGAGCTCCGTGTCGGCGGCAGCTCGCTCATGGTCTTCGACGCCGATGAATCGGCTGGCGACGGACGCACCGCCCTGGACGTGCCATGGGTATTCGTCGACGACCTCGACGCCCACTACCGCACGGCACGGGAGGCCGGTGCCAGCATCGTCGAGGAGATCCACCAGCACGGCTTCCGAGCGTATGTCGCCGAGGATCTGGAAGGCCGCCGCTGGACCTTCGCGCAGGCGCGTCCGACCCAGTGACGGCGTCCCGCGGCAGGCCCGCGGGACGGTACCCTGAGGGCGGACGTGGAATGGAGCTGGGACTGGTTCTGGGCGGCTGACTACTCGGTAGCCCGCTTCCTCCTCGAACGCGGGATCGCGCTGATCTACCTGCTTGCCTTCGTCTCTGCGCTCCACCAGTTCCCGGCGCTCCTGGGCGAGCGCGGTCTACTGCCGGTGCCCGCCTACCTTGCCTACCTGCCATGGAGGAGGGCCCCGAGCCTCTTCCACTTCGGCTACACCGATGGTCGGCTCAGGCTGCTGGCCGGCGCGGGCGCGGCGCTATCGGCGCTGCTGTTGATCGGCCTTCCCCAGGCGGCGCCGCTGCCGGTGACGATGGCCGCCTGGCTTGCGCTGTGGGTGCTGTACCTCTCGATCGTCACCGTGGGCCAGACGTTCTACGCCTTTGGCTGGGAGTCGCTGCTGCTGGACGCCGGATTCCTGGCGATCTTCCTGGGCAACGCCGAGACCGCTCCGCCGCTGCTGGTCATCCTGCTGTTCCGTTGGCTGGTCTTCAGGGTGGAGTTCGGTGCCGGGCTCATCAAGATGCGCGGCGACGACTGCTGGCGCGACCTGACCTGCATGCAGTACCACCACGAGACCCAGCCGATGCCCAACCCGCTGTCGTGGTGGTTCCATCACCTGCCCCGACCGCTCCATCGGCTGGAGGTGCTCGGCAACCACGCGGCCCAGCTGGTGATGCCGTTCGGGCTGTTCCTGCCGCAGCCGATCGCGGCGATCGCGGCCGGCCTCATGATCCTGACGCAGGGCTACCTGGTGGTGAGCGGCAACTACGCCTGGCTCAACGCCATCACCATCGTCATCGCCGCCTCCGCCCTGCCGGACGCGCTGTTCGGACCGCTGGCAGGCCTGGTTGCGACCGGCGCGCCAGGACCGCCATGGTTCATCGGGCTCGTGCTTGCGGTGACCGCCATGACGGTCATCCTCAGCTGGTGGCCGGTGCGCAACATGCTCGGCCGCCGTCAGCTGATGAACTACTCGTTCAACCCGTTCCACCTCGTCAACACGTACGGGGCCTTCGGCAGCGTGACGCGGGAGCGCTATGAGGTCGTGATCGAGGGCACGCGCGACGCCGTCCCGGACGAGTCGGCCGAGTGGCGGGAGTATGCGTTCATCGGCAAGCCCGGCGACCCGCGGCGCCGCCCGAGGCAGGTGGCGCCGTACCACCTGCGACTCGACTGGCTGATGTGGTTCGTGCCTCTGTCCCCCGCCTACGCGGCCGACTGGCTGCCGCGCCTGGTCGAGAAGCTGCTCGACAACGACGCCGCCACGCTGCGCCTCATGGGCCATAACCCGTTCCCCGACGCTCCGCCACGCTGGATCAGGGCCCGATTCTTCCGCTACCGCTTCACGAGCTGGCGCGAGCGCCGCGAGACCGGCGCCTGGTGGGCCCGTGAGCCGGCCGGGACGTTGCTCCCTCCCGTCCGCGGCGCCGCGAGCTGACTTCAGCGCAGCGGGCCGCGCAGGGCGGAGCGCGCCGCGTACAGGCCGCACAGGCCATGCACCCCACCACCCGGCGGCGTCGACGAGGAGCAGACGAAGATGCGGGGATCCGGAGTGCTGTACGGGTCCAGGCGCAGGGCCGGACGGGTGAAGAACTGCGCCCAGTGCTGGAGTCCGCCGTTGATGTCGCCGCCGACGTAGTTGGCGTTGTACGCCTCCAGGTCAGCCGGACGCAGGACGTGCGTGGCCAGGACTCGGTCGCGGAACCCCGGCGCGAAGCGCTCGATCTGGCGCAGGATCGGCTCGGTCGCGTCGCCGGGCCATCCGTTGGGGACGTGGCAATAGGCCCACACGACGTGCCTCCCGTCGGGCGCGCGCGAAGGGTCGAAGGCCGATGGCTGGGCCAGGAGCACGAATGGGCGCTCCTCGACGCGCCCGCGCCGCACCGCCTCCTCGGAGGCGACGACCTCCTCAAGCTTGCCAGCCAGGTGCACGGTGCCAGCCTCGGCCAGGGCCGGGTTGCGCCAGGGGATCGGTCCGTCCAGGACGATGTCCAGCTTGAAGGCCGCAGGCCCGTAGCGGTAGCGGCGCAGCTGCCCCGCGTACCTGCCACCCAGCCGCTCGCCGGCCACTGCCAGGATCTGGCGCGGCGTCAGGTCAAGCATGGTGGCGCGATGCGGTGGCAGCGCCTCGAGGTCATCCACCACGGCACCGGTGGTGATACTGCCTCCCAGCTCTTCGAGGACCGATGCCAGCGCGTCCGCGATGCGCTGGGAGCCGCCGCGCGGGATCGGCCAGCCCACGGCGTGGGCGCTGACCAGCAGGGCGAGGCCCAGCCCACCGCTCAGGACCGCCGTCAGCGGCAGGAACGAATGGGCGCCAACCCCGGCCAGCAGGGCGCGTGCAACGGGCGACCGGAAGCGCGCCGCGAGCGTCGCTGCGGGCACCAGGGCCGGTAGCCCGAAGCGCGCCAGAGCGAACGGATGCCGCAGGACGGCCGCCGGCCGTATCGGCCCAACCACCGACTCCACGATGAGCTCCCAGTCATGCGCCAGCGGCGTTACCCAGCGCCGGTAGAGGCGCGCGTCCGTTGCATTGTCGAAGCTCTCCGTGGTCGCGGCCACGTCGCGGTAGACGAGCGCGGCAGAGCCGTCGTCCAGCGGATGCGCAACTTGGATGGGCGGCTCGATCCACTCCAGCCCGTGGCGTTCGAGGCGCAGCTCACGGAACAGCGGCGAGGCGCGTCCCAGCGGATGCACCGCGCTGCAAACGTCGTGGACCACGCCCGGCAGCGTCAGCTCGGCGGAGCGGCAGCCCCCGCCCACGGTGTCGCGGGCCTCGTACACCGCCACGCTGCGGCCGGCGCGGGCGAGGACGATCGCCGCGGCGAGCCCGTTGGGTCCACCGCCCACCACCGCGGCATCGGTCCTGGAAGCGGCCATGGTCAAACGGTACCAGCCGCGGCCGCACCCCTAGGAACCTCGCGGTGAACGTGCTAAGGTGCCGCGCGGCGGCCGCCCAACGGCTTGCAACAACAATCCGGCCGCCCCGATACGGAGGCTGTGCTGCTCATGGACTTCGGGAGGCTCAGTTCGAACGAGAAGCTCGCGGTATTCGGTGCCGCCGCAACCCTGATCGGCGGGATCGTGGGAGGCACCGTGTCGGTCCTCGGCTGGCTGGCGCTTCTTGCCGCGATCGCGATGCTCGCCATCGTCTTCCTGCCGCAGCTTTCGCCAACCACCCGCCTGCCCGGCTCGCAGGGCAGCCTGATGCTCATCTGCGGCGCCGTCGCCGGCATCATCATGGTCCTGGCGCTGCTGACCATCATCGGGTTGCTCGGCGCGTACTTTGCGGCACTGCCGCTCAATGCCATCTTCTTCTTGATCGCGGTGGTCGGTGCAGTCGTGATGGCGTGGGCCGGCTGGCAGGCCTTCCAGGCGGAGGGCGGCAAGTTCCAGCTCGGATCCGCGCCCACCACCACGACCACGACCACGAACACGACCTCGACGACCACCGCAGCGCCGTCATCGACGACCGAGCCGGCGGCTACCGCGCCTCCAGCGTCGACCGCTCCGGCATCGCCCGATACCACGGCGGCGCCCACGTCAACCACCACCACCGCGACGACGTCGGCTGGCGACGTGGTGATGGACGACGACGAGGACCGAAGGACGACGGTCTAGGGTCCGGCGCTGAGGGCCTCCACGCGATCACGGAGCAGGTCGAGGGGATCGGCCTGCTCCTTGGCTACCCGTCGCCGCGCCGCAACCAGGCGAGCCAGGACCTCGTCGACCGCCAGGCCGTCGTCGATGGCGTCGACCGCTTCGGCCAGCAGGCGCCGCATCTCGGGATCTCGCTCAGGCTCGACCAGGGAGCGCACCAGGTCTGACATGTCCCCATGCGTCGCCTCCAGGCTCGGTGGCGGCTCGTCCAGCACGTCCTCGAAGTAGGCGATCGCGAGGGCCAGGAGCACGTCGCCATCGGCCGCTGTGATGCGCACGCGCTCCTCATGTCCCGCCGCCAGGCGATAGGCGTCGCCCACGCGCACGAATCCGACCCAGGGGCCATCGGGGTCCAGCCGGCCGATGGCGGTCGGCCCTTGCATCGGCGTTAGGGCTCGCCCTCGATCTTGGTGGCCGGCAGCACGACGATGCGGCGGTTGGGCTCAACCCCCACGCTCTGCGTCCGGATCCTCGGGTTGTCGACCAGGGCCAGGTGCACGATTCGCCGCTCGATGGCCGGCATCGGCTCCAGCTGGATGATCTTGCCGGACTGGATGACCCGCTGAGCCGCCCGCTCGGCCACGTCGCGCAGCTGCTGCTCGCGTCGACCGCGGTAGTTCTCCACGTCGATCGCGATGCGGCTGTGCTGCCCCTCGCGCTTGGCCACGATCAGGTTGACCAGGTGCTGCAGGCTGGCCAGCTTCTCGCCACGGCGTCCGATCAGCACGCCCAGGTCGGAGCCCTTCACGTTGAGCTTGGCGGTCTCGGTCCCCATCCCGATCTCGACCGTCCCCTCGAGGTCCATCAGGCGGAGCAGCTCCTCCAGGACCGACTTTGCCTCCTCCAGGGCGGCGCGGTCAGACTCCGAGAGCTCCTCCAGCGGCTTGGCCGGGATGAAGGGCGCCGGCTCGCGCGCCGGTCGGTCGGCGCGGGCTTCGGTGCGCGCCTCCCGAGGGCGTGACTCGCGTCGCTCGCGCGCCCGGCCCTCAGTGCGACCGCGCCCCCCCCCC
>DATADC010000122.1:0-7245 GCA_036258735.1 Candidatus Limnocylindria bacterium
CGTGGCGACCGCCCGCCAGCGTGCGGCCGACCTGCTCGACCGCGGCCACCGCGCGCTGAGCGCCCGGGCCCAGCGCGAGCGCGGCAGCCTGGCCGCCCTGGGTGACGCCCTCCGCACCCTGTCCCCGGCTGCGACGCTGGAGCGCGGCTACGCCATCGCCCGCCTACCGGACGGCACCATCGTGCGCGACCCACAGCAGGCGGGGCCCGGCGCGCGGCTCACCGTCAGCGTGGCGCGGGGTAGGCTGCAGACGCGCGTCGAGGAGGCGATGCCCGGCGCGCCGCTGGAGGGGACCGCGCCGTGACCGAAACTGCCACTCAGGGCGAGGAGCTCGCCAAGCGTCCGTTCGACGAGCTGATCGCGGAGCTGCAGCGCATCGTGCAAGCCCTGGAGGCCGGCAGCCTGCCGCTGGAGGAGGCCATCGGGTTGTACCGGCGCGGGCTCCAGCTCCACGCCGCCTGCGAGGCGCGCCTGCGCGAGGCGGAGCTGACCATCACGCAGCTCGGCCGCGGCATCGAGGCCGGGGCCGAATCTGCCGAGACCAGCGCCTAGGCCCGATGCCGGCCGAGCCCGCCATCCGTCTCGCCCTGCCCGAGGACGCCGCGCGGCTCGCCGAGCTGGCAACGCAGCTGGGCTACCCGACCAGCGCGGCGGAGCTGGCCGAACGCCTGCCCCACCTGACCGGTGACGACGAGACGGTCGTGCTGGTGGCCGCCTCGTCGGACGGAGATGCCATCGGCTGGGTCCACATGGAGCTCAAGCGCAGCCTGCTGTCCGAGCCGACGGCGCAGGTCATGGGGCTCATCGTCGACGAGGCGCATCGGTCCGGCGGCGTGGGAGCCCGGCTGCTGGAGGCGGGGGAGCGGTGGGCGGCCGAGCGCGGGTGTCGGGCGGTGCTGGTCGGAACGCGGGTGACACGCGAGCGCGCGCATGCGTTCTATCGGCGCCAGGGATACGAGTTGCTCAAGACCTCGCATTTCTTCGAGAAGAAGCTGGCATCTATACTTTCGCGGCCGAATTACGGGAGTGATTCGTGGCCATCCTCGAAACGTTGAACGATCCCGCGCTGCTGCGTGGCCTGGGTCCCGAAGAGCTGGAAGAGCTGGCCTCGGAGCTCAGGGCAAAGATGATCCGGACCGTGCACCGCACCGGCGGCCACCTCGCCAGCTCGCTGGGGACGGTGGAGATGACGCTGGCGCTGCACCGCGTCCTCGACTCGCCACGCGATCGGCTGGTGTGGGACACCGGCCACCAGGCGTACGCGCACAAGCTGCTCACGGGCCGCCGCCAAGGGTTCGACACGCTGCGCCAGATGGGTGGCGTGGGCGGCTTCCCGCGACGCAGCGAGAGCGAGCACGATGTCTTCGACGGCGGCCACGCCGGCACGGGGGTAAGCATCGGGGTGGGGCTGGCGGCGGCGCGGGACCTGCGGCCACCGAGCGACCCGGCGCGTGCGCAGCGGATCGCGGTGGTGGTCGGTGATGCGGCGCTGCAGAGCGGCCTGACCCTCGAGGCGCTCAACCACCTGGGCCATGCACGCCACCGGATGCTGATCGTGCTCAACGACAACGAGATGAGCATCAGCCCCTCCGTCGGTGGGCTGTCGACGCGGCTCAACAAGCTGCGCCTGTCGCGCGCCTACCAGGGCACCAAGACGGCCACCATGCGCGTCCTGCCGCGCCTGCCGGGCATCGGCAAGCCGGCCTACGAGGTGCTCGGCTGGGCCAAGGAGAGCTTCAAGCGCTCGTGGGCGTCGGTGGGTTTCTTCGAGGACATGGGCATCACCTATATCGGCGTCCTCGACGGCCACGACGTGGCCGAACTGGAGGAGACCTTCGAGCGCGCCTTCGCGCTGGCCGGCCCGGTGCTGGTCCACTGCAAGACGGTCAAGGGCCGCGGCTACGCCCCTGCCGAGGCGGACAGCATCAGCTTCCACGGTGCAAGCCTGCCGCCCATCGACCTCTGCCTGATCGACCCCACCGAGGAGCCGCTGCCGGCCGAGTCGGCGCCGAAGAACAAGCCCAAGACCTACACCCACACCTTCGTCGAAGAGCTCATCCGCCTGGCCGAGACCGATGAGCGCATCGTCGCCATCACCGCCGGCATGCCCACCGGCACCGGGCTGGCTCGCTTCTGCGACCACTTCCCGAACCGCTTCTTCGACGTGGGCATCGCCGAGCAGCACTCGGTCACCATGGCGACCGGCATGGCGCTGGCCGGGCTGCGGCCGGTGGTGGCCCTGTACTCGACCTTCAGCCAGCGCGCCTACGACCAGCTCGTCCACGACGTCTGCCAGAACGACGCGCCGGTGCTGCTGGCGCTGGACCGATCCGGCCTGGTCGGCGAGGACGGCACCAGCCACCAGGGCATGTTCAGCCTGCCCGCCCAGCGCTCGCTGCCGAACCTGGTCATCGGTTCGCCCAAGGACGAGCAGGAGCTGCGCGACATGGTGGTGACGGCGCTGGCCCATGAGGGCCCGATCTCGCTGCATTACCCCCGGGATGCGGGCGAGGACCTGCCCGATCGCGACGGCCGCGTCCTGCGCGTGGGCGAGGGCGAGCTCCTGCGCGACGGCGAGGACGTGCTGCTGGTCGGCTTCGGGCCGATCGTTCAGCGCCTGCTGGCGGTGGCCGATGAGCTCGCGGCCGGGCGCGGCCTGCGCGCCGCGGTCGTCAACGCCCGCTGGGCCAAACCGCTCGACGAGGCGCTGGTCGTCGAGCACGCGGCCGGCAAGCGCCTGGTGGTCACGGCCGAGGAGTCGGCCGCCATGGGCGGGTTCGGCGACGGCGTGCTCGACGCGCTCAACCGGGGCGGGGTCCGCGTGCCGCTGCTGAAGGTCGCGCTCGCCGAGGGCTTCGTGCACCACGGCGCGGTGGATGACCTGCGGCGCCAGCAACGCATCGACGCGGAGGGGATCCTGGCCCAGGTGAACGAGGCGCTCGGCGAGCTGCCCGCGCGCCCGCGAGCGGTGAAATCCGCTTAGGTCTGAGCCTCTGGACGCGCTCCGCATCGATCAGCTACCGGCAGGCGTCTCCCTGGTCGTCGGAGCCGTCATCCTTCATGACGGTCGCGCCTTCGTCCAGCGCCGATCCGACCAGCAGAGGGTGTTCCCCGGATGCTGGGACATCGCCGGCGGCCACGTCGAGGACGGCGAGTCGGTCACCGATGCGCTCCGTCGCGAGATCCACGAAGAGACGGGCTGGCAGCTCTCCCGCGTGCTTCGCCTGGTGACGGCCATGTGCTGGGAGGCGGGCGGACGGCGCCGGCTGGAGCTCGACTACGCGGTCGAGGCCAGCGGCGACCTGGAGCGGCCTCGGCAGGATCCGAGTGAGCACGTCGCGTGGCGATGGATCGACGCCGCCCAGCTGCCGCTGCTCCTGGAACGCCGTGACCCGGTGGACAAGGCGGTCCACGACATCGTGGAGCTGGCGCTGACTGGTGAGGCACAGTGGCCAGGGTGAGGCTGGATCAGCTCCTCGTCGACCGCCGGCTGGCGCCGTCCCGCGCCGCCGCGCAGTCCATGCTGCTGGCCGGGGAGGTCGAGCTGGCACGAGCGCCGAGCCGCAACCTCAAGCCGGGCCAACTGGTGCCCGCCGACGCCGAGGTGAGCGTCGTCCCGCGCCCGCGCTGGGCGTCTCGCGCCGGCGACAAGCTGGAGGCCGCGCTCGATGCCTTCGCGCTGGACGTCCATGGGCTGGCCTGCCTGGATGCCGGGGCGTCGACCGGCGGCTTCACCGACGTGCTCGTGACCCGCGGCGCGCGGATCGTGTACGCGGTCGACGTCGGGCGCGGGCAGCTCATCGAGCGGCTGCGCCGCGACCCGCGGGTGGTCAGCATGGAGCGCACCAACCTGCGCGAGCTACGGGACCTACCGGAGCGCGTGGACCTCGCCACGCTCGACCTGTCGTTCATCTCCCTGGCGCTGGTGCTCCCCGCCGTGCGGCGGCTGTTGAAGCAGGAAGGCAACGTCATCGCCCTGGTCAAGCCACAGTTCGAGGCCGGCCGCGAGGCGGTGCCGCGCGGCGGGGTCGTGCGCGACCCGCACGTGCATCGGCGGGTGCTGCTCGACGTTGGCGTAGCGGCCGGCGCCAGTGGCTTCGGCCCCTGCGGCCTGAAGCGCTCGCCGGTGACCGGGAGCGATGGCAACGTCGAGTTCCTCGCGCTCCTGGGTCCGCCGCCAGGGATGAAGCTCAGCCAGTGGGAGGAGCGGGCCACCGCGGCTGCGGAGGCATCGGTCTAGCGAACCCGTATTACGATGCGCTACGGCATGAGAAAGCGCCGCGCGGGTTCGGACGTCGAGCAGCTGAGCGTCGGGTTCGAGGGCCTGGAGGTGGTCGAGGCGCCTGAGCAGGAGCCGCGGCCGGACACCATGCGCCAGATCGTCTCGCTGCGCATGCCGGACGCCCTCATGCAGCGGGTCGAGGCCGTGGCCCGGGCGCGCGGGGTCTCGCCGTCCAGCCTCATGCGCGCGCTGATCGCTGCCGGGCTCGATCGCTCGTACGCGGCGGTGCAGGAGGACGTCACGACCGAGATCGCGGCCCTGCGGCGCCAGGTGGCCGAGATCGCCGAACGGCTCGGCGTCTCCGCGGGGAAGGAAGCTGCCGACCCCGAGGCTGGCGGACGCTAGATGCGCTTCGGATTCACCCACCATCCGGCCAACCAGGACGCGCAGGGCGCCCTGGCGCGGGCGCGGGCATGGTGCGAGAGGAACGGCGTCGACGCATGGGACAGCGCAGCCGACGATCGGGATCGCATCGCCGCCTCCTGCCAGGGGACCGATTTGATCTGCGTGCTGGGCGGCGACGGCACCTTCCTGCGCACGGCACAGGCCGTGGGCGACAGCGGGGTACCGGCGCTCGGCGTCAACCTGGGCCGGGTCGGCTTCCTGGCCAAGGTCGAGACCGATGGGCTGGAGCGCGCGCTGGACCAGGTCCTGGCCGGTGACTACACCGTCGAGGAGCGCTTCCGCATCTCGGCCACGCTCATGCGGGGCGACGGCAGCAGCGAGACGCACGCCTGCCTCAACGAGGTCGCCGTGGCGCGCGGGCAGCGGGTGCGCATGATCCAGGTGGAGGTGGAGGTGTCGGGCAGCCACCTGGCCACCTACGTGGCCGATGGCGTGGTGGTCGCCACGCCCACGGGCTCGACTGCGTACTCGTTCTCGGCCGGCGGCGCGATTCTCGACCCGCGGCTGCGCAACATGATCATCACCCCCGTCGCCGCCTACCTCTCCCCCCTGCACTCGGTTGTGGCCGGCGAGGAGCACGTGGTGCGACTGATGCTTCGCCAGGCTCCGAGCGGCGCCATCCTGTCCGTGGACGGCCAATGGGACCTGCCGCTGGCCGATGGAGATCGGGTCGAGGTGCGCGCCCTCCCGGCGCCACTTCGCCTGCTGGAGCCGGCCGGCTCGACGCCGTTCTACGACCTGCTGCGGACCAAGGCGTCCCGGCTGCCGTACTGAGGGTGACGTCATGGCGCTGGTGGAGCTGACGGTCGAGAACCTGGCGGTCATCGAGCGGGTGCGGCTCAACCTGCGGCCGGGCCTCACGGTGCTGACCGGCGAGACGGGCGCGGGCAAGTCACTCATCGTCGACGCCCTGGCACTCGCGCTTGGCGGCCGCGCCGCCACCGACCAGGTTCGATCCGGGACCGATGCTGCCCGCGTCGACGCCGTCTTTGATGCGGTCGCGCCCGTACCGCACGATCCGCTGGCCGACCTGCTGGCCGTGGGCGACGGCATGGCGATCGTGCGCCGCGAGGTCTCGGCCGACGGCCGGTCGCTGGCACGCCTCAACGACCGCAGCGTGACGGTGGGAAGCCTCGCCGCCCTGGGGGAGCGGCTGGCCGAGCTCCACGGGCAGCACGAGCAGCAGCGCCTGCTCGGCGCGGATCGCCAGCTGGAGCTCCTCGATCGCTTTGGCGTGGCCGCCCAGCTGCGCGAGGCGGTGCGGCGCGCCTACCGGGAGTGGCGGGCGGTGGTGGCGCGTTCAGCCGAGCTGCTGACCGACGAGCAGGAGCTGGCTCGCCGCGTGGAACTGCTGCGCCACCAGGCAGACGAGATCGAGGCGGCACGCCTGGGTCCCGGCGAGGACGAGGAGCTCGAGCGCCAGCTGCGCGCCGCGAGCCACGCGGAGGCGATCGCGCAGGCCGCCGCCGAGGCGCTGACCAGCCTGCGCGACGAGGGCGGCGGGCTGGACGCCCTGCGCACCGCCGCAGCTGCGCTCGGTCAGGCGGCAGCTCACGACGAACGCTTCGGGGTCCTGCTCGATCGGGCGTCGGCGATCGAGGCCGAGGCCACGGAGCTGGCACGCGACGTGGCCGACCTGGCCGACCACCTGGAGCTCGACCAGGAGACCCGTGCCGCCGCCGAGGAGCGACTCGCGCGGATCTACGAGCTGAAGCGCAAGTACGGCTCGACCATCGCGGAGGTGGTCGCCTTCGGCGCCGCAGCCGCAGGCGAGCTGGAGCGCCTCGAAGGCCAGGCCGAGCTGCGCGAGCAGCTTATGGCGGACGAGCAGCGTCTCGCCGCGGAGCTGCGGGAGGCGGCCGTACGCCTGCGGGTGGCCCGTCGCGGGGGGGCACGCGCGCTCGCCGATCGGGTCAATGCCGAACTGCCCGCCCTGGGCCTGCCGGCCGACGCCTTCGGCATCGAGCTGGCCGAGGCCGAGATAACCGCCGCCGGCGCGGACCGCGTGACGTTCACCTTCGCGCCCAACCCCGGCGAGCCGCCGAGGCCGCTCTCGCGCATCGCGTCGGGCGGTGAGGCGAGCCGGCTTTCGCTGGCCCTCAAGTTGGTGCTGGCCGGGGCGGACGAGACGCCGGTTCTCGTGTTCGACGAGGTGGATGCTGGCATCGGCGGACGTCATGCCGCGGCGCTGGGGGAGCGCCTTCGCGCCCTGGCTGCGTACCACCAGGTCCTGTGCGTCACGCACCTCGCGCAGGTCGCGGCGTACGCGGACCACCACATCCACGTCGGCAAGGCCGTTGCCGGGGGACGCACGCACGCCGAGGCTCGGGAGCTGGACGGGTCGGGGCGGTCAGCCGAGCTGGCCGTCATGCTGGCCGGCGAGGACGCCGGTGACGAGGCGCGGGCCGCCGCCGAGGCCCTGCTGCGGGCGGCCGGCGGATGAGTGGGGCAGCAGGGCCGAACACGGGTCTCGACGAGGCCATCGACGCCTTCCTGCTCGAGCTGCGCGTGGAGCGCGGCCTTTCACCGCTGACCGTCGCGGCCTATCGGCGTGACCT
>DATADC010000123.1:0-1900 GCA_036258735.1 Candidatus Limnocylindria bacterium
GCGCTCGCTTGCGCCGAGGCCGTTCCGCAGGCGATCGAGGCATGGTCGGTGCGCCGGGTGGCGCAGGGCATGCCGCCGGTCTGTGTTGCGATCGGCGCCCATTACGGCTGTACCGCCGCCGATAGGCTGGACACCGGGGAGTGGTTAGAGCCAGCAACTCGGGGTGGCGTTCCCCGAGCATGGGGAGGATGCCACTGCGCTTGGGGCCGTCAAGCACGAGCCGCTCGGAGGCCTTCGGCCTTGCTTGACCGCCCCGGCGGGCGGCGGCCTGGCGCAAGCCAGGTCGGGACGACGGGATCGGGCGCTGGCGATCGAACAACAGGATCGGTCATGCAGCGGCTTTCTGCCGGTCGAGGTACTGCACCCGGTAGTCAAGCGGGCTCCGGTAGCCGAGCCGTTCCAGACGCCAAAGGCCATTGTAGCGTGTGACGAATTCCGTGACGGCAGTCTTGACCTCAACCTCGGAGCGAAGGATGCGGCCGAAGATGACCTGTTCTTTCAGGGTCCGGAAAAATCTCTCGACCACGCCGTTGCCTTCCGGCTGATGCCGGAAGGCGTAGCTCATCGCCATGCCCCAGTGCTTGACCTGCTGGGTGAAGTGGCGGGCGATGTACTGCGGCCCGTGGTCGGCGCGCACGCTGACGCCGCGGGCGGCATCGGCGCCCACCCCGCCAAAGCGCGCGGTGGCCGCCTGGCTGATCGGCTCCAGCGCCGCGAAGCGGGAGCCGTTGGTGGACACGTGCTGGCCGATGACCTCGGAGTTGAAGTGGTCCAGCGCGGCGAAGATCCAGACCCGGCCGTCCTCGACGGTCTGGACCATGGTGGCGTCGGTGCCCCAGAGCACGTTGGGCGCGTCGGTGAGGATGGTGCCGTCATGGTCGTTGGCCGGGCGTGGCGGACGGCGATGCGGCGACAGCAGCCGGTTCGCGCGCATGACCCGCAGCACGCGGTTGCGCCCGACCGTCAGGCCGAGGCCGTAGCGCAGGCGGGCCCAGACTTTCCGGTGCCCTTCGCCGGTGAACGGCGAAGCGGCGAGGTCGGCCTGGATGGCGGCGAGCAGGCTGGCCTCATCGACCGGCGGCACCGGGCCGCGGCGTGTGGGTGGGCGCGCCTGGAGGAGACGTTTGCTGCCGGCGTAGAACGACGAGCGCGCCACGGCCCAGACGCGGCAGACGCGCTGCACACCGTAGGTCTGGCCGGCCGAGGGCGAGATCGCCGCGCTCATCGACGCGACCTCGCCCGGCGAAAAGGGATGCCGCCCTCCAGGCGGGCGATCTTTTCGCGCAGCAGCTCGACTTCCATGCTGAGCTCGCCGACGCGCTTGTAGGCGGCGTCGAGCCCGGCCTGCACGGGGTCCTCGTCCTGGCGCTCCTTGAGGCTGGCCTCCAGACCAGCCATAGCGCGCTCGCGCCACTGTTCCAGCCGGAACGCTTCGATCCCGATCTCGCGGGAGACGGTGTCCAGCGCCTCGCCACGCAGCAGTCGCAGGACGACCTCCCGCTTGCGTGCCGCGCTCCACCGCTGGATGGACTTGCCCACCGCTGCTGGATTGGCCGCGGGTGGCAACTTCTGGTTATGCTCCGTTTCGCTCATCGGGCTCCCATATGGGCTGTCCGATGCCCATCGTCACTGACGGCAGATCACGCCGAGGCCCTCGGTGTGAAGCGCACCCATACGCTCGTGGCGCAGGCTCTCTTCCTCAAGATAGGGCATGCCGTGGTGCAGGATCCGCGGTGGCTCGCCCTGAATCTCGTAGATGAGCTCGTTCGGCTGCGTGTCGGTCCATTCGACCGAGGCCTTGGAGCCCACGAAGCGGTAGCGCTGGCTCGCCATCGAGCCGGCGTTGACGGAGGACACCCAAAGCCGGCCGACCGCGCCGTTGTCGTAGTGCGACAGGACG
>DATADC010000124.1:0-6811 GCA_036258735.1 Candidatus Limnocylindria bacterium
AGGACGCGCATGCTCATGCGGGCACCGTAGCGGTGCGCCGCGTACCGGTCGCTTATCGCCCACTTACCGCCCCGTGGCGTCAGTTGAGCGGAATGTCGAGCACCCTGTAGCGGACGAGCAGCGCCAGCGCGGCGGTGATGCCGTTGAAGCCGGCGTGCAGCGCCATGGTCGCTGGCAGCGAACCGGTGGACCGGTACAGCATGGCCAGGAGAACGCCCAGGACCACGATCGGCAGGAACCCGAACAGCGACCCGTGGATCAGCCCGAACAGCAGGGCCGAGCCATACAGCGCCCGACGCTGGCCGTACTCGCGCAGCCAGGCGTTGTAGGCCACGCCCCGGAAGAAGATCTCCTCGGCGACCGGGGCAACCAGCACCAGGGCGACCAGCAGGACCACCGGATCCGCGCGCTCCAGCGCCTGTTCCGCCACGCCGATCTCGGGCCGCATGCCGACCCGGTCGAGAACGAAGACGACCAAGGCTCCGATGATCTGGGCCACGATCCAGGCCGGCACCGCCAGCGCCAGCCCGATTGCGACCGAGCGCCACAGGCCCCGCTCGGGGAGGAGCCGTACGCCCGCCAGGCCGCGCGGCGCCAGCACGTACAGCGCTGCGACCGCCAGGAGCGCGACCTGGGTGACGGTCAGGATGACCAGCATGCTGATCGGCGCCAGCTCGCCGGTCCCGATCAGCGCCACCACGTCCTCCGCCAGCGGCGCCAGCGCGACGTTTGCGGCCAGCACCGCCAGGACCAGCATCACGATCACCGACGGGCCGCGGTAACGAGAGGCAGGCAGCGCCTCGCGCACCACCACCGCCCGGGCGGCGTTGGCCAGCAGGCCGACCAGGACCGCGAAGCCCGCCACGATGAGCCAGCCCAGAATCGTGACCGCCTGTTGGGCATCGTCGACCAGCGAACCGTCGCCGCGCAGCAGCGCGGGATTGGTGGTGGCGACCGCCAGGGCAGCGACCACGCCGCCCACGATGAGCGCGACCGATGCGACCTGGAGGGCGCGGTACGCCCGTTGTTGAGCGCCGGACCCGTCAGTCACGACGGACGCGGGGAGGCGGCCCGATCAGGAGGAGGCGGGGCGCCGCAGGCCGCCCGGCTCGGTTGCCGGCTCGGCCGCCGGTGGCGGGGCGGGGCTTACCGCCGCGGCCGTTTCGGCGGGCCGCGGAGCGGGTGCGCGCTGGAACTCGTGCCCGCAGTACGCGCACAGCGGCCACTCCGGCTGCGCCAGCCGGTTGCATGTCGGGCAGACGCGGTGCAGCCGGGTACGGCAGTTGGGGCAGACCAGCCAATCGGCCTGGACGCGCTCGCGGCAGACCGGGCAGACCTGGTTCTTCTCGACCTCGGCCAGCAGCGACTCCTCGGCCAGCGAGCGCTCGTACACCTCGGCCAGCGTCTCGCGCGGCCGCACGATGAGGTACAGGATCACCGCGAACACGAACAGCAGCGGCGTGAAGAAGATGATGAGCGCCGCCGCGAAGTACGGCAGGATCGGGTTCTCGGTGCGGGCCTGCATGTCGCGGAAGGCCCAGTAGGCGGTACCCAGCCAGAGCATGACCACGTAGATCACGATCAGCTGGAACGCCAGCCCCACGATGGGGTTGTTGACGAAGTCGTTCCAGATCTGACCGGGATCCGGAAGGCCTTCAGGCATGGGGGAGGGACCTCTGCTGCGAGTCGCCCGGACCCGCGAGCGGGGCCGAACCGGCGGTCATGCTAGCAGATGCATGCTCGAGATCGGCCGCCACGGCCAGGTCGCGGAGCGTCTCGACGAGCACGCGGTGCTCGACCGTCAGCACTCGCGTCGCGAGCTCCTCGGCCGTCTCGCCGGGCACGACCGGGACGCGCTCCTGGCGCAGGACCGGCCCCGCGTCGAGCTCGGCGGTCACCTGGTGGATGGTCACCCCGGTCTCGGCGTCCCCGGCGGCCAGTACCGCCTCGTGCACCGCCAGGCCGGTCATGCCGGTGCCGCCATGCCGCGGCAGAAGGCTGGGGTGGATGTTGATGGCGCGCCCCGCGAAGGCCTCGAAGAAGGACCGATGCAGGAGCTGGTCATAGCCGGCCAGGAGCGCAAGATCCACGCCCGATTCGGAGAGCGCGCGACCGATGGCTCGGTCGCGTCCGACGCCGCCGCCGTGGTCGGCCCGACGCAGGACCACGGCCCGGACCCCGTGCGCCGCCGCGACCTCCAGGCCTCGCGCCGCCGGCCGGTTCGACACGACCAGCACCGGCTCGACGTCCGGGAGCCGCCCATCGGCCACGGCGTCGAGCACCGCCTCCAGGTTTGATCCGCGCCCGGAGACCAGGACGCCGAGCCTCACGGCCGGCTACAGGAACGCGACGCGCGGCGCGCCGGGCGGCACCGGCACCACGGTCCCGATCCGGACTGCGTCCGGGACGGCCGCTGAGGCGGCGCCAAACGCGTCGTCGCGCACCACGGCGGTGAGCCCGATGCCGAGGTTGAAGGTGCTCACCATGTCCGCATCCGGGATATCGCCGCGCTCCTGGATGAGGCTGAAGATGGGCGGCACGCGCCACGACCCCGTCTCGACCTCCACCCCCAGGCCGGGCGGCAGCGTGCGCGGGATGTTGTCCGTCCAGCCGCCGCCGGTGATGTGCGCCAGCGCCAGCACGTCCTCGCCCGCCTCGCGCAATGCCCGTCGCAGGCGTCGGACGTCGTCCAGGTAGGACCGATGCGGCTCGAGCAGCTCCTGGCCGATGCTCCGCTCGAGGCCCGGCGCGACCCGGTCCCACTCGTCCTGGCGCAGGACGCGCCGGACGAGCGAATAGCCGTTGGTGTGCAGGCCGGACGACGGCAGGCCGAGCACGGCGTCGCCCGCGCGCACGCCCGAGCCGTCGATGACGTCACGGCGGGCCACGGCGCCGACCACGAACCCGGCCAGGTCGTAGTCGTCGCCGTGGTAGAGGTCCGGCAGCTCGGCGGTCTCCCCGCCGACCAATGCCACGCCGGCCGCCGCGCAGGCGGCCGCCACGCCGCCCACGATCTCCTCCACCACTTCGGCGCGCAGCGTCCCGGTGGCGAGATAGTCGAGGAAGAACAGCGGGTCGGCGCCCTGCACGGCGATGTCGTTGATGCAGTGGTTCACCACGTCGATCCCGATGGTGTCGTGCCGGCCCAGGGCGACCGCCACCTTGAGCTTGGTCCCCACGCCATCGGTCGAGGCCACGAGGACTGGATCGGGGTATGGCGCCGGATCGAAGCGGAAGAGGCTGCCGAAGCCGCCGACGCCGGCGAGCACCGAAGGCGTGGCCGTCGACGCGGCCGCCCGGCCGATCAGCTCCACTGCGCGACGTGCCTCCTCCACGTTCACGCCGCCGCGGCGATAGCTCTCGCCCATCAGCCCCGCTCGAGCGCGAACTTGTCAACGTCGAGCGGAACGTCCACCGGGTAGCGGCCGTCGAAGCAGGCGGTGCAGTGGCGTCGCTCGCCAGCCCGGCTTCGCGTCACGGCGGCCAGCAGGCCGTCCTCCGACAGGTAGCCAAGCGAGTCGGCGCCGATTCGCGTGCGAATCTCATCAAGGGTGTGGGTGGCCGCCACCAGCTCCTGTCGCCGGCCAGTGTCCACGCCGAAGTAGCACGGGAAGCGCATCTGGGGCGAATGAATGCGGACGTGCACCTCACGCGCGCCGGCGCGGCGCAGCATGGCCACGATCGGCGCCGTGGTCGTCCCGCGCACGATCGAGTCGTCCACGACCACCACCCGCTTGCCGGCCAGCACCTCGGGCAGCGGATTGAACTTCATGCGCACCGATTCCTCGCGCCCGGCCTGCTGCGGCTGGATGAAGGTGCGGCCCACGTATCGGTTCTTGATGAGGCCCTCGCGGTAAGGCAGGCCCGATTGCTCGGCGTAGCCGATGGCGGCCGGTATGGCGCTGTCAGGCACCGGGATGACAAGGTCCGCAGCGGCCGGATGCTCGATCGCCAGCTGGCGGCCCATCGCCATCCGGGCCTCGTACAGCAGCCGGCCGCCGATGACGCTGTCGGGGCGGGCCAGGTACACGAACTCGAACACGCACAATCGCTCGCGAGCGTTGGGCAGCGACGTGCGGTGGGACTGGACGCCTTCGTCGTCGATGGTCAGGACCTCGCCCGGCTCCACGTCCCGCACGAAGGCGGCGCCCATGGCGTCCAGCGCGGCGCTCTCCGAGGCGACGGCCCAGCCGGCCGCGTGGTCATCCGCCGCCGGCAGCCGCCCGAGCGCCAGCGGCCGGAATCCGACCGGGTCGCGCGCGGCCACCAATGCCCGCGGCGTCAGCATGGTGAAGGTGAAGGCCCCCGTAGCCCGGTGGAACGCCTGCTCGACCCGCTGCGCCCACGTCCGCCCGGGGGCGTGCGCGATCAGCTTGGTGAGCACCTCGGTGTCGCTGGCGGTGACGAAGTCCACCCCCTGCTCGGCGAGGCCGTCGCGCAGCCAGGGGGCATTGGTCAGGTTGCCGTTGTGGCCCAGCATCAGCTCGCCGAGGTCCGAGGCGGCGTACACCGGCTGCACGTTCGGCAGCGAGTTGCCGCCGGTGGTCGAGTAGCGGGTGTGGCCGATGGCCGCGCGGGCCGCGTCCTCGCTGCCGTCGCGCTGAAGGCGGTTGAGCGTCTCCTCGTCGAACACCTGGTCCACCAGCCCCAGGCGCTTGTGGAGGATGAGCCTCGCGCCGTCACTGGCCGCAATGCCGGCCGACTCTTGGCCGCGGTGCTGGAGCGCGTGAAGCCCGACGTACGCCAGCCGCGCCACCGGTGCGCCAGGGGCGTGGATACCGACCACGCCGCACTCCTCCCGCGGACCGCGGGGCTCGTAGGCCGGCAGGTCGAGCACGGATCGATCATAGCGGTCCGGGAGGTGACGCCGCCCTGGATCACCCCCTGCCTTGCCGATGGTACCAACCGGGTACTGCATCACACCGCACTCCGCACCTGAAGGGCCCTGCGGGCGGGTGCCCGACGGCAACGCGTGACCATCGACCCATGGCGACGCGGGGTCGCCGCGGCCCATCCTGCAACCGACGATTCCGTCCCAGTCCGTGTCCCACCCGGAGGGTGCATGCTCCGCCTCGCGCGAGCGATCGGGTTCCTGGCTCCGCTGGCCATCGCCCTGCTGCTCACGGTCGCCACCGCAGCCGAGTCCAACGTCTCCGGCGAGCAGCGCACCGTGCAGCTGATCCTGGCCGCGCTTGCCGGCCTCTCCGGCGCGACCGCGATGGCGCTGCTGGCGTGGATCTACTTCGGGTGGCGCCTCAACCGCCTGGCTCGCGCGCTGGAGGACACCATCGAGTCCGACCTGCCGGTCCACCTGCGCGAGTCAGGCGTGCCGGCCGAGCGGCGCCTGGCGCGTGCGTTCAACGCGGCGGCCGGGGCGTTCATCCAGACCGAGGCGCGCGCCACCCATGACCGCCTCACCGGCGTGGCGAACCGCGAGACGCTGCTGACCACCCTGGTGGCCGAGGTGGAGCGCGCCAGTCGCCACCACAAGTGGCTGTCGGTGGCGTTCATCGACATCGACCGCTTCAAGCCCATCAACGACACCTACGGCCACAACTCCGGTGACGCCGTGCTCCGCCAGGTCGCCCTGCTGATCGCCGACAGCGTGCGCGCCTCGGACACCTTCGGTCGCTACGGCGGCGAGGAGTTCATGCTGATCCTGCCGGAGACGGCCCCCGACGAGGCTGCCGTGCTGGCCGAGAAGCTGCGTGGCCAGGTCATGCAGCAGCCGATGCTGATCGCCGGCAAGCAGACGGTGCAGGTGACCATCAGCGCCGGCATCGCCGGCGAGGTGGGATCACAGCTGCAGGTCGACGCGCTGGTCGACCAGGCCGACGCGGCCATGTACGCCGCCAAGTCACTAGGGCGCAACCGCATCTACGTCTACCGTCACGTCGACGAGAGCGCGCCGGTACGTCGGGCGCCGATCTCGCCGGAGCATCGCGCCGCCGCCACGGCCATCGGCCGCTGGGCCAGCGACACCGCCACCGAGGCGCTGGCGTCCGTGCTCGCCCCGCAGCCGCACCACCGCGGGCGGCCGTCGGACATGATCGCCTCGCTGGCGACCGGCATGGCGCTGTCGCTGGGGCTGCCAAGCGACGAGATCGAGCGCATCCGGCTGGCCAGCCTGCTCCACGACCTGGGCAAGCTGGCCGTTCCTTCCGAGATCCTCGACAAGCCCACCTCGCTGTCGGACGGCGAGTGGCAGGCGATCGGCGAGCACCCGCGCATCGGGCAGGTCATCCTCGAGCACGCCTCCGCGCTGCGCGAGGCGATCCCCGTGGTGCTGCACCATCACGAGCGCTACAACGGCGGAGGCTACCCGCACGGGCTGAAGGGCAACGAGATCCCCCTGGGCGCGCGCATCGTGGCTGTGGCCGATGCCTATCACGCCATGGTCCACGAGCGCCCGTACAAGTCGGCGAGGAGCCATGCGGAGGCGCTGGCCGAGCTGCGCAAGGACGCGGGGACGCAGTTCGATCCGGACGTGGTCGACCTGTTCTGCAGCGTGTACGCCGATGGCGTCCCGCCCGACGGGCTGGAGGAGGTGTACCGCCTCCACGAGCGGGCGCGGGGCGGGCTGGAGCGCATCGACGTTCACGCGGCGGCCAAGGTCCTGGCGTCCACCGAGCTGACGCAGACGCCGCGAACGTCGCTGACCCGCCAGCTGGAGGCCAGCGCACGGGGCGCCGAGGTGCCTCGAGCGCAGCGCGCCTGGCGCAACGGAGGCGGCGGCGGGCGGCGCGGCCGCCGGATGCCGGTCGACGAGGCCGGCCACGAGCCGCGCGAGGCGGCCGGATGACCCGGCGCG
>DATADC010000125.1:0-5502 GCA_036258735.1 Candidatus Limnocylindria bacterium
CGGCCGATGACGACGCGCCTCCGCGACGACGTCGCCGATGGTGTGGGACGGCTCCTCCGCTTCCTGCCTGCGCGCGACGCGCGAAACCACGGCGGCCGGAGCCGCCCGCAGGCGGGCGAGGTCCATGGTCGGCAGAGGGTAGCACGCTCGCTCCGCGGTTCAGATCGACCGATGGAGTGGGCTCACCTCGCGTTGCGAGCTTGCACAATGCAGTGTTGCCGCCGAGGCAATTGCTCAACAGATATGGACACTGGCTTGCCCGATGCGACGCTTGGAGTTGCCGCATAGGCACCACCGGAGGGACGTTGTCATGCAAGAGCGTCCCGTTGGTGCCATAGCGGCAACAGGCATGGGGAGCAACGTGGCGAACCCACCGCTACATGTCGGGACGTGGCCGTAGCGGCAACGCGCTTCGGTGCGGCGCCGTCTGGCAGGGAGAACTGCCCGTGGCCACGGCGCGCAAAATGGGCGACGTGAAATGGGCTGACTTCGCCGCATCGGCTCCGGACCTGGCCGAGCTCGGGCTGGAGGGCTTTCGGGAGGCAAACCTGTGCCTGATCGGGACGCTGCGCGCCGACGGCTGGCCGCGCATCAGCCCGAACGAGGTGTACTTCGTTGACGGCGAGCTGATGCTGGGCATGATGCGCGACTCGCGGAAGTCGCACGACCTGGAGCGAGACGCGCGCATCACGGTCATGACGCCGCAGTGCGATCGCGAGGCAAAGCGCGGCGACTTCAAGATGTATGGACGCGTTCGCGAGGTGACCAGTCCCGAGGCGCGCGAGCGCTACGGAGAGACGATCTACGCGGCCATCTCGTGGCGTCCCGAAGAGCCGTACCCGCTGTACGCGGTCGACGTGGAGACCGCCTCGTACATCAGCTTTGGCGAGAAGCGACGCCTGCTGCGCTGGTCACCAGAGGGTGGCGTCGAGCGGCTTCGTCATCCGGACGACTGAGGCGCGGATAGGGGCGCGACGCCCTGGGCGAAGACCCACAGCTGGCCCTCGGGATCGGTGGCCGTGAAGCGGCGATCGCCGGCCGGCGAGTCTTCCAGCTCGCTGATCTCCGCCCCAGCTTGCTTCGCGCGGGCGTGAAGCGCCTCGACGTCGTCCACGTAGACGTGCACCATCGAAGGCGGGAAAGCCCCCAGCGAGGCTGGACTTCGGAAGCTCTCGCCGGCCTGGCCGAGCATGACCAGCCCATGAGTGCCGATCACCAGTTCGTAGTGCGTGCGGCCGGCGGCCCCGGTCTGCGCCAGGCGCTGCCTGAACCCGAAGGCGCGCTCCAGGAAGTCGATGGCGGCGGCCGCGTCCTCGTACAGCAGGTAGGGCGAGACGACCTGGTATCCGGGCGGCGGGTTCGTCACGCGGTCGATGATGCGCTAGCGGCGCAACAGGCGCTCACGAGCGGCCCGCAGGCGGTACCAGAACGGATCGGTCACCAGGTCGAAGAGGCCGGGGTGCCGCAGCGGCTCGCCGCCGAAGGTGCGCTTGAAGTCGGAGAAGCCCTTCCAGGACGGGTCAGCATCGGGGTCGTCCGGCTCGACCACGCCCCACATGTCGACGCTGCGGCAGCCGTCGGCGGCCAGCGCCTTGAGCATGGCCGCCATGACCGCGTGCGAGCCGTAGTTGTGCTTGTAGCGCTCCTCCCGCAGCAGCGCGCCGTAGAGGTAGTAGGCCCGATCACCCACGCGGGGGAAGGCCATGGTGGCGATCGGAGTCCCCTCGACGCGGGCGATCCCCAGGTACCAGCCGCCCGATGACGCGAACTTGCTCGCGAGGCGTGTGAGGAACTCCACCGAACGGACCCGGAAGTCGGCGCGCTCGGCGGTGCGCGCCAGCAGGTCGTGCAGGATCTCCATCTCAGCCGGCCGTGCCTCGCGCGAGATGGTCACCTCGGTCCCCTCGCGCGCCGCTCGGCGCGACAGGCGTCGCGCATCGGCGTGCCATGACGCCTCCAGCTGGTCGGAGCCGTCGCGCAGGTCCACTATCCGGGTGGTCGGCGCCTGCAGGTCCGGTCCACGCCGCAGGCCGTGCTCAGCTGCCAGGTGGCCGAAGTCAAACTGCTGGCCGAGCTCGGCGCGCGGGTCCATCTTGACGACAAGCGCTCGCTCCTTGCGGGCGAGGGTTCGAAGCCCGTGGATCAGCCAGGCGAAGACGCGGTCGGCGTCCGGGCCGGATCGGTCCCAGAGCGGGCCATGCGGGACGTAGGCCACCAGGCGACCGAAGCCCGCCGAGCGCATCAGCACCTGGGCCACGCCGCGCAGCCGCCCGCCGTCCTCGACCAGGATGCGGATGGGCGGCTCGTCGGCCAGCGCGGTGCATGCCCCCCAGCCCCAGGCCTGGAGCAAGTCGCCCTCCGGCCGCTCGCCCACGAAGGCGTCCCAGGCGCGGCGATCCGCGTCGTCGGCGCGGCGGACGGTGGGAGGCATCGGCCAGAGCCTAATCGACCTGCTCGGGCCGCCGTGTACGCTCTTGCGCCGATGTCCTCCTCCCTGCCGTGGCTTGAGGCCAATTGGCGGCGTCAAGCACTGGACTGGATCACCGATCAGGTGAACGGCGCCGGCACCCGGCTCGCCGGCGAGGTCGAGCAGCCACACATTCAGTGGTGGTCGACCGCCATGCGCGTTCCGACGCGCGATGGCGTCCTCTGGTTCAAAGCTGCGCAGCCCGGTGGCGCCTTCGAGTCACGATTGACGCCACTGATCGCGGGCCTCTGGCCGGATCGGACGGTGGAGGTCGTCGCCACGCTGCCGGAGCGGGCCTGGATGCTGACGCGCGATGCAGGCACGCGGCTGCGCGACGTCCAAGACGGTCGCGTGGTCGAGCACTGGGAAGCAGTACTGCCGCGCTACGCCGAGGTCCAGATGGGCATGGCAGGACGCGTCGGGGAGATAGACCGGATGGATGTCCCGGCGCTGCGCCTCGCAGAGCTGCCCAGCATGCTCGACGTGGTGCTTCTCGAGCCAGAATACCTGCTCCCTGAGCAGCCGGTCGGCTTGGACGATGAGCGCCGCGAACGCCTCACCGTGGACTTACCGGCCTTCCAGGAGCGGTGCCAGCGACTGGCCGAACTGGGCATTCCGGAGACGCTCCAGCACGACGACCTGCACGACGGCAACGCCTTCCTGCGCGGCACCGACCACGTCGTGTTCGACTGGGGAGACGCTTGCATCACGCATCCGTTCCATACCCTGGTGGTGACGCTTCGGTCACTGGCCTATCGCAACGGCTGGGAGCCGGGCGGAAGCGAAGTCACACGGCTGCGGGATGCGTACCTGGAACCCTGGCGAACGTTGGTCGCGCACCAGGACCTGGTGGAGGCCGCCGAGCTCGCCCGCCAGACCGGGACCATCCAGCGCGCCATGGCCTGGAGCCGGGTCGTGATGCAGATGCCAGCCGCCATCCGCGCCGAGCACGTCGACGCCGTGCCCTATGGCCTGCGCCTCTACCTCCTCGACGGGCCGTGGGGAACCTGGGATGACGGCAGCTTCTAAACGACCGCCGGGTGGTGGATGTCCGTGCGTCAGTGGCGTGTGCCGCGCTCATCCTCCTCGATGCGCGCCGCCACCAGCTTGTGCACCAGGTCGGGGGGATTGGGTGGTCCGGCGTGAAGTGGACGGTGCCCTTGGTCGTGTCGAACCCCGCGAGGTCTGGGGCGTGCGCCTCCAAGACCGCGGGGCTCTGGACGTAGAACGAGCACTGCTTGGCGGTGGCGCCGAAGCTCACCAGAGGGCGTCCGCGCAGCTTGAAGGCCGGCACGCCGTAGCCGATACCCTCGCTCGCCTCCGGCGCCGCCTCACGGATCGTCCGGCGAAGCTGCTCCAAGGCTGCCCGCTGGTCATCGGGCACGTTGGCCAGGAAGTCATCCATCTTCGCCATGCGGGCTTCCTCCTTGACGCTTGGACCGATTGCGCCTAATCCTCGCTGCTCGCCAGCCGACGGCCCATCAGCCTCAGCCGCGTGCGCTGCGCGATCCCGTAGGCCGGCAGCACCACCCGCAGCGCCGCGTCCGCTCCCCGGCGCAGGGGTAGGTCGCGGGCACCCACGTAATCGACTTGCCGGCCGCCAAACCCCTCCTTGAACTGCGCGATGCCTCCCGTTGCCAACCCCCACAGGTCGTAGATCGCGAAGCCCTCGTCCTTGAACCCGATGATGGACTGCCACTTGAGCAGGTAGTTGGCGCGCGACTCGGCTCCCTCGTCAGTCATGCCCCCGAATGCCTCGGCCGCTCGGTCGCCGCACACGAAGTGGAAGAGCGTCGCCAGCCGCTCGCCGTCGCGCGTGGCGAATGCCAGGTGTGCGTGGCCGGCCGGCGCGAACAGCTCCCAGACGCGCTCGTAGTAGTGACGCGCCCGCGCCACGAAGCCGGCGCGTTCGGCGGTGTGGGCGTAGATGCGGTAAAAGTCGTCCAGCCCCCGGCGCGCGGCGTCGGCGTCGGCGGACCCGTCGAGGCGCTCGACGCGAACGCCGGAGCGTTCCGCCTTGTTGATGTACTGGCGGTGCTTGCGCTTGAGCGCCGACCGCAGCTCGTCGACCGATGGAGCGAGGTCGATCACCCTCGTGCGGGGCGGCTGGACCTTGCTGGCGGGGCGCCAAGGCGGCCGGGTCAGGGCGGCGCCGAGCGGCGACTGCGGGGTCGCCTCCGGGTCAACCTTGACGGTGGCCACGCCCTCGGAGCGCGCCAGCGATCGCAGCGCCGCGAACAGCGCGTCGCGCACGCGCGCGTCGTCCAAGTGCCCGACCGGGCCACGCGGCACGTAGCCGAGCCCCCAGCCGAGCGCCGGCACGCGGCGTAGCAGCACCTGCGCCACCGCGCGTGGCGGCCGTCCCGGATCCTCGCCCACCGCGATCCGCAGCGGTCGCCAGCCGAACGGCTCACGTAGCTCGCCCCACTCCCACAGCTGGGGAAACGACCGGTACGGCGCCGACTCCACGAAGGTGTTCCACGCGCCGCGATCGGCCACGCGCCACGCGCGCAGGTCAGCCATGCGCTGCCGCGTGGCCAGCGGCGCGCAGCGCCCGGCGCGCCGCTTCCTTGTCATCCCACGGCCGCGCCTCGGTCCCGTAGATGATCGACTGCTCGTGGCCCTTGCCGGCCAGGAGCACCACGTCCCCCGGCCCGGCCAGGCCGATGGCGTGATCGATCGCGGCCTGGCGGTCGTCGATCACAAACAGCGTCTCGCCGTCGCGAGCACCCGCCGCCCTCGCGCCGTCGGCGACCTGCTCGTTGATGACCCGCGGGTCCTCCAGCCGGGGGTCCTCGTCGGTGACGACCACGACCTCGGCGAGCTGGGCCGCCACGCGCCCCATGGGCGCGCGCTTGCTCGGGTCTCGCTCGCCGGCGGAGCCGAACACGACGATCAGCCGGCCGGTCGCCAGGGGGCGCAGGACCCGCAGCACCTTCTCCAGCGAATCGGCGGTGTGCGCGTAGTCGACCACCACGCTGAAGGGCTGCCCCAGGTCGACGATCTCCATGCGCCCCGGCACGCCCCGGCTGGCC
>DATADC010000126.1:0-2235 GCA_036258735.1 Candidatus Limnocylindria bacterium
CGACCTGCAACGCGCGATGGTCGAGGAGCTGGACGGGCTGCTGGCGGACCTCGTGCCCGACACTCGCAACGTCCTCCTGACGCTTGCCCGCATGTGGTGCACCCTCGACACCGGCCAGATGCGCTCCAAGGATGCGGCCGCGGAGTGGGCCATGGAGCGGCTGCCCGCTGGGCACCGCGCCGTGCTGGAACGCGCCCGCCATGGTTACCAGGCCGGCGGCGACGAGGCTTGGACGGAGTGGCAGGAGCGCGCCGAAGCCTGCGCGGCGGAGATGACGGCCCACATCAGGCACCTCGCCACGCGTCTCTGAACGCCCCGCTCCTAGTGGCGCCCGTGCAGCACGGCGTGGCCGCGGCCGCGGGTGATGAGCCAGCGGTTCACAGGAAAGGCCACGACCCATGCCACGCCAAGGGCGACGGCCAACGCGCCCCAGAAGAGCAGCGAGTCCAGGCCCGCGTCCATGGCGCCCGGGATGAGCAGGATGATGCCGTTGTCGACGATCTCCATGACGGTGATCGACAGGGTGTCGGCCGCGAACGCCAGCCCGAGCGCCGCTCCCAGACGCATGCCGCCGGCCAGCAGCGGTCGCAGCGTCAGGGCGTAACCGAAGAAGAAGGCCAGGACGATAGCCAGCCCGATGGTCGGAGCATCGGGCCAGGCCAGCGCCGTTCCGATGACTATGCCGAGCACCTCGCCGATGGCGCAGCCGGTCAGGCAGTGGGTGGTGGCACGGACCGCCAGGCGGTTGACTGACTCGGCTTCGTGTCCGGCGTGCTCCACGCCCTCAACTTACAATGGCCGCGGAGGGGTGGCAGAGCGGACGATTGCGGCGGTCTTGAAAACCGCTGAGGTGCAAGCCTCCGGGGGTTCGAATCCCTCCCCCTCCGCCACTTGACCTCAGGTATCGATCTCATCGCAGATGGCTGCGTCGCTGAGCACGTCGCTCTCGTCGCATCGCGCGGCCAGGAACGCCTGGGCCGAGTCGAGATTTACCATCGGCGCCACCGTCAGCAGGGCTGTCTGCCACTCCTGGACGCTGCCGCAGCTCGCGATCGTGTCGTCCAGCAGGTCGCTCGCCTCATCCAGCGACGTGACGGTGCTCAGGTCCTCCGTGTCCAGGGACGCGAACGCCTCCTGACAGGTAACGCTCGTCGCCGACTCATCGGCCGATGCATCGGCGGAGGCGGAGGACTCCGTGTCCATCGAATGGGCGGTCATCGACTCCAGGCCGACGGATGGAAGGGGTTCGGCGGAGGGGCTCGACGCGCCCAGGTCGCAGGCCGCGAGTGCCAGGCCCGCCAGGGCGACAAGGATGAAGCGCATGGTTCTCTCCGATGCGAAGGGCTAATTGCTTTCGATCGCCGATGGAAACGCAAACTCCGTGCCACGAGCCCGAGCGGGGCGCCACGCGGGGCACCGAGCGCGTCAGGCCGGGGTTCGCAGCGGGACTTCGTGGTGCAGCCGGCAGCGCGCCTCGTACGTTTCGTCGCCGATGCCGCCGATGACGATCAGGGGTGAGTCGGCCGGCGCCGGTGTCCCGTCGATGAGGCGCTGCGTGCGCGTCGCCGGCTCCCCGCAGACCGTGCAGATCGCCGTCAGCTTGGTGACCTGGTCGGCGAGCGCCATGAGGCGCGGCATGGGGCCGAAGGGCACGCCGCGGAAGTCACGATCCAGACCGGTGACGAGCACCTGCCGGCCGCCGTCGGCGAGCCGCTCGACGACCTCCGGCAGCCCCTCGTCGAAGAACTGGCCTTCCTCGACCGCCACGATATCGGCGTCGCCGACCGCCCCTTCGACCCCAGACGAGTCTGAGACCGTCACCGCCTGGTGGCGTGCGCCGGATCGGGACACCACAGTGCCTTCATCGGTCCGCGTGTCGAGGCGTGGCTTGACGAGGACCACCCTGCGCCCGGCGATCGAGAAGCGGCGGAGCAGGCGGAGCATCTCGTCGGTCTTGCCGCAGAACATGCAGCCGCAGATGACGTGGACCCATCCCGCCGTGTAGAACATCGGCGCTGGTCAGTCGCCCACCACTGCGCCGCGCTCTTCGGGCTGGCCCACCTCGGCGGTCAGCGCGTCCCGCATCACGTTGGCCGGCGCATCGGCTCCGGTCAGGAGGCGGAAGGTGGCCGCCGACGACGCCAGGAAAGAGGCCTGCCCGTTGGCGACCGTGCCGCCGCGTTCCTTGGCGTCGCGCATCAGCTGGGTCTCGACGCGATCCAGCACCAGGTCAAG
>DATADC010000127.1:0-4458 GCA_036258735.1 Candidatus Limnocylindria bacterium
CTGTCGCCAGCCGCCAGCGCGTGGTGCGCCACCAGCGGCAGTGCCGAGGGAGGTGGGTCGCCAGCCTCCAGCATGAGGTCGACCAGCGCCCGATGGAGCTGCCTGCGCCGCGACTGCGTCAGCTCCGCGGCGCTGAAATCCCGTACCTGCTCGTGGGTGAACGTGTAATCGGCGGCGACGCCCGGCGGGTGCTGGAGGATCAGGCCGGCCTCGACCGCCGGCGCCAGGAGGTCGCCAAGCTCCGCGCCATTCGAGCCCTCAGTGCCGATCCGGCCCCGCACCTCCTGCAAGTCGCGCAGGCTGAAGCTGCGGCCCACGACCGCCGCGTCGGACAGCACGGCGCGCGTCTCTGCCGGCAGGCGGGCACTGCGCCGCTGAACCAGCGTCCGAACAGCCGATGGCACCAGCCTGGCCGCGTTGCGCGTCAGCCGCCACACGCCATCCAGCTGCTGGAGGAGCCCGGCGTCGCGGTACGTCCGAACCAGCTCCTCGACGATAAAGGGAACGCCCTCGGACTGCGAGTGAATCGCCTGCGCCGACGGCGGGTCGAGGCTGCCCGCCAGGAGCTGTCGGGCCAGCTGCCCGGTCTCCGGCGCGCTGAGCCGGCCGAGGCGCAGCCGCCGTACGACGCCCATGCGCTCCATGTCCGCCACGAGGTTGACTGCTTCGCTGACCCCCGCGAATTCGTCCGGCCGAATGGCGAGGTACAGGAATATCGGGCGGTCGGTTGCGGCTCGGACGACGTAGCGCAGCAGGCGCAGCGTGTCGTCGTCCGCCCACTGCACGTCGTCGACGAGCAGTGCAAAAGGCCGTTGGGTCGCGAGGCTGCTGATCGCCATGGCCGCGAGGTCGAATGCGCGCAGCTGCTTCGCCTCGATCGCCAGCGTCTCGAGCCCGGGTTCGTCTCGTCCGGACATCGCGTCCAGCGCGCGTCGAACCGATTCCTCGGCCTCCGTCCCGGCGCTGGCCTCGCGTAGGGCCGGCGCCCCGAGGAGGCTCTGCGCCAGGAGGAATGGCCCGTGGATCTGTTCGTCGGCGGTGATGGCCACCGTGGTGAAGCCGGCCGCCTCGGCCATCTCCGCCGCTGCGACCAGCACTCGAGTCTTGCCGATGCCGGGTTCGCCCTCGAGCGTGACGGCCGAGAGCCGGGCGCGTGATTCGGCCAGCGCCTCCTGGATGACGGCAAGCTCGGTGGTGCGGCCCACGACGCCACCGGCGACGCGCCGCAGGTGCACTGCCAGCGAGCACTGCGGTTGGACGAGCGGGCTTAGGGCTTCGCCGCCCAGCACGGTCCCGGATCGCCCGGATCCGCCAGGATTCCTCGCCCCCCGGGCATCAGTTGCCATGCCCGTCATGGTGCAAGCCTACTGCGGGCAAGCTCGCGGCGAAACGGGGCAGTTCAGGTCGCGAAGAACTCCAGGATGCGGGCCGTGTCATCCGAGAACGCCCAGCGGGCGGTCACCTTGCCGTCCTGCATGTGGTAGATCTCGGCCGTCCGATAATCGAGGCTCTGCCCCGTCCGCGTGTTCCTGGCCGTCACGTTCACGAGCTGTACCACATGCTCGTCGTTGCCCACGACGTCGTGCGTGGTGGGGTTGATCTCGTAATCACCCATCTCACTGAAGCGGGAGCGAAGCGCCTCCTTACCACGCGTCGGCTCGCTGCGCCCGATCTCGTACCAGACCACGTCATCGGCGAGGCCATCGGCGGCGGCCATGAGATCGCCGTTCTCGATCTGCTTTGACCATTCGCGTACGGCCGTGACGTTCGGATGCTCATCCATTGTGGGTCGACCCTCCGGTGTGCCGCTGCCGGGCTGTCGTGCCGGCGTTCAGCGGTCTGGTGGCAAGCGTACCCGGCGTGGCAACCGGGCTTGCACGGGTCCTCGGCATCGGGCTTGCTGCCCGTACTGACCCGGAGGTGACGACCATGCGCCTGACCAGTCCTGCCTTCTCCGACGGCAAACTCATCCCGGCCGACCACACCTGCGACGGGAAGGATGCCTCGCCGCCGCTGGCGTGGGATGACGTGCCGGAGGAGACGCAGTCCTTCGCCCTGCTGGTGACCGATTCGGACGCCGATGACTTCGTGCACTGGTTGCTCACCGACATCCCCGCCGACGTCCGCGAGCTGCCGGAGGGCCGAGGTGACGAGATGGGGACGCCGAGCAGCAACCACTTCGGGCGCAGCGGCTGGGGTGGCCCGTGCCCGCCGTCTGGGCAGCATCGGTACGTGTTCACGCTGTACGCGCTGACCGAGCCGATCGCGCTCGGTGGGGGGAGGCTCAGTGCGGACGACGTGCTAGCCGCGGCGTACGCCAGGACGCTGGCAACCGGTGAGCTGACCGGGGTGTACGGGCGGCGGCGGTAGGCCATGCCGCTCGGGCGACTCGACGTCCTGCTGGTACGCCACGCCGAGGCCGTGCCCGCCGGCACGGCTGGCTGGGAGGAGCGAGACCACGACCGGCCGCTGTCAGCCGCTGGTCGCCGTGCCGCTGAGGAGCTCGCTGACGAGCTGGAGCCGTACGTCCTGACCGGCGTGTACTCCAGTCCGTACCGTCGGGCGGTCGAGACCGTTGAGCCGACCGCGCAGCGTCGCGGCCTGCGCGTGATCATGCTGGACGACCTCCGCGAGCGGCTGCTGACGACCGCGCCCCGCGACGACTGGCGCGACCACCTGACCGCCTCCTGGGCCGATCCGGACTACGCGCTGGAGGGCACCGAGACCGGGCGCCAGGCTCAGCGGCGGGGTTCTGCCGTCCTGGACCTGCTCCGCGTCCGGCACCCCGACGGCGGCCGCCTGCTTCTCGGCAGCCACGGCAACCTGATCAGCCTCATCCTCCAGGCGCTGGAGCCCGGCGTGAACGTGGACTTCCACCTGGCCATGCCGATGCCGGCCATCTACCACCTCGAGCACGACGGCCGCGGGTGGCGCGTGATGGGCGGCCACGGCTTCGTCCGCGTGGCTCCGCGCAACTAGAGGTCGCGGGCGACGAGGTCGTCCAGGGTCTCGCGGCGACGTGACAGGCGGAGCTCTCCACCCTCGATGACGGCTTCCGCTGGCCGCGGTCTGCCGTTGTAGACCGATGCCATGGCAGCCCCGTATGCGCCGGCGCGACAGATGGCCAGCAGCGCGCCCTGCCCGGCGACCGCCAGCTCCTCCGCGGTCAGCGAACGCTCGAGGTCGCGGGCCACGATGTCGCCCGCCTCGCACACCGGCCCGGCGAGATGTACGGCTCCGTCGGTCGCGAGCGGCCTGCCGGGCCCGACCATGGCCACCGGATGCGCGGCGTCGTAGAGGATGGGCCGGAGGAGCTCGGACATTCCCGCGTCGGCCACCAGGAAGGTGTGGCCCTTGGCGGGGCGCGGCTGCACGCGAACGACGCGAGTGACGAGCCAGCCGGCATCGGCCACCAGTGAGCGGCCGGGCTCCAGGATCAGGCGGGCGGCATCGGGAAAGTGCGGGCGCACGGCGGCGGCGAGGGCGTCCAGCGCGGCGTCATCGGCCACCAGCAGCCCACCGCCGAGGTCGATGCGCTCGGGCGGCAGGCCAGCCGCAGAGGCAGTGGCGGCGGCATCGGCGAGGATGGACGCCAGCTCGCCGAGGGTCTCGGCGGAGTCCAGCGCCGACCCGATGTGCGCCCCCAGACCCGGCAAGCGGCAGGCCGGCCTCACGCACCAGGTCGAGCGCCTCGCCGAGCACCGAGAGAGGGATGCCGAACTTGGAGCTCGCGGCGCCGGTGGCGAGGTGAGGGTGCGTTTCCGCGTCCAGGCCCGGGTTCAGCCGCAGGCCAACGCGCGCGCCGGCGTGCTCGGCGGCGAGGCTCAACAGCGCGCCGAGCTCGTCGCGGGACTCGGCATTGACGAGCGCTCCCGCCTCGAGCGCCAGGTGGATCTCCTCGTCCCGCTTCCCCACCCCGTTCATCACGATCCGCTCGCCGGGGCACCCGGCGCGACGCGCGAGCGCCAGCTCCACGGCGGTGACGACCTCCGCGCCCGCCCCCTCCGACACGAAGCGGCGGAGGAGCTGCGGGTCCGCGTTGGCCTTCACGGCGTAGGCGATCAGGGCGCCGGGAAAGGTCTCGGCATAGGCGCGGAAACGCGCGGCGGCCACGTCCAGGTCGGTGACGTATAGCGGTGTTCCCCACCGCGACGCGGCCTCGGCGAGCAGCGCGCCAGGCGGCGTCAACGCGCCGCGGGACGCTCCGCCAGTGCCTCGGCCGCGGGAGCGCCACGCGGTCCCGCGGCAAGCGGCACAAAGGCCGCCCGGAACCGGTCCACGAACGCGGCCGCTCCTCGCTGGCGGAAGAACGTCGCGGCCTCCTCACCGGCGCGCGCGGCCGGGCCGGGTGTCGATCCGCCCAGCCCATCCCATAGCAAGCCGGCAATGTGGGCCATCGTGGCGTCGCCCACCTTCAGCAGCTGCTCCAGCGCCGCGCCGAATCCGTGGTCCGCGTCT
>DATADC010000128.1:0-1690 GCA_036258735.1 Candidatus Limnocylindria bacterium
CGAGTACCCCGGCGTCTGCAGCAGCTCAACAACGAAGGGACCAACAGCGACCGAGGTGAAATGTGGCGAACCCGGGTCGCTCAGATCGCCGCCTGCCCAGGTCGCGACGACCGCGCCCGAATGCACGGCCTCGTCCAGACGGCGGCGGTAGGCCGTGGCGACGGCGGGGTGCAGGTTTGACAGTAGCTCGTCACACAGCGCGGCGAGCGGGCGGCGGGCATCGGCTGAAAGCGTCGCCGCGCTCATGGCAACGTGCGGCCCTTGCGTGATCACCCCCACATCCGGCTCGAGTTCCAACGTGACGAGCATTGGCCCACCGGGCAAGTCATTGAGCAGCGGCGGTTGCTGCTGAAACGACTCCGGCGGCCGCAGGGCTGCGCTGCGCTCCCGTTCCGGCAGCGCGGACCAGAACTTCCTCGCGCTGCGGATCAAGCCGAGGCCGCGGCTCTGGCCTTGCTGCCAGAGCAGTGGGTTGCTGAGGTCCCCCCTGGTGGGCGGCGGCGGCACAACGACGGGAAACGCACCGACGAACAGCGGTGTGCCGTGGACCTGCCAGTGGTCGCCGACCTGCACAAAGGTCAAGTTGTGGCTGACGTGATGCCCTTCGAAACGCATGGCCCAGATGTCGTCGCCGGGCTGGCCGAAGATGGCGATGGAGTACTCCTCGAACTGACTCCACCGCTGGGCCAACCCGGGTGGCGGCCAGAGCCAATCGTCCCAGCTCGGATCGAGGCCGCCGACGGCTGCCGCCCCGATCGCCTCGGGCGACAGCACGGCGCCATTGGCCTGAAGCGCGGCGATCAACTCCCAGAGATCGTTGAACGTTTGATCGGGAAGGACCTTCCTGGCCGTCTCGATGGCCTGCGTGCTGGCGCGGTCCTCCAGGACACCAATCACCTGTTGGCGGTTGCGGGTCCCGGAGACCGTCTCGTACCCAGTCGGGCCAAGCGCCGTGAGCAAGAACGTCTCAAAGGCCATGCGCTGTCCGAAGGAGAGGGAGCCGAGCTTGAGCCCCCACGGCGGCCGGCACCACACCAGCACGGCACAGAAGGAAGGAGTTAGCGACGTGTCCCGGCCGGCGGTTCGCTCCATGCCGTCGAGGGGAAAGAGGAGCTGCGCCCGTTGGGTATCGGTCAGCGTGGCCGAAAAGAGACGAAACGCCTCGAGTATTTCGGCCACGGCGGCATCGAGGTCAGCTTGCTGCTCCGGCGGTAGCTGCATGGCCGGTGAGTAATTGAGCCGCGCGGGGATGAGCTCCAGGGTCGAACGCGGGGGATCGGGGGCAACGCGACCGTGCGGCGCCGGCGCTGACGCGGCGCCGCTGGTCAATCCGTCAACCATCGTGACCGCTCCCGCGCCCACCGCGCCAAGGAGATTCCGGCGATTGACGGTACGGCTCGTCGGTCGTGACACGCCTCTACCCGTACGTTGGCTCCTCATTTGTGGGTTCATCATAGCAGCCCGCGTCGGATTGCTCCTGGGCCAACTGGTCCACGCAGCCGGGCCCGGCTACGCCGCCGGCGTGGCCCCGGCTTCGTCGACGGTGAAGATGGACACCATCCCCATGAGCGCGTGCGGCGTCCCCGTCTGCTCGTCGGGGACGAAGCAGAGCGCGACGTAGGTGCCCGGCTGGAGGTCGAGCGCCAGCCAGCTCGTCTGCCCGGCGCTCAGGGCGCCCAGGCCCGGCTGC
>DATADC010000129.1:0-23116 GCA_036258735.1 Candidatus Limnocylindria bacterium
GCACGTGCGGCACCCCCATGCGACTGGAGCACGCCGCCTCGGAGGGCACGGCCGGGCTGGCACGCTGAGTGCGTATCGGGCTCGCATGACTTCCGACCAGACCAGCAGCCGAACCACCGGCGAGACCCACGGCCAGGAACAGGAACCGGTCGAGGCCGGCGAGCGTGACACGACCCAGCGCGACCAGGCCCACGGCGAGGGGGCGCCGGCCACGCAGGCGCCCGAGCAACCGGACGCGCAGGTCGAGGACAGCATCCGCATGGCGCACAGCCCCGACGCGGCGTACGGCAAGCAGGAGGGCCAGGCGGGGACACCGGACGCAGGGATGCCCACCGGCGGCGGCGAGAGCCAGGGACCGGGCGGTGAGTACGTCCCGCAGGAGGAGGACGGCCGCTAGGCCGGGATCTCGGCGCCGTCGGCCGACAGCCGCTGGGCCGGGGCGCTCGGCCCGCGCGGGAGGCTGGCGGGCAGCGTCACCACGAAGCAGGTTCCCCCGGCCGGGTTGCGCTCGACGTTGATGACGCCGCCGTGGCGCGCCACCGCCGCGTGGGTGATGTGCAGCCCCAGCCCGGTGCCGACTCCGGGCGCCTTGGTGGTGAAGAACGGCTCAAACAGGCGAGGCATGACCTCGTCGGGGATCCCGGGCCCGGTGTCGCAGATGCGGACCTCCACCCCGCCGCCATCAGTGGGCCGCACGTGGATGTCGATCGCTCCGCGACCGTCCATCGCGTCAACCGCGTTGTCGATCAAGTTGGTCCACACCTGGTTCAGCTCGCTGCCGTAGGCCTCTATCTCCGGGACGTCGGGCGCGTAGTGGCGCGTGACGTCGATCCCCGACCGCAATTTCGAGCGCAGGATCACCAGGGTGTTGTCGATCCCGGCCAACACGTTGATGCGCTGGATCGGTGCCTGGTCTAGGTAGACGTAGGTCTTCACCGCGCCCACGATCTCGCTGATCCGTTCCCCCGCCATGCTCACCTCGCGCAGCAGGGCCTCCACGTTGGCGGTGGCCGCCAGCCAGGCCGCCGCCTCACGCGCCGCGTCGTCCTCCATGTCGGCGAACGACTGGCGCAGCTGGTCGACGTCCCAGCCGGCATCCACGAGGGCGGCGGCGGTCTCGGAGTCGTCGACCAGCTCGAGCACCTCGTCGATGGCATCCGCGCGGCCGACCGCGTCCCGCGGCGCGTGGTCGGAGCGGGGACGGATGCCGATGAGGCCGTGGGGCGGGTGCAGTGCGTCGCGCGCGGCGATCGCCTCGCCCAGGGCGTCCACCGAGCGCCGGATGGCAGCCGCCGGATTGTTGAGCTCGTGCGCGAGGCCCGCGGCCAGTGTGCCCAGCCCCGCCAGCTTCTCGCGCTGGCGCACGAAGGTCTCCAGCGCACGCATGCGCTCCAGCACCGTCTGGAGCAGCGCCAGGGCGGGCTCCGGGCCGGCGTCCAGCAGGGCGAGCAGCCCCTCGCGCGGGATGCGCAGCACCTCAACGTCAGTCAGCGCGCGGACCGAGGCGGCGCGCTCCCGGCCGCCGATCGCGGCGATCTCACCCTGGATGGCCCCTGGCCCGACCCTGGCCAGCGGCAGCTCCACCCCGTCCGCGTGCTTGGTGACCTCGAGCTCCCCGGAGACGATGACGAACATGGCGTCCCCCAGGTCGCCCTCGCGGATCAACAGGTCGCCGGGGGCCAGCGTCTGGCGCTCCACGGTCGCGGCCAGACGCGACAGGTCCGCCTCGGACAGGCCGGCAAACAGCGGCGCCGTGCGGAGCGCATCGGGGATCTCGACCTGCGCGCTCATCGGCTCAGATCTCGGCCAGGTACTGGTGGACGAACTGGACCGCCATGGCGCCCTCGCCCACCGCACTGGCGATGCGCTTGATGGACCGATGTCGCACGTCGCCGGCGCAGAACACGCCTGGCATGCTGGCCTCCAGCAGGAAGGGCTCGCGGGTAAGCCCCCAACCGCCCGGCGGTTTGCGGTCCACCAGCACGTTCGGCCCGGTGACGACGAAGCCGCCGTCGTCGCGCAGCACGCTTCCCTCGAGCCACTCCGTGCGCGGCGTCTGGCCGATGAACATGAACACCGCGGCCAGCTCCATCTCCTCAGGCCCCTCCGGCCCGACCACGGTCAGCCCGGTCAGGTGCGTGTCGCCGCGGACCTCGCTGATGCGGGTGGAGAACCGGATCCGGACGTTGGGCAGCGCCTCCATCTGCTCGATCAGGTACTGGCTCATGGTTGCCGTCAGCGAGTCACCCCGCACGAGCACCGTCACGCTGCGAGCGAAACGCGCCAGGTACACCGCCGCCTGCCCGGCCGAGTTGCCGCCACCGACGACCCCAACGTCGGTGTCGCGGTACAGGACCGCCTCCGTGGTCGCGGCGCCGTAGTAGATCCCGGCGCCGGCCAGCTCGCTGGCACGCGGCAGGTCCAGCTTGCGGTACGACACCCCGGTGGCCACCACGACCGTCTGGCACGACAGCTCGGATCCGTCGGACAGCTGCACCACACGATACGGGTCGCCGCGGCGGATGCCGACCACCTCCTGCGGCGATAGGATCTCGGCTCCCAGCCGGCGGGCCTGCGCGAGCGCGCGGCGGGCCAGGTCGCCGCCAGTCAGCCCGGCGGGGAAGCCCAGGTAGTTCTCGATGCGGCTGGTGGTGCCCGCCTGCCCGCCGGGGGCCTCGCGCTCGACCAGCAGTGTCTTCAGCCCCTCACTGGCGCCGTACACAGCCGCGGCCAGCCCGGCCGGGCCGCCGCCCACGATAACGAGGTCGTAGAACGGCAGGGCGGCGGTCGTCTGCAGGCCGACGCGCTCGGCGATCTGGCGCGTGCTCGGGTCGCGCAGCGCCGACCCGTCCGGAAAGACAACGACCGGCACCGCCGGGTCGAGTGGCCCGCCATCCTCGGCCGAACCTTCGAGGCTCGCGGCCACGCGGCGACCTTCGCCCTCCTCCTCGGGATCCAGCCACTGGTACGGCACCTGGTTGCGGGTCAGGTAGTCACGGATGGCGTGGCCGCGCGGCGCCCATCGGCCCGCCAGCAGGCGCAGCCCCTCGAAGGGCGGCTGGAAGTTGGCGCTCCAATCGGCCAGCAGGTCGTCCAGCACCGGGAACAGCCGTTCCTCGGGCGGGTCCCACGGCTTGAGGATGTAGTGGTCAAGGTGGATGTCGTTGATGGCCTTGATGGCCACGTCCGTATCGGCGTAGGCGGTGAGCAGGACTCGCTTGGCGTCCGGCTGCAGGTCCAGCGACTGGGCCAGCAGCTCGATCCCGGTCAGCTTCGGCATGCGTTGGTCGACCACGAACAGCGCGATGCGGCTGCCGCGCAACGAGAGCTGCCGGACGGCCTCCAGCGCCTCGGGGCCGCCGCCAGCCGCAACGATGCGGTAGTCCTTGCCATATCGCGAGCGGAGGTCGCGCTCCACGGCACGCAGCACCGGCTCGTCGTCGTCGACCGCCAGGATCACGGGCTTGGGGCCGGCCATGTGGCGCTGAGTCTACGGCGTGCCGGTTAGCATCGGGCCCGATGGCGAGACGTGATCGGGCGGACGTGGTGGTGGTCGGCGGGGCGATCATCGGCAGCGCGGTCGCCACCTTCCTGCGGCTGCGCCGCGACTGGGATGGACGGGTGATCGTGATCGAGCGGGACCCGACCTACCGGACCTCCTCGACCACGTTGTCCGCCGCCTCCATCCGGCTGCAGTTCAGCACGCCGGTGAACATCGAGATCAGCCGCTTCGGCATCTCGTTCATCAAGGACCTGGACCGATGGCTCGGCGTGCCCGGCGAAGCGCCTCCCGAGATCGACTTCGTCGAGGGCGGCTACCTGTTCCTGGCGACCCCTGCCGGGCTCGCGACCCTGGAGGCCAACCACGCGGTGCAGCGCGCGCACGGCGTCAACGTGGTGCTCCTTGGGCCGACTGACCTGCGGCGGCGCTTCGCGTGGCTCAACGTCGACGGCCTGGCGGGCGGTTCGCTCGGCCTAAGCGACGAGGGCTGGTTCGACGCCCACGCCCTGCTCCAGGCCTTCCGGCGCAAGGCACGCTCGATCGGCATCGAGTACGTCACCGGCGAGGTGACCGACGTCGAGCGGGACGGCCAGGTGGTCGCCGGCGTGCGGCTGGGCGATGGCCGCCGCATCGAGGCCGGCTGGGTGGTGAACGCGGCGGGGCCACGCGCCGCGGAGGTCGCGGCCATGGCGGGGGCCGACCTGCCGGTCCGGCCGCGCAAGCGCTTCGTCTACCACTTCGACTGCCGCGAGCGGCTCGGGCCTGCGCCGCTGACCATCAATCCGGGTGGCGTGTACTTCCGTCCCGAGGGACCATCCTGGATCGGCGGCTACTCGCCCCGGCACGGAGAGGCGGATCCGGACACGCTCGATCTGGAGGTGGACCGCTCGCGCTTTGAGGAATTCGTCTGGCCGGAGCTGGCGCGTCGCGTGCCGGCATTCGAGTCCGTCCGGCTGCTGGACGCGTGGGCGGGCCACTACGAGGTCAACACCCTTGACCACAACGCGGTGGTCGGGCCACATCCGCAGATGCGCAACTTCGTGTTCGCGAACGGGTTCTCCGGCCACGGGCTTCAGCAGGCGCCGGCGGTCGGGCGCGGCCTGGCCGAATGGATCGCGGCCGGCCGCTACGAAACCCTTGACCTGTCGCCGCTCGGCTACGACCGCATCCTGCGCGGCGAGCCACTGCGCGAGCTCAACGTGGTGTGAGCCCGCCCCCGACCGCTGCTCAGTCGTCGGGGATTGGGCGGCCCAGCAGCAGGGGCATGCCCAGCCGCCGGTCGTAGCGCGGGCGCAGGCGCTGCGTGTTGTACATGGTCTCGACCTCGAGCCTCCGGGCCCCGCCCGCACGTGCCGGCAGCGGTGCGTGCGTGTAGCGGCCGGCGTGGATGGCCGTCATGCGGCCATGCAGCCCCTCGGCCAGCATCTCGACCGCCACGTTGGCGAAGGTGGTTGCAACCATCTGGTCCAGCGCATCGGGGTCGCCGGAGCGCAGGTCGTAGGTCAGGTCCGAATGGACCGTGTCCACACCGGTCATGGCCTTCAGCTCCTCCGCCAGCGCGAAGCCCACGTCCGCCTTCCGCCGATGACCGTAGGCGTCCTCCTCGCCCAGCTCCTGGACGTGGGCGCCGGTCCAGACCGCGCCCTCGGAGGCGACCACCAGCGCGTACGAGCTCGGGTTGTTGCGTCGGTCCTCCATCAGCAGGTCTGAGAGGAGCCGCAGGTCGAAGGGCGCCTCGGGGACGACGCAGCGCGAGCTGGTGACGTAGGCCGCGTACCAGGCCGAGAACCCGGCGTTGCGGCCGAAGATGCGGAAGACGCCGATCCGCTCGTGGCTGCCCAGCGTGGTGCGCTGGCGGTTGATCAGCTCCTTGGCGCGGGTGACCGCGGTCGAGAAGCCGATGCAGTACTCGGTGCCCGCCACGTCGTTGTCCATGGTCTTGGGGATGGCGACCAGGGGGACGCCTTCGCTACCGAGCTGAGCGGCGTAGCTCAACGTATCGTCGCCACCGATCGCGACCAGGTGGGTGATGCCCAACGCCTCCAGGTTGGACGTCACGACCGGGGTGAGGTCGAAGTGGTCGGCATCGGTCTGAAAGCGCGCCCGATCGGCGGCCGAGAGGTGGTCGGGCAGGTCCTTGGCGCGCATCCGGGCCGGGTTGGTGCGCGAGGTGTGCAGGATGGTTCCGCCGGTGCGGTCTATTGCCCGCGTTCCCCGCCGGTCCAGCGGGCGGACGAAGTCCGCATCGGGCTGGGCGCCCGGGCGCTGGTGGGTGAGGCCCTGCCAGCCCCGACGAATCCCCACCGCCTCCCAGCCGAGCTCCGTGGAGCGGTACACGACGCTCTTGATGACCGAGTTGAGGCCGGGGACGTCGCCCCCGCCGGTGAGGATTGCGACCCGCGTCATGCGGCCCTCATGATGCCGCGTCCGGCTCCTGGTCGTGCGGCCGGCGTGCCCATCGGAAGGGGTGGCGCAATCGAGGCATTTCTGGCATAATCGCGCTCCCCTTCCGCGGCGACCGCGGTTCGTTCCGAGGAGTTACATGGCCACCGACGTCAACCAGCGACGCTATGTCACCTGGCGCCTGCCCGACCGGCAGTTCTCGAAGGTCCACCTGCAGCGAGACCCGGAGATGACCATCTGCGGCAAGACGCTGCCCCGCGCCACCGGTTCGCCGCAGCCGCCCATCCCAGCGGCCGCGATGTGCCCGGAGTGCGCGGCATCCGAGGCCTGATCGCCAACTTTCATATCCAATCTTGGCGCGGCGATGTGCGGCCGCTTCGCCCAGCCGCGCTCCGCTGAGGAGCTGGCCCGCATCTTCCGCGCGCGGGCGGCAACCGACCTGGATGGAGGCCGCTTCAACGTAGCGCCCACCGACCCGGTGGCGGCGGTGGTGGTCCACCACGGCGAGCGCGTCGTCGACGAGTTTCGCTGGGGGCTCGTCCCGGCATACGAGGAGTCGCCGCGCGGCGCCGCCCGCCACATCAACGCCCGTTCCGAAACCGTGAGCTCGTCGCCGGCGTTCCGCGCCTCGTTTCGGCGCAGGCGCTGCATCGTTCCGGCCGATGCCTTCTACGAGTGGCGCCGCGTCCGAGACCCGGCCACGGGACGCGTGGTGCAGCGGCAACCCTTCGCCATCCGCCCGGTCGCGGACGATCCGTTCGCCTTCGCCGGGCTGTGGACCACCTGGCGAGACCCCGAGACGGCCGATCGCCTGTATACCGTCAGCATCCTGACCGGCTCGCCCAACGAGCTGGTTGCGCCGGTTCACGACCGCATGCCGATCATCCTCGATCCCGGCGATCGCGACGCGTGGCTCGACCCGCAGGCGCCCGAATCGGCGCTCGTCACGCTGCTGCGCACGGCGGACGCCGCGGCCATGCGCATGTACCCGGTGTCCCCGGCGGTGAACAGCGTCCGCAGCCAGGGCGCGGACCTGCTCGCCCCGCTGTCTCGCTGGGGCTCGGATCGCCAGGCGCAGCTCTGGCCCACGTGACGGTGCCAGCGCCGACGTCCATCGTCGTGCCAGCCGGCTCCATGGTGGTGCTGATCGGGCCCAGCGGGTCGGGTAAGTCGACCTTCGCCGCGCGCCACTTTCCGCGCACCTACGTGCTCTCCTCCGACGAGATGCGCGCCATCGTCGCCGACGATCCGGCCGACCAGACCGCGACCGACGCGGCGTTCGAGCTGCTGCACACCGCCCTCGCCCTGCGGCTGGCCGGGCGCCGCACCAGCGTGGTGGACGCCACCAATGTCGAGCGCTGGGCGCGTGGCCGCCTGCTGGCCGTTGCTCGCCGCAGCGGGCGCCCGGCCCTCGCCATCGTGCTTGCGCTGCCGCTGGAGGTCTGTATGGCGCGCAACGCCGCGCGGCGCGACGCCCGACCGGCCGCCGCGATCCGGCGCCAGCACCGGTGGATGATGGGGTCGCTCGCCGCCCTGACAGACGAGGGATTCGAGCGCGTGTGTGTGCTGGACAGCGAAGCGGCCGTCGAGGCGGCGGAGGTGATCAGCAGGCCGTAGCCCCGGCCGCCCAATATCACGCGAAATGTCCCGAAGGAACCGCGGTCCGGCGCCCGTGGTGCGAGACCACCGGCCCGGTCCCGGAACCCTTGATGCAATCGCGAGGTCCGGTATCCGCCGCCCCTTCGGGACTCCGGCAGCATAGGGTCGGCGTACGCCCCGCCACAATCCCACTTATCCCCGAGTTTTCGAGCCCGATGCCGTCTTGTCCACACGGCATCCCCACCCGCGTGGGGCCGGCGAGCAGACGCCCCGCCGGGGTGCAGGCGGGGCATCTGGCGCCGCGCCGCCTGCCGGGTCGGTCGGCGCGACCCGGGCCAACCAGGCGACACGAGTGCTACCCTCGCCGGCGGCGCGGCGTTCACCCGGCCGCGACCGGGACGGAGGGCGGCGCGTGAAGGCAACCGAGTGGGCAAAGGCGCCGCCGGAGCTGGTCGAGACGTTCACGACGGCCGTGGCCGAGCTGGGCGGTGCGCAGCAGCGCAAGATGTTCGGCTATCCGGCGGCGTTCGCCAACGGGAACATGTTCACCGGCATCTACCAGGATCGCTGGTTCGTCCGCCTCGGTGAGGACGATCGACGGCGACTGGCGGCGGCCGGCGGGTCGACGTTCGAGCCCATGCGGGGACGGCCGATGCGCGAGTACCTCGAGCTGCCGGCGTCGGTGCTGTCCGACGACGCTGCGCGTGCCGATTGGCTGCAGCGGTCGCTGGCCTACGCCCTCTCGCTGCCGCCCAAAGCGCCTCGCGGCAAGTAGGGCCCTCTCAGGCCCGCCAGCGTTCGTGGTGAACGAGCGCTTCCAGCGGGAGGCGGGCGGTCCCGGGAGCCGCACGGCGCCGCTCCGCCACCGGGCTGGGATGCCCGATAGCCACGACGCTCCTGAGCAGCCTTCCCTTCGGTATCCGGAGCAGCGCCGCTGCGGACTCTCGCGCGTCCTGCGGGACCCACCCCACCGCAGCCCCAAGGCCCAACGCGGCCGCGGCCAGCAGGATGCGCTCGGTCACCCGGCCCTCGTCGTATGCCTCCAGCACCGACTTCTGGCCGGGCATGACCACGGCAATCGCCAACTGCGCGCGACCGACCTGTGGTGCGTTAGGCGTCAGCTGCCCCAAACGCCGGAGCGACTCGCGCTCGCGCACCACCACGAAGCGCCACGGCTGCTGGTTCTGGGCCGAACCGGTCCAGCGCGCGACGGTCAGGATCTCGTCCAGATCGTCGTCCGACACCGGCTCATCGGCGTACTCGCGGATTGCACGCAGCCGGCGCATCACGCGCGTCATCTCGCGCCCGTCACCCATGCCGCCAGACTACAGGCTGGGTCCACGCGTCGCGCCGGCCACTCCGACCGTCTCCGGCAGCGTCCCGGTCCGCTCGGGTGGGGTGCGACTCATGCGACGTGCCGCGATCACGGCAGCCCCCGCTACCAGCAGCATGACGAGGTCGGCGACGAAGATGCCCGGCGCCATTCCGAGCGCCACCGCTCCGGCAGTGACCGCGCCGCCCGCAACGCCGGTCCCCAGCGCGATGCCCAGCGTGTGCGCCAGCTGGACCGATGCCGACGCCTGGCCCTCGGCTCCCGCCGGGGCTCCCTCGAGCACGGCCAGGATGGTGGTCGAGTACGCGAGGCCCATCCCGAAACCGGCGACCGCCCATCCCGCTCCGGCAACGATGACCGGATGGAACGGCGACACCGGGACGAGTGCCACGATGCCGATGCCGGCCGTCACCAGGACGAGGCCTGCCGTGGTGACGCTGCTTCGCGAGCGGCGCGCCGCCAGCCGAGCCTGGAGCCACGACCCGGCCGCCCACGTGACGGCCGCCGCGGTGAGCGCCAGGCCACCGGCCACGGTTCCGGCATTGCGCACTGATGCGACGGCCAGCGGGATGAACGCCTCAACGCCGAAGAAGGCGGCGCTGAGCAGCGCCAGCGCCATGATGGCGGCACCGCGTCCGTGCCTGGCGGTCAGCGAGCCGGCCGGCAGGAGCCGACGCAGCGGCCCGTAGATCAGCAGCGCACCGGCCGTCGCCAGCCCGATCCGCGCGGGCGGCTCGCCGAACGACGCTGCCGACAGCAGCGCGCCGGCCGCGACGGCCAGTAGCACGGCGTCGCGGGCCGGCCGCCAGCCGGAGGTGGAGCCAGTGCCGTCCGCCGAGCTCGCTCTGGCGGGCGGGCGGGGAAGCCGCACCAGCGGGACGGCGACGGCCGCGGCGGCCAGCGGCACCAGCGGGGCCAGCCCCAGGAACGTCCAGCGCCAGCTGAGCTCCTCGCTGATCCATCCGGCCAGCGCCGGGCCGACCAGCCCGGGGACCACCCATGCGCTGCTGATCACGGCGATCATCCGCGGTTGCGCCGCCGGGTCGTAGCCGCGTGCAATGGCCACGTAGATGAGCGACGAGATCGCTCCGGCGCCAAGGCCCTGCACCACGCGACCGGCGACGACCCACTCCATGCTCGGCGCCAGCCCGGCGATCAGCAGGCCCGCGCTGAAGGCGAGCACGGCCGCCACGAACGGCGGGAACGGCCCCCGCCGGTCCGCCTCCGCGCCGGCCACGGTGATGCCGACCAGGTTGCTCAGCCAGAATCCGGAGAAGGCCCATCCGTAGAGATGCAGGCCGCGCAGCTCGTCCAGCGTGGCCGGCAGCGCCGTGGGCACGGCCAATCCCTCGAAGGCGACCGCGGTGACGGTGAAGACCAGGCCCGCGGTGAGAAGCCGCCGTCCCCCGGTCCACGCGCCGCCGCGTGCCGGCGTCACGGGCCGCGCGAAGCTTCGTCCCGCACGGGCACCGGGCGGCCTGCTTCGTCGATGGCGACGAACACGAAGCTGCCCTGGGTGGCCAGGACCCGGGAGCGCGAGAGGAGCTCCTCCGCGTACATCTCCACCCCCACCGTGACCGATGTCCTGCCCACGCGCGCCACCCGCGCAACCAGCTCCACCATCTGGCCGGCTCGCACGGGCACCTTGAACTCGACCCGGTCGGACGCGACGGTCACCATCGAGCGGCGGGCGTATCGAGTGGCGGACAGGAAGGCGGCCTTGTCCATGAGCGCCAGCGCGTTGCCGCCGAACAGGGTGCCGATGTGATTGGTCTGGTGCGGGAAGATCAGCTCGACCAGGCGAACCTCGCTGGCCGCCAGGTCGGGATCGATCGGTCCTTCCATGTGCGCCCGATGATGGCGGATGCGGCTGGCACCTCACGACGCCTTTCTGGCCAAACGCTCGCGTGGCGCGCCGCTGGCACGCAGATCGGCGTTCACGCCGTCGTCGCAAACGGCCGATAGACTGCGCGCATGTTCTCCTTCGGACGCAAGTCGCGCATGCCGGATCCGGCCGAGGCGCTCCCCGGCCGGCCGGACCCCATCCCCACCGCGGAGCGCCATCTGCTCAACGGCCAGCCGCTGAAGGGCCCGTATCCGGAGGGCTCGGAGATCGCCGATTTCGCCCTCGGCTGCTTCTGGGGCGAGGAGAAGATGTTCTGGGAGCAGCCCGGCGTCATCGTGACCGCGGTCGGCTACCAGGGCGGCACCACACCGAACCCGACCTACCAGGAAGTCTGCAGTGGGATGACCGGCCACGCGGAGGCGGTTCGCGTCGTCTACGACCCGAAACGAATCAGCTACGAGCAGCTGCTCAAGCTCTTCTGGGAGGCGCACGACCCCACCCAGGGCTATCGCCAGGGCAACGACGTGGGCACCCAGTACCGCTCGGCCATCTTCACCCATTCGGCGGCGCAGGAAGCGGCGGCTAAGGCGTCACGCGACATGTTCCAGGCAGAGCTATCGAAGGCGGGCTACGGCGAGATCAAGACCGAGATCCGGCCGGCGCCGCCGTTCTACTTCGCCGAGGAGTACCACCAGCAGTACCTGGCCAAGAACCCGAACGGCTACTGCCCGATCCACGCCACCGGCGTGAAGCTCGAAGGCCCGATCGTGCAGATGGAGCAGGTCTAGCGGCCGCCGGTTCGGCTCACATCGGACCGTAGTACGCGTTGATGTTCTGCCGGTCCCAGCGGTGCAGGTACGTGGTGCCGTTCGGCGTGTTGACGGTCATGCAGGTCGCGGCCGATGGCGGGTCGCTGGCTGGCGGGTTTCCCCAGTGCCGCAGGCCCAGCGTGTGGCCCAGCTCGTGGCAGGCCAAGTGCCTGCGGCTCGCCGCATCGTTGAGGTAGGCCGAGTACCGCGGGTTCAGGTTGAAGTACAGCCCCTGGTGGCGGCACCAGCGGTGGCCGTGCTCGTTGCGGCCCTGGGGGGCGTGGGGCGGGCAGACGACCCACCCAGCCGCGCCGTTCTGACCGTAGTTGCCCGCGCGCACGATGACGTCTGTTCGGCTGGTGCGCCGGTCGTCCCAGATCATCGTCAGCGCGGTGGGCTCGTAGACGTCTCGCATGACGCGGCGAACGGCCCAGCGCAGTGACCGGGGCACCGATTCGTGCACGAACACATGGTGCCGTGGGTTGTCGCCGACGCTGATGCAGTGGCGCGGCGTGACCGGCGCGGTGCAGTCCAGGTAGGACCGCACCGGCGGCGCATCGTTGGCGCTGGCCGCCCCCGGCGCCGCGCCGAGCATGGCGAGGACGAGCAGCGTCCTCAGCGCGGCGCGCCGGCGCCGTATGGTGCAGCCGCTGCGCCGCTGGTCCACTAGAACTCGGAGTGGCACAGGGGCGTGATGCGCGGCCGCGTCGGCGAGCGCTCACGCTGCGGCGTTGGCTCTGGTCGCATCGGGCGGTAGTAGGCGTTGATGTTGGCCCGATCCCAGCGATGCAGCAGCGGCGTGCCGTCCGGGGTGTTGGCCGTCATGCAGGTGGCCGCGGTGGGCGGGTCGGTGACCGGCGGGTTGCCCCAGTGACGCAGCCCCACCGTGTGGCCCAGCTCGTGGCAGGCAAGGTGGGTGCGGCTGTCGTCATCCGCGAAGTAGGCGCCGTAGCGGGCGTTGAGGTTGAAGAAGAGCTCCTGCCCGCGGCACCAGCGATGGCCCTGGGCGTTGACGCCCTGCGGCGCATCGGCAGGGCAGACGACCCAACCGGCGGCGCCGTTGGCGCCATAGTCGCCGGCACGGACGATCACGTCGGTCCTGCCGGTCAGGCGCCGATCCTCGATCATCCGCAGCGCGGTGGGGCCGTACGCCTCGCGCATGGCACGCCGCACCGAGTGGCGCAGCCACGAAGGGACCGCCGGGTCGAAGTACACGTGGTGGCGCGCGTCGTCGCCCACGCTGACGCAGCGTGGCGGGATCTCCGGCTCGAGGCAGTCGAGGAAGGACTGCACCGGCGGCGCGCCGTTCTCCGCGCTGGCCGGGGCGCTTGTGGCGCCGGCGAGGAACAGGCTGGCCAGCAGGACGGGCGCGACCAGGCGGAGGAGACGTCTCATGCCGGACGGCATGGTCCGGCCGCGGGCCGAGCGCTGTCAAACGCCCGGGACGTTCGGCCGATGAATTTCGCCCCGGCGGCTGGTCAAATGAGACACACGACGCAACCAACGGCCGGAGGAAACCGTGCAGATCTCAGCCACCACTACGCCGACCCTCGACCTGGACGAGCTGCGCGGCCGGTTCAGGGGCCGCGTCATCGGTCCGCAGGACCCCGATTACGATGCCGCCCGCACGGTCACGGCCGGTCACATCGACCGCCGACCGGCCGCCATCGTGCGCGTGGCCGACGCACAGGACGTGGCACGCGCCATCGCCACCGCACGCGAGCTTGGCCTGGAGCTGGCGGTACGCAGCGGCGGGCACAGTGGTGCGGGCCACGGCGTGACCGAGGGTGGCCTGGTGATCGACCTTCGCGAGCTGAGGGCCCTGGACATCGACGTCGAGGCGCGCACCGCGTGGGCGGGCGCCGGGCTGACCGCCGGGGAGTACGGCGCGGCGGCCGCCGAGCATGGCCTGGCCACCGGCTTCGGGGACACCGGATCGGTCGGCCTTGGCGGGATCACGCTGGGCGGCGGCATCGGCTACCTGTCGCGCAAGCACGGCATGACGATCGACAACCTGCTGGCCGCGGAGCTCGTCACCGCGGACGGCCGCGTGCTCGAGGTCGACGCGGACAACCATCCGGACCTGTTCTGGGCCATCCGCGGCGGCGGCGGCAACTTCGGCGTCGCGACGCGGTTCAAGTACCGGCTGCACCCCATGGACCGATTCATCGGCGGCATGCTGGTCCTGCGCGCCACGCCCGAGGTCGTCGCCGGCTTCGTCGCCGCGGCCGAGGCTGCCCCCGACGAGCTGTCCACGATCGCCAACGTGATGCCGGCGCCGCCGATGCCCTTCCTAGCCGAGGAGCTCCATGGCCGCCTGGTCGTGCTCGGCATGCTCGCGTACGCCGGCGAGGTCGAAGAGGGTGAGCGGGCAGTGGCGCCCTTCCGAGCCCTCGCCGAACCCCTCGCGGACATGGTGCGCCCGATCCGCTACCCGGAGATGTTCCCGCCCGAGGACGAGTCGTACCGCCCGCTGGCCGCGGCGTTGACCATGTTCGTGAACCGCATCGGGCACGACGAAGCCCGGACCATCGTCGAACGCCTGGAGGCGTCGAACGCGCCGATGCGCGCGGTTCAGCTGCGTGTGCTGGGCGGCGCCATATCGCGCGTGCCGGCGGACGCGACCGCTTACGCGCATCGGTCCAGCCCGATCATGGTCAACGTGGCGGCCTTCTACGAGGGTGATAACGACCGCGCCGAGAAGCAGGCCTGGGTCGACGACGTGGTTGCGCGCCTGGACCAGGGCGACCGCGGCGCCTACGTCAACTTCATCGGCGACGAGGGGCCGGAGCGCGTGCACGCCGCGTACCCGCCCGCCACCTGGAGCCGGCTGGTGGAGATCAAGCGGCGCTACGACCCGGACAACGTCTTCCGCCTTAACCAGAACATCCCGCCCGCACCCTAGCTCGCTGGAGCGGCGGGCGGACGCGGCACCTCGCGCCTGCGCGCCGCCAGCCGAACCCGGTCGAACGCTCGCGGCAGCACGGCCAGGTTCCAGCCGCCGGGGTGAGCCGCGCTGGGCACGACCATGGCGTCCACGTCCAGGTCCGCGGCGGCGGTAGCGACGCGCATGGTGGCCGGGTTGGGAGCGTCCGGCGCCCACTGGCTGGTGAGCTCTTCCTCGGTCACGCGGAGCGCCCGGCGCGTCGCCGGGTCGCGCAGGTCCAGCGCGCGCAGGTCGACGTCGAGGATGCAGACCCAGCGCGGGTCGTCGGGAGGCGCGACGGCACCGTCCGTGGCGTGCCGCCATTCGGCCCACAGCGTGTCGCGATCGAGCGCTGCGTAGAGCGGCCACGGATCACCGGCGCGGTGGTAGCGGCCCGGATGCGGAGCGGGCTGGACGGGCGGAAGGCAGCCGGGAACGCGGAGTGCCGTCTGACGCCAGGCGCGCGTGCGGAGGCGCGCGACGGGGGCCAGCCAGCGGGGCGAGCGGCTCAGGTCGGGTCGCCGCCGGCGTAGGCCAGCGCGGCGCCGCGCACGCGGTCGAAGTCGCCGGCCGCCAGCACGTCGACGGGGCGCTGCCAGCCGAGGTGAGCGCTGCGTGCCACGAGCCACGCCTGGCGGGCACGCGGCGCCATCGCATGGCCCAGCAGCTCGAGCACCGCCGCCAGGTCGTCCAGGCGCTCCCTATAGGCGTGCCGCCGCGGCCCGGAACCGGCGCGCCAACGCTCCACGGTGCGTATGTTGGCGCCGGTCGCCTCGGAGACGACGCGCGCCGGAAGCTGGCGCAGGGCGGCCGCGCTCATTGCCATGCCGCCAGCGTAACGCCGGGCGAAATGCCGGTCAAACTGTCGGCGTCAGGCCACGCGAGACTAGACGTGCGTCTCGCTCGACCCACCACCCGCGGCCAGCGCGTGGCGGAGGCCGATGCCGAGCGCCGCGCCGGCCGTGTTGGCCACCAGGTCGGTGACGTCCGCCAGGCGACCCGTCTCCAGGACGGCCTGCCCGCCCTCGACCATCAGCGACACGATGGCAGCCAGTGCGGTGAGCAACCAGCGCGAGGCACCGGGATACCGCGCGGCGAGCAGGATCCCGAGCGGCACGAAGAGGAGGACGTTGGCCGCCAGGGTCGTCGCGGCCAGCATGGGGTCGACCTTGCCCTGTGCCGCCCACAGGATGTCGCGGAAGGGAACCAGGTTGATGCCCTCGGGCTGGTTGGCGGCCGGCGCGCCGAGCGTCAGGACCACGATCGCGCCAACCGCAGCGAGCAGAAGAGCGTCCGGGAGCGTCTCGGCCATGGCGATGCGCCACCCGTCCGCCGCCGCACGCCAGCCGACCAGGCCGATGCACGCTGCGGCGATGATGAGCGCCATGCCGGCGATCCCGGGGAGGACCGCCACGAACCAGTCCAACAGGATGCCCACGCCCAAAAGCCTACTGAACGGATGGGCGCCAGCGGTGCATCGGCCGGCGGGCGAATCGGGTTACGCTGCGTCGCGAATGGGGCGCGTCGCCGACTTCCTGCGCAACGCGACCGAGGCGCTCTCCGAGCGCGACTTCCGCCTGCTGTGGCTCGGCCAGTCCGGCTCCGCCGTGGGCGACGCCATCGTCGGTGTGGCGCTGGCCTTCGCCGTGCTGGAGGTCGGCGGGACCGCCGCTGAGCTCGGGTTCGTCTTCGCCGCGTTTTCGGTTCCCCGCGTGCTACTGACCCTGGTCGGCGGCGTGTGGTCGGATCGCCTCCCCCGACGACGCGTAATGCTCATCTGCGACGTCGTCCGCGCCTCCGCCCAGGCGGTGGTCGCCTCGCTGCTCATCACCGGGAACGGCCAGGTCTGGCACCTCCTCCTGCTGGCGGCCGTCATGGGCTCCGCCACGGCGTTCTTCGTGCCGGCCACCACCGGCCTGATGCCGCAGGTCGTCAGCCGCGAGCGGCTTCAGCAGGCGAACGCGCTGGTCAGCATCTCCCAGAGCGGGGCGCACATCTTCGGGCCGCTGGTCGCCGGGCTGCTGGTGGCCACGGTGGGGCCAGGGTGGGCGTTCGCCGTGGACGGCGCGAGCTTCGCGGTCAGCGCCGGCTTCCTGGCCGCCATGCGCGTGCCGGTGCGACCGGTCGAGGTGCGCCAGAGCTTCGCCGCCGACCTCGCCGAGGGTTGGCGCGAGGTCGCCTCGCGCAGCTGGGTGCTCGCCTCCATCACCACCTTCGCACTGTCCAACGCTTCGCTCGGCGCGTTCCAGGTGCTCGGCCCGGTGATCGCCGCGCGGGAGCTGGGCGGCGCCACCGCATGGGGCGTGATCGTGACCGGCGGTGCCATCGGCGGCCTGATCGGCGGAGCGGTCAGCCTGCGCTGGAAGCCTCGGCGACCCCTGGTGCCCGGCTTCGCCATCATGGCGGTGGCCACCGTCCAGCTGCTCCTGCTGATCCCGCCCTTCCCGGCACCCGTCGTGGCCCTCGGCACCATGGTCACCTATGCGGGCATCGTGGTCAGCAACGCCTTCTGGGACACCATGCTCCAGCAGCACATCCCCCAGGCCGCCATGAGCCGCGTCAGCTCATACGACTGGATGGTCTCGCTCATTCTCCAGCCGATCGCGCTGGCCTCGGTCGGACCGCTGTCCGAAGGCATCGGCCTGCCCCAGACGCTGCTGCTGGCGGCCGGGATCGGGATCGCTGCCAACACCGCCGTGCTGCTGGTCCCCAGCGTGCGCAACCTGAGGCGCGAGGAGGGACCGTCGGCCGAGCCGGACGTCACGCCACTGCCGTCGAGCGTGGTCGCCGCGGACTACCCGGCGCGCTCCGGCAACGCGGTCACCGGCAGCGACCCGCCGGCGAAGTAAGTTCATGGCGGCGGGCCCGCCAGGACCTCACCTGCCGGCCTCCGACCGGCGCCACGCGCCGATGACCACCGTGGTCAGCGCGAAGATGCCCGCCACCAGCAGCCACGCCGACGCATAGCCGTCGGTCCGGTCCACCAGCCAGCCGAACGCGACCGGACTGGCCACGAAGCCGATGTAGAAGCCGAAGACGACTACGCCCGACGCTCGCCCGGCCATGCCGGCGCCCGACGAGGTGATGACCGCCAGCATGCCAACCGAGTTCCAAGTGACCGCCGTCGCTCCCAACAGGGCCGCGGCGGGCCACGCCAGCCACAGCCCGGCCCGCTCCACGGCCAGCACCAGCAGGATGGCGACGACGGCGCCAGCACCCAGCAGCAGCAGGGGCAACGCGTAGCCGCGCATCCGCTCGCTGCCCCAGCCCCAGGCGATGCGTGAGCCGATGCCGACCAGGCCCACCGTCGCCGCCACGCCGCCGGCCAGCTCCTGCGTGGCACCCGCCCGCTCGACGAGGTAGAGGGGCAGGTACGCGTTGATGGTGGCCACGCCGCTCCCCATCAGGAACGCGTAGGCCGCCAGCCAGTAGACGCTCGCTGGCAGCGGCCCCGAAGCAGCCTCGCCCGTGGGGCCGGCGGGCTCGGGCGGATCGCGGGGTACCGCCAGGAGCGCCACGATGACGCCGGCCAATGGCACAAGCGCGCTCCAGCCGAACGCGGTCCGCCAGCCGACGGCGACCGCCACCGGCGCGAGCAGCGCTCCGGTGAGGAAGGCGGCCACCTGGACCCCCGACTGCTTGCCACCCATGATCAGCCCGCGCCCGCCGGGGGCGACGTGGATGGCGACGAGCTTGTTGGTGACCGGATTGCCGGCCGCCAGTGCCAGTCCGGCAAGGGCGGCAGCCGCCAGGAAGGCGAGGTATGACGGCGCCAGCGCCATGGCGCCGATGGCAGCGGCCGCCAGCGCGAAGGCGATCAGCATGAGGCGGCGCGCGCCGAATCGGTCCGTCGCCGGGCCTGCCAGCAGGGAGAGTGGGCCGCCAACCAGGAAGAAGGTGGCCGTGATGGCGCCGAGCTCGAAGCGCGACAGGTCGAACTCGACCACGAGGTCCGGCCCCAGCACGCCGAAGGCGTAGCCGGCGTACGTCCCGGTACCCATCATCAGGGCGAGCGCCGCGGCGAAGGACAGCCGCCACGCCACCGGGCGCGCACGCATGGCAGCGCGAGCCGGGTCGTGCGGGTCCATGGTCCCTATGGTCGCCTATCGGGGTGGCCCAGATCGGCCATCGGGGTGGGACCAACGGTCCACTGTCGCACCGCACCCGTCATGACCGAACCTCACGGGGCCGCGCGCCGCTCGTCCTGATGGCAGTCGTTTGGGGAGTGGACCCGGGCCCGCGGCAGGGCACGGAACGCTGCGGCCGTCTGCCGAGCCAATTCCGTCGAGGTGTCCCGTGATCCCTTCCCGCCGTCGCCTGACTTCGCTCCTCTGCCTGCTCGTGGTGGTCTCCTCCGCCGCCGTGCCGCTGCCGGCCGCAGCCCAGCAGGAGTCGGTACGGCTGGTGGTGGCATTCCGGCCCGGTGTGGCGCCTGCGGCCGCCGACCGTGCGGTGCAGGCATCCGGCGGGCGCGTCGTGGGACGCATCCCCGAGCTCGGCGTTCGCGTGGTCGAGGTGCCGGCCGTGGCGGCCGCGCGGGCGCGGCGTGGCCTCGCGGCCGACGGCCAGGTGGCATCGGTCGAGGCTGATGGAGTGGTCACCGCCGACTTCGTGCCAACCGACCCGCTGTGGGGCTACCAGTGGGAGCAGCGCCAGGTGCGCGCACCCCGGGCCTGGGACCTGAACCGCGGGCGGTACGACACCGTCGTGGCCGTGGTCGACACCGGCGTGCAGGCCAACCATCCCGACCTCGCCGGCCACGTGCTGGACGGCCGCGACTTCGTCAACGGCGACCGCAACGCGGCGGACGACAACGGGCATGGCACTGCGGTCGCCGGCGTGGTGGGCGCGCTGACCGCGAACGGCTTCGGCGTGGCGGGCGGCTGTCCTCGTTGCCGCATCCTGCCCGTGAAGGCGCTTGCCGCCAACGGCACCGGCTACTGGAGCGTGGCGGCCCAGGGCATCGTGTGGGCGGCGAACCAGGGCGCCGACGTCATCAACCTGAGCTTCGGCGGCCCCACCGGCGGCACGACCCTCTATAACGCCATCGCCTACGCGCGCTCCAAGGGCGCGGTGGTCATCGCATCGGCCGGGAACAACGCCTCGACCAGCCTCTTCTACCCGGGCGCCTTCGACAACGTCATCAGCGTCGCCGCCACCACGGACATGGACCTGCGCTACTCGTGGTCCAACTACTCGTCGAGCTGGGTTACCCTCGCGGCGCCGGGCTGCACCTATACCACCATCCTGTGGAGCGCCTACCACAGCTTCTGCGGGACCAGCGCTGCCGCACCGGTGGTGTCGAGCATCGCCGCGCTGGTGGAGTCCGCCCCCGGCCCGATCAGCGGTTCCGAGGTCGAGGCCATCCTGCGCCGGTCAACCATTCCGACGCCATACGCGATCACGCGGCTGGGTCGCATCGACGCGTACGAGGCCGTCCACCGCGCCACCTACGGCACCGCGCCGCCAAACCGCCAGCTGAAGCCCTCGTTACCGCTTATGGCCGGCTCGTGGGTGACGCTGGCCGCCGGGCATCGGATCGGGTACCGATTCGACCGCCACGGGGGCATCCTGCGCACCAGGCTGGTGCCGCTGGCCGCAAGCATCACCGTTGCGACCGACAAGCGCCAGACCATCCCGTGGCGCGCCGGCTACTGGTTCCGCGTGACGACCGGTGACCTGACCGGCTACTGGGTCCAGGAGTCGGCCAGCGTGTTCCTGAGTCGCGTCGACGAGGTCCTGCCGCGCTGGCCGCGGCTCAACCCTGCGCTCGGTGTGCACCTCGGCGATGGCAGGCACCGTGGCATCCGCGTCGATCGCGACGGAGACGTGCTCGCGGTCAAGGAGGTCACGCCGGCCGCCACGAGCGCCCGGACCGTCAAGGTCGCACGCCTTCCGGGCCGCTCGGGAGTGTGGGTCTACCTCATCGAGGGCACGCTGAGCGGGTATTGGGTGCGGACCAGCGGCGACGTCGTCCTCGAGTCGGACGACCCGCCGGCCGCGAGCAGCACCAGCGCTCTGCAGCCGGCGAGCCCTCATTTCGCGCCCGCGCAGCGCGTACGGTTCACGTCCGGCAGCCACGTCGGCTACCGCTTCGCCACCGATGGCAGCATGCTCTCGAGCCGGGCGCTCTGGCTGGATCACCGAGTGCGCTTCGACACCGTCAAGCGCATGCGCGTTCCCGGCCGAGACGGGTGGTGGCTACACATCGTGGACGGTCCGCTGGCCGGCCACTGGGTGCGAGACAACCTGGCCCACTACCTCGTGCCGTAGCCGGGCGCTGCAGCGCCACGCTCGCTGGCGCCCCGCACGGACGCCGCATACCATGCGCCGATGAAGGGGCGCCGATGAAGGGCGATCGGGTCGAGGCCGTGGTCGACACCGGCCAGGGCACCCAGACCTTCGTCATCGAGGCCACGCGCGCCGGACGGCGGATCGAGGTCACCACTGCGCGCGGCGTGGTGGAGGTCAGCGAGGTGACGCGTGGCGGCACGCCGGTGCGCACCGGCCGCTTCATGAGCACCCGGGTGGTGGCTCTGGTCGAGCATCCGGCCCACGAGGGCCGGGAGTCCAAGGTCGACGTGTCCACCCGCCGCCGCATCACCACCGGAGAGGGCTAGCGACGCCTCAACCGGCGAGGGGCAGCTCCATCTGCTTGTCGTCGCGCGGAGGCGGCACGCTCTGCGCCGGACGCTCCGGCCCCCAGATCCACTCGCTGCGAAGCGCGCCCAGCGTCTCGTTCAGCTCGGCGGTCTGCTCCCGCGTGAGATACGCGCGATCCGAGTAGAGGCGCTCGTAGCGCTCCAGCTCCTCCGGCCAATCGCGAGCCAGGTGCTCCAGGAAGTGCTCGCGTGTGCCGGGCCTCAGGTTGAGGACGTTCCACCACAGATGCGTGGCGCCGGCGTCGCGGGCTGCCACGGCCACCTCGCGTAGCAGGAGCGGGTCGTCTGACAGGCCGGGCAGGATCGGCGCCATGCCGACCCCAGCCCGGATCCCGGCGGTCACCAGGCGCGAGAGTGCGCGAAGCCGCTGCCGGGGATGGGCGGTCCCCGGCTCGGTCGTGCGCCAGATGCGCTCGTCGAGGGTCGGGACTGAGATATTGATGCTGACCTCGGCGGCGCGTCCCGCCTCGACCAGGACGTCGATATCGCGCACGATCATCGGCCCGCGCGTGATCAGGCTGAACGGAGTGGCGGACGCGCCAAGCGCCTGGATGCAGCCGCGGGTCAGCCGGTAGCGGCCCTCCGCCGGCTGGTATGGATCGGTGGCCGTCCCGACAGCCACCTCGTCGTGCTTCCACGACTTGCGGGCGAGCTCGCGCCGCAGCAGGTCGACGATGTTGGTCTTGACCCGAACGCGCGTCCCGTAGCGGTCATCGGACGGGCGGCCGGCGCGCAACTCGAAGCCGCGCACGTAGCAGAACGTGCACTGGTGCACGCACCCGGTGTACGGGTTCAGCGACCAGCGGAAGGGCATGCCCTTGACGCGGGTCAGCGCGGTTCGGCACGGCTCCTCGGCATACTGCGGTCGCATTGGTCGAGAATAGAACTGTCGTTCTCTTTCGTCCAGCGCCTGCGGTGGGCGTACCGATGGCCTTGCTCGCGACGCTAAACTGCCCATGGCGCGACGAGCCGGCGGCCGAGACACTGGCCGCATCCCGAGCAGCCTTGAGGGGGTCCCACGAACGTGTCGTCCCGTCCCGCGCCGACCCTTGGTGGGCAGGCACTGGTCGAAGGCGTCCTGATCCGCACCGCCGAGCGCTGGAGCGTCGCGCTGCGCCGACCGGACGGGACCATCCATCTGTCCGACGGCGCCATCGCCTCTGGGTCGGGTGCGTGGAGGCTGCCATTCCTGCGCGGGCTGCGAGCGCTCGGCGTGCAGTTCCGGCTGGGGATGCGTGCGCTGGTCGATTCATCGGTCATGGCCGAGCACGGCGAGATCCGCGCGGTGCCGACGATGCTGCTGGCGGGTATGGTGGGAGCCAGCGTCCTCATCGGCCTCCTCGTCTTCACCGCGCTCCCCCTGGTCCTCACCGGGCGGGATCCCGCCGCCGAGGCGAGCCTGCTCCAGCGCATGTCCGAAGGCCTGATCAAGACCGGCTTCCTGGCGGTCTACGTCGTCGGAGTGACCCGGGTGGGCCGCTATCGCCGCATCTTCAGCTACCACGGCGCCGAGCACATGGCCATCGCGTGTGCCGAGGCGGAGCAGGCGCTGACGGTCGACAACGTGAGCCGATTCAGCCCTGCCCACCCGCGCTGCGGGACCGGCTTCCTGGTGATCCTGGCCACGGTCGACACGTTCGTGCTCGCCGTGCTGCCGCGCATGGGCGAGGCGGCGGACCTGGCGGTGCGCGTCGGCTTCCTGCCGGTCACGGCCGCGGTGGCCTACGAGCTCCTGCGCTGGGGATCGCGCCAGCGGGGCGTCGGGTCCGTGCTGAACCGGTTCGGCCTGCTGACCCAGAGGCTCACCACGGCGCAACCGGATCGCCAGCAGATCGAGGTGGCAATCGCCGCAGTGGAGCTGTGCCGCAGCCTCCCGACCGAGGCTCCAGCCGCGGAGCCCGTACCGGCGTCCTCGCTGGCACCGGCGCAGTAGGGGCCTAGGGCCGGTCGGCGACCCTGATCGCGGTGACCACGAAGGTGTGACGGCACGCCTCGACGTCGAGCTGCGGTCCCAGATACCACGGCTCTTCGTCGTG
>DATADC010000130.1:0-2429 GCA_036258735.1 Candidatus Limnocylindria bacterium
GCCAGCGGCGTCCCGACGGCAACGGTCTCGCCATCGGGGACCATGATCTTGGTGATCGTCCCGGCGATCTCCGCGGGCACCTCGGCGTTGACCTTGTCGGTCACGACCTCGAACAGCGGGTCGTACTGCTCGACGGTGTCACCCTCCTTGACCAGCCAGCGCTCGATCGTCCCCTCGGTAACGGACTCGCCGAGCTGCGGCATCTTGATGGTCGTTGGCATCGGTCAGGCTCCCAGTGGTTTACCGGCGCCGCGTCTCGCCGGTTGTCGTCAAATCGCCGTGCGGGTTGACCTTAGCCGCAATCGGGTAGCCTCGCACGCGGTGGGCGGCCGGCTGCTGAACCTGCGCAAGCCATATCGGCGCCGATCCCGAGCGCCTGCGATGTGACGCCGGAGCCGCCCAACCGGCGACCGGAGTTCGTCCCATCGGTCAGTAGGCGGCGAGATTGCGGGCGGCGTCCACGATCTTGGCCGGGCTCAGCATGAACCAGTTCTCGAGGACGTGGTGGTACGGCACGCCGGGCACTTCGGGGCCGGCCAGCCGAGTCACCGGCCCGTCCAGGTGCTCGAACCCGTCCTGCGCGATCAGCGCAGCCACCTCCGCCCCGAAGCCGCCGAATCGGTTCGCCTCATGGACCACCAGCGCTTTGCCGGTGCGCTCCACGGAGGCCAGCAGCGTGTCACGGTCGAGCGGCCGCAGCGTGCGCAGATCGACCACCTCTGCCTCCACGCCGTCCTCGCGAGCCAGGGTCTCCGCGGCCTCCAGCGCGCAGGTCAGCATGTAGCCATAGCAGAAGATGGACAGGTGCTTCCCCGGTCGCGCCACGTTCGCGGAGCCGATGGGCACCAGGCCGTCGCCGTCGGGCACATCGGCCTTGAACAGCCGGTAGGTCTTCTTGTGCTCGAAGAACATCACCGGGTCCGGGTCGCGGACCGATGCCTTGAGCAGGCCCTTGGCGTCGGCCGGTGTGCCGGGCGCGACCACCTTGAGCCCCACCGTGGCCGTGAAGTAGGTCTCGTTCGACTGCGAGTGGTACAGCGCGCCGTGCACGCCGCCCCCGTACGGCATGCGGATCACCATCGGCAGCCCGAAGGTGCCATTGGACCGATACCGCATGCGGCTGATCTCGGACACGATCTGGTTGAAGGCGGGGTACACGAAATCGGCGAACTGCATCTCGGCGATCGGCCGCAGGCCGTAGATGGCGGCACCCGCCGCGGCGCCGGCGATCATGCCCTCGGTCAGCGGCGTATCGAGGACGCGCTTGTCGCCGTACTTGGCCCACAGCCCGTCGGTGGCCCCGAAGACGCCGCCCTTCTTGCCGACGTCCTCGCCCAGCACCATGACCCGCTCGTCGCGCTCCATCTCCTCGTCCATCGCGGAGCGGATCGCTTCGAGGATGTTCAGTTCGGGCATCGGTTCAGCCCTCCGCCCCGGCGTCGGCGTACACGTGGCGCTCCGCGGTGGCCACGTCGGGGTCCGGGCGCGCCTCTGCCCGGCGGCCGGCCTCGTTGACCTCGGCCTTGGCCTGGGCACGCAGCTGTTCGTCCTGCTCGTCGCCGAGCAGGCCCAGCTCGCGCAGCTGCCGCCCGAAGGCGACCAGCGGGTCCTGCTGCTTGAGCGCCTCGACCTCGGCGGGGTCGCGGTAGCGCCGCTGGTCGTCGTCCGAGGAGTGGCTGGTGAGCCGCACCACCCGGGCCTCGATCAGGGTCGGCCCCTCGCCGCGTCGCGCCCGGTCGTGGGCATCCCGCGCTGCGGCGTAGCACGCCAACGGGTCCGAGCCGTCGACCACCACACCGGGGAAGCCGTAGCCCTGCGCCCGTGCCGCCACCGACAGCCCGCCGACCTGCTTGTCGAGCGGGACGCTGATGGCGTAGCCATTGTTCTCGCACACGAAGATGACTGGCAGCCTGTGCACGCCGGCGAAGTTCATCGCCTCGTGCACCTCGCCCTGGTTGGCGGTGCCCTCGCCGAATGCGGTGAGCGCCACGACGTCCTCGCCGCGCACCCAGGCGCCCATGGCGATGCCCACAGCGTGCAGCACCTGGGTGCCGACCGGAGAGGAGAGGCTGACAATGTTGTACGGCGCGCCGCCGTAGTGGCCGGGCATCTGGCGCCCGCCGGACGATACGTCGTCGCCCTTGGCCAGGTGCGCGGTGATGATGTCCTCGGCGCTCATGCCGAACGTGATGGCCGAGGCGATGGAGCGGTAATAGGGCGCCAGCCAGTCCTGGTTGCGGCGCATTGGCCAGGTGGTGGCCACCTGCGCGCCCTCGTGACCCTGGCCCGAGATGATGAAGGCGATCTTGCCGGCGCGCTGCATCAGCCACATGCGCTCGTCGACCGCACGCGCCAGCAGCATGGCGCGATACATACCGAGCACGTCGTCGTCGGATAGGCCGAGCTCGGCGTGTCGCGGCGTTGCCTGG
>DATADC010000131.1:0-5407 GCA_036258735.1 Candidatus Limnocylindria bacterium
GTGCCGCATGGAGGCACCCTCGTCGACCGCACCCTCCGCGGCTCCGAGCGCGATCGCGCCGTCGAGCGCGCGGCATCCTTGCCCGCCATCGGCATCGGCTCGGTTGCCCTCAGTGATCTCGACCTCATCGGCAACGGCGCCTTCAGCCCGCTCACCGGATTCATGGGCGAGGCCGACTACCGCGGCGTTGTCGACGACATGCGCCTGGCCAGCGGCCTGGTGTGGTCGATCCCGATCACCCTGCCGGTCAGCCGCGAGGCGGCCGACGGCCTCTCCATCGGCTCCGAGGTCGCGCTGGAGGACGACTCGGGCCGAACGGTGGCCATCCTGGAGCTGGCGGAGAAGTTCACCTACGACCCGCGCCACGAGGCGCAGCAGGTGTTCCGCACCACCGAGGAGGCGCATCCCGGCGTGGCGCGCATCTATGCCGGCGGCGAGGTGTACCTCGGCGGCGACGTGTGGGTGCTGGACGCGCCGCAGGACCCGCCCTTCCCCGAGTACCGCCGCACGCCGGCCGAGACGCGCGCCATCTTCGGCGAGCGGGGTTGGCGGAGGGTGGTGGGCTTCCAGACCCGCAACCCCATCCATCGGGCCCATGAATACCTCACCAAGGTGGCCCTGGAGGTGGTCGACGGTCTGCTGATCCACCCCCTGGTGGGCGACACCAAGTCGGACGACATCCCGGCCGACGTGCGCATGCGCGCCTACGAGACGCTGCTGGCCGGCTACTACCCGGCCGACCGCACGCTGCTGAGCGTCTACCCCGCCGCCATGCGCTACGGCGGCCCGCGAGAGGCGATCTTCCACGCCATCGCGCGCAAGAACTACGGCTGCACCCACTTCATCGTGGGCCGAGACCATGCCGGGGTGGGCACCTACTACGGCACCTACGACGCCCAGAAGATCTTCGACGAGTTCGGGCCCGATGAGCTGGGCATCACGCCGCTGTTCTTCGAGCACACTTTCTGGTGCCACGCCTGCGAGGGCATGGCCTCCCTGAAGACCTGTCCGCACGGCGACGAGCAGCACCTGACCCTGTCCGGCACCCGCGTGCGCGAGATGCTGTCCTCCGGCGAGATCCCGCCCCAGGAGTTCAGCCGGCCCGAGGTCGCGCAGATCCTGATCGACGCCTACCGCACGCCGGCCGGCGCCCGCTGAGGAGACCATGACCAAGACCGATCCACCGGTACAGACCACGACCGCCACCACCCGCGCGGGCGAGACCATCCACCTCGGCGGGGGAGCCGGGACCATCGACGGCCGCGAGACTACCGGCTTCACCATCTGGTTCACCGGCCTCTCAGGCTCCGGCAAGAGCACGATCGCCCATATCCTGGAGGGCGAGCTGCGCCGCCGCGGGCACAAGGTTGAGGTGCTCGACGGCGACGTCGTGCGCACCCACCTGTCCAAGGGCCTCGGCTTTTCCAAGGAGGACCGCGACACCAACATCCTGCGCATCGGCTGGGTGTGCGAGGTGCTGAGCCGCAACGACGTGGTGGCCATCGCGGCCGCCATCAGCCCCTACCGTGAGATCCGCGACCAGATCCGCAGCAGCATCGGCCGCTTCGTGGAGGTCTACGTCCAGGCCCCGCTGGAGGTCCTGGCCGACCGCGACGTCAAGGGCCTGTACCGCAAGGCCATGGCCGGTGAGATCAAGGGCTTCACCGGCGTGGACGACCCCTACGAGGAGCCGCTGAACCCGGAGGTGGTGTGCCACTCCGACGGCAGTGAGACGTCCGAGCAGTCCGCCGCCAAGGTGCTGGCAAAGCTGGAGGAGCTGGGCTACATCTCCCCGGCCTGAGCCCGCCTACACTGGCCGGCGGAATGGGCCGCATCCTCGTGGTGGAGCCGGTCGCGCAGGCCGGCCTCGACGTCCTCTCCGCCGCGCACGAAACGCAGGTGCGGCTGGAGCTGACGCGTGATGAGCTCCTCGGGCTGCTCACCGAGGAAGGAGGTTGGGACGCGCTGGTCGTCCGCTCCCAGACGCGGGTCGACGGTGAGCTGCTCGCCGCCGCCGCTCCGCGCCTCTCCGCAATTGGCGTGGCGTCCGTTGGGACCGATCGCATCGACCTCGAGGCCGCGACCCGGGCCGGCGTCATGGTGGTCAACGCGCCCACGGGCAACACCATCGCCGCCGCGGAGCACACCATGGCCATGATGCTGGCGCTCCACCGCCGCATCGCCGAGGCCGATGCCTCGGTTCGCGCCGGCCGCTGGGACCGCTCCCGCTACGTCGGCGCGGAGCTGCGTCACCGGACGCTGGGCATCATCGGCCTGGGCAAGATCGGCAAGGAGGTCGCGCGCCGCGCCGCCTCCTTCGAGATGCGCATCCTGGCGCACGACCCGTACCTGACCGAGGAGCAGGCCGCCGAGCACGGCGCTCGCCTGGTCGGCCTGCTGGAGCTCCTCCAGCGCTCGGACGTCATCACCGTCCACATGCCGCTCTCGGCTCAGACTCGCGGCGTCATCGGCCGCGCGCAGATCGACGCCATGAAGCGCGGCGCCCGCCTGCTCAACGTCGCGCGCGGCGGCATCGTCGACGAGGCCGCCGTAGCCGATGCCCTGGCCTCCGGTCACCTGGCCGGCGCGGCCATCGACGTCTTCTCCACCGAGCCGATGTCCCCCGACAACCCGCTCCGCGCCGCTCCGAACACGGTCCTGACCCCGCACCTCGGTGCCTCGACTCGGGAGGCCCAGGACCGCGTGGCGAGGGAGATGGCCGAGCAGCTGCTCGACGCCCTCGGCGGCGTGACGCCGATGTACGCGGTCAACGCCCCTGCCGTCGCCGCCGACGTGGCCCCGCGGCTGCGCCCCTTCGTGGAGCTTGGCCGCCGGATGGCCATCCTGGCCCGCCAGCTGTCGCTGGGCGCCTTCGACTGCATCGGCCTGACCTACGCCGGCGAGATCGGCGGCTGGGATCCGTCTCCGATTCGGACCACCGTCCTGGCCGCCATCCTGGAGGCGGTCACTGAGCAGCGCGTCAACGCGGTCAACGCGGACCTGGTGGCGGCCGACCGTGGCCTCGCCGTCCGCGAGTCACGCACCGATGCCGCGGGCGCCTGGGCCTCGCTCCTCACCCTCGAGGCCGGCGAGGGTGTGGGCGCCCTGCGCCTCGCCGGCTCCACCGCGCATGGCCGGCCGCATCTGGCCGCCATCGACGGCTTCGAGATCGAGGCCGAGCTGGCCGGCCGCATGCTCGTCACCCGCCACCGCGACCAGCCCGGCATCGTCGGCGCGGTGGGCACGGCCATGGCCGCCGCCGGCGTCAACATCTCCTCGCTGGAGCTGTCGCGCCTGTCCGCACACGGCGAGGCCATGATGTTCGTCAGCGTGGACCACGCCATCCCCGATGCCGTCGTCGCCGACCTCACGCGCGTCCCCGGCATGCTCGACGCCCGCGTCGTTGAGCTCCCACCGTTGCCCTAACCCGCTGCCGGGGACGTTTGCCAGGCGGCGTGGGCGGACCATCGGTCCAGCGTGCACCAACACCGCTTACCGCCCACTTATCGGCCTATGATCGGCCGCATGAGTGGCGCCAAGCCGTTCGCGTCATCAGCCGACCTGGAGGAGAAGCGGGCGACGCTCGAGGAGCTGGCCGACGGCGTGTACGCGTACACCGCCGAGGGGGACCCGAACGTCGGCGCAGTGGTCGGCGCGGAGAGCGTCCTGGCCATCGAGGCGCGGGCGACACCGGTCATGGCGCGGCGCTGGATCAACGAGCTGCGAACCCGCACGGAACTGCCGCTCGGCGATCTTGTGCTGACCCACTACCACGCGGTGCGGGTGCTGGGCGCATCGGCGTTCGGGGCGAAGAGGATCATCGCCACGCGCCAGACCGCCGAGCTGATTGAGGAGCGTGGCGCGCAAGACTGGGCCAGCGAACAGGCCCGCATGCCGCGCCTGTTCCAGGGCGCCGAGACGATCCCAGGATTGACCCAGCCGACCGACACCTTCGACGGCGAGATGGTGCTCGAGCTGGGCAGTCGGCGCGTGGAGCTGCGCTACCTAGGCCGCGGTCATACATCGGGCGACCTGGTGGTGTGGCTGCCGGAGGAGCGCATCTGCTTCGCCGGGGACCTGGTGGAGGCGAAGGCCGCGCCGTACATGGGCGACGCGCACATCGGGGATTGGCGGGGAGCCACGCTGGATGCGGTGGCCGCCCTCGGGGCGGAGCAGATGGTGGGCGGGCGTGGCCCTGTCGTTCGGGGAGCGGCCCTGGAGCGCGCCATTGAGGACACGCGCAACTTCCTGGGCACCCTGTTCGACGGCGTGCGCGCGGTCAAGGAGGCAAACGGCACCCCGCGCGAGGCATATCGGGCAACGTACGCCGCCCTCGCCCCGCGGTACGCCGGCTACCCCATTTTCGAGCACACCATGCCCTTCAACGTGCAGCGGGCCTGGGACGAGCTGGATGGCGTCGACCATCCGCGGATCTGGACCGTCGAACGCGATCGCGCCGTTTGGGAAGAGCTCACCGCCTGACGCCCGCCCGGAGGCATAGAATCCGCGCCATGCCCGCGGGGAGCGGTCAAACCTTCGACGCCCAGGTCGCCGTGGTCGGCGCCGGGCCGATCGGGTTGACGCTCGCCGGCCGCCTCGCCCAGCGGGGGGTCCGAACGGTCCTCCTCGAGCAGAACGCAGCCCTGGCCGGCGAGGGCTCCCGCGCCATCTGCATGCAGCGTGAGACGCTCGAGATCTGGGCGCGCCTCGGCGTCGGCGAACGTGTGGCGCAGCGCGGAGTGCAGTGGCGCACCGGTCGCACCTATTTCCGCGACCGCGAGCTCTTCAGCGTGGAGCTGCCCGGCAGCCACGCCGACCACTTCCCGCCGTTCGTGAACATCAGCCAGACGGAGGTCGAGGAGCTGCTCCTCGACCGGCTCCAGCAGCTGCCGAACCTGGACCTCCGCTGGCAGCATCGGCTTACCGGCCTCGCCCAGGACGAAGCCGGCGTCACCCTGCGGTGCGAGACCCCGGACGGCACCCGGGAGGTCCGAACCGAGTACGCGGTGGGGACCGACGGCGCCCATTCATCGGTCCGTCACCTGCTCGGCATGGGCTTTCCGGGGCATAGCCACCACGACCTGTTCCTGATCTGCGACATCCGCGCCGCGCTGCCCTTCCCCAACGAGCGGCGCTTCTTCTTCGACCCGCCCTGGAACCCTGGCCGCCAGGTGCTGGTCCATCCCCAGCCGGATGGCGTGTGGCGCATCGACTGGCAGATCCCTCCCGCGACCGATGTGGATGCCGAGCGGACGAGCGGCGGGCTGGACCGGCGCATCCGCGCGGTGGTGGGAGATTCCACGCCGTACGAGCTGCTGTGGGTGACCGCCTACCACTTCCACCAGCGGCTGGTGGACCGGTTCCGGGCCGGCCGCGTGCTGCTGGCCGGCGACGCTGCCCACGTCAT
>DATADC010000132.1:0-5817 GCA_036258735.1 Candidatus Limnocylindria bacterium
CAGCCGACGGCGGCCGCCGGAACGCCGAGCAGCGCCACGCTCACCGCCGAGCGAGAGTCGCCGCCGTCCAGCAGTGCCACCACCGCGTCGATCTCCGCCGGGCCGCGCAGAGGAGAGGTGGGCTGGAGCGTGACCACCACGTCGACGCGCTGGCCGTGGTCCTCGAGCCAGGCCACGGCATGCTGCACGACCGGCAGAGTGGCGGCGTGGTCGGTCGCCAGCTCGGGCGGCCGGCGGAATGGCACGTCGGCCCCGGCGCGGCGCGCCGCGCGGGCAATGGCCGCGTCATCGGTCGAGACCAGCACGCGGTCGACACGACGGGCGGCCAGGGCCGCCCGCACGGTGTGCACGACCAGCGGCTCGCCGCCCAGCAGCCTCAGGTTCTTGCGGGGCAAGCCCTTCGAGCCGCCGCGGGCGGGGATGATCGCCACCGTCGACATCGGCGCCAATTCTAGGCGGCGCCTTTGCCGCCACGGCGATGGCTCACCCATAATCCGGCCGGTGACTACGCCCGCCACAGCCGGCCCGTTCGGCGCGCGCCGGCGAGCGGTGGCGCCGGCGTCACTGCTGGCGGTCGGCGCGCTGATGGTGCTCGTGGGCGTGGCGGTCGCCGCGTCGTGGGTGGCCTTGCCGCTGTTCCTGGCCGCGGGCGCCGGCGTCCTCGCGGCCCTCGCCTACCTGGCACTGCGCCATCCGCGCGCCACACTGGCGACGGTCGCGTTGCTCCCGATCGCGGATCGCTACCTGGTGGCGCTGCTCGTGCCCGCCGGCGTTCGCGGCACGACCAATCTGCTCTCGGAGGCGGCCCTGGTGGTCGTGGCGGCGAGCGTCGGCCTGGCAGCCTGGCGTCGGGGGTCCCCGTTGCTCGCGTTGCGCCACCCGGTCACCTGGCTGCTGGGCGTCTTCGTGGTCGTGGCCGGAGCCTCGGCGGTCGTCAATGGCGTGCCTCCACTGGTCGCCGGCGCCGGCATCGGCTTTACCGTCGACGCCGCACTTCTCTTCATCCTGCCGCGCCTGGCCGGCTTCGGCTCCGGTGCGGCCCGCGTCGCGGTGCTGGCCTTCGGAGGCCTCGCGCTGGCCGCCGCAGGGCTGGCGCTGTGCCAGGTGGTCCTGGCCGCGGACTTCCTGGGCCTCGAGTCGTTCACCGGCCGCTTCAGCGAGGGCCACCGGGTGGCGAGCTTCCTGGTCAACCCCAACATGCTGGGCGCGGTGCTGGCCATGGCCACGCCGTTCGCCGTGTTGGCCGCGGCGCGCGCCGGAGCCGGGCGCGCGCGCGTCGCCTACGCCGGGGCGGCCTTCGTACTGATGCTGGCCCTGCTGTACACCTTCTCGCGCGGAGCGTGGCTGGGGCTGGGACTGGCCATGCTCGTGGTCGCGCTGGCGGTGGAGTGGCGCGCGCTGGCCCTGCTGGCCCTGCTGGCCGCGATGGCGGTCGCCACCGCGCTGGTGCTGCCCCGCCACGTGCTGGACCCGCAGGCCAGCGACGTGGAGTTCGACCTGGGCGCCGCCATCTTCGGACGCCTCGAGACGCTGTCGGACGGCACCGACCTGCGCCTGCGGTTCATCGAAAACGCCGCCCCGATCGTCGGCGACCACCCGGCGCTGGGCGCAGGGCCCGGCCGCTACGGCGGCGCCGTGGCGTGGCGGTTCGGCTCGCCGCTCTACGCGGAGTACACCGCCGGTTCGGTACCCGTGCAGCGCACCGTGGACAACTTCTGGCTGCACCTGGTGGTGGAGGTGGGAGTGCTCGGCGCGGCGGCGTTCGTGGCCGCCCTCGCGGCCGCGACGTGGACCGCGTTGCGTGGAGCGCGCCGCGCGGCAGGCTGGCCACGAGTGACGATGGCCGCGGCGGCGGCGATGGGCGTCGTGATCGCGGTCGGGTCGCTGACCGAGATGCTGCTGGAGGGCAACACCACCTCGTTCGTGGCCTGGTTCTTCCTGGGAGCGGCGTCGGTGCTGGCTAGTACGCGCCTCGACCGCTGACGACCACGCCCAGCGTGCGCAGCACGATGCGCAGGTCCAACCCGAAGCCGCGGTGGCGCACATAGTCGAGGTCGTAGGCGACCCGCTGTTCGAACGTGGTGTCCGAGCGGCCGTTGACCTGCCAGAGGCCTGTGATGCCGGGTCGCACGCTCAGGATGGCGTCGGCCTCGGACCGGCCCTCCAGCTCGCCGGGGAAGTACGGCCGCGGCCCGACGATGCTCATCTCGCCGGCGAGCACGTTCACCAGCTGGGGCAGCTCGTCGAGGGAGAGCCGGCGCAGGAAGCGGCCCACACTCGTGCGCCGCGGGTCGTCGCGCAGCTTGCGTCGCTCGCCGTACTCCAGCCGCTTCTCCTCGTCGACGCTCAGCAGCTCCTCCAGGTGGTGGTGACTGCCGTCGTGCATGGTGCGGAACTTGAGGACGGTGATCGGCCTGCCGAAGCGCCCCATGCGCTGGCACTTGTAGAGGATGGGGAGGCCGTCATCGAGCACGATCGCCGCGGCGATGACGAGGAACACGGGCGACAGGATGGCCAGCAGGAACGCGGAACCGACGATGTCGAGGATGCGCTTGCCGTACCAGTAGACGAACCGTCCGAGTCGTGCCGGCCGCCTGGTGCTCGCCGCCCGTGGCAGCGTGATCTGCTCCAAGTCGGTCTCCTTGACGTTTTGCAGGCGCGGGCGCCCCGTCCTGCGGTGCCCACGCAAAACCCCCGGCAGTATAGCCGCCTGTCAACGGCCGCTCGCAGCGCGCGATCCGCCCCGCCGGTGCCAGTATCCTGCAAACTCGGGGCCAACGCCGTGACGCCTTCAAAACCCCGTCAGAACGCCTCGAGGTAGCGGTCGACCTCCCACGAGGTGACCTGCATGCGGTACTCGTCCCACTCCTCGCCCTTGGCCTCCACGAAGCGCTCGAAGATGTGCTCGCCCAGCGCCTCGCAGATCACGGTGTCCGCGCGCAGCTCGTCGATCGCCTCCCGAAGCGTTCCGGGCAGCTGCCGGATCTGGCGGCTCGCCAGCTTGGCCGCGTCGAGGTGGTACAGGTTCTCCTCCACCGGATCGGGCGGCGTCAGCCGTCGCTCGATGCCGTCCAGGCCGGCGGCCAGCATGGCGGCGAAGGCGAGGTACGGGTTCGAGGACGGGTCGGGACAGCGCAGCTCGACGCGCGTCGAGTTCAGCTGCCCGCGGCTGATCTGCGGGACGCGGATCAGCGCCGAGCGGTTGATTCGGGCCCAGCCGATGTAGACCGGCGCCTCGTAGCCGGGTACCAGCCGCTTGTAGGAGTTCACCAGCGGCGCCAGCACGCTGATCATGCCGCGCGCGTGCTCCAGGATGCCGGCCACGTAGCTGCGTGCCACCTCCGACAGTCCGTAGCTGTCGCGCTCGTCGGCGAAGGCGTTGCGGTCCTTCTTGACGTCCCACAGGCTCTGGTGGGTGTGCATCCCCGAGCCGTTGATGCCGAAGAAGGGCTTGGGCATGAAGGTGGCGTACAGCCCATGCCGGGCGGCCACCGCCTTGAGGGTCGTCTTGAAGGTGATGGCGTTGTCCGCGGTGCGAAGCGCATCGGAGTACTGGAAGTCGATCTCGTGCTGGCCGGTGGCCACCTCGTGGTGCGCCGTCTCAACCTTGATGCCGAGCGCCTCGAGGTCGTTCATCATCTCCTTGCGCACCTCGGTGCCGAGGTCCTCGGAGAGATCGAAGTAGCCCGCCGCGTCGTGCGGCAGCGGCTCCACCGTGCCGTTCGAGCGGCGCAGCAGGAAGAACTCGAGCTCCGGGCCGGTGTTGAGCACGTAACCCATGCTGCGGGCGCGTTCCAGCTGGCGGCGCAGCACCCAGCGCGGGTCGCCGGGGAAGGGATCGCCGTTGGGCGTGAAGACATCGCAGATCACGCGGGCCGCGCCGGTGGCGCGCTCGGCGCCATCGGGTCCCACCCCGGGCTCCCAGGGGATCGGCGCAAAGGTGGACATGTCGGGCACCAGGAACATGTCCGATTCGGCGATGCGTGCGAAGCCCTCGATGCTGCTGCCGTCGAACCACTTGCCGTGCTCGACGGCCTCCTCCAGCTGGTGCATCGGCACCTGCACCGATTTGACCTGGCCGACGATGTCAGTGAACTGCAGGCTGACGAAGCGCAGGTTGCGCTCGTCGGCGAGCTTGAGGGCGGCGTTGAGCTCCTTGGACGGCATCGGTCGATGGGCTCCTCGTGATGGGGGCGGGTGGATGGATGGACTCTAGAGGTCCCGGCACGATGGATGCGCTCCCAGGCTAGCCAACGGCCATCGATTCGTTGTGCAGAGTGCACAACGGGGCTTCACTCGGTCGCGAAGCGATAGATGCGCGCCATCTCGTGCCCGTCGCGGTGGGCCAGGACTGCCACGGGCTCCGGGTCCACCAGCCCCAGGTAGGCGTCCAGTACCGCGCCGCTCGGCTGGAACTTGCCGTCGGCGCGCAGCACCAGGAAGCGATGCTCGCCGCCGAGCAGGCGCTCGCGGCCGGGCCGATGGACGTCCGCGAAGTTATAGGTGGGGCAGGCCGAGTACCAGGTGATCTGGGGGTAGTCCGACGCCAGCACCGAGCACGAGCCGCCTCCCAGGCGGCGGATCAACGCGCCCGCCTGGCGCTCCCACTCAGTGAAGGCGGTTCGGGCTTCGGCGCGCACAGGCATGCTGATGCCGTTCCAGGCCAGGGCCACCATCCCGGCGGCCGCGGCCCGTCCGGCACTGCCCCGCTCGCTCGCGGCGTGGGCAAGGGCCAGGCAGCCGGCGACCACCAGGAGCACCATGGGCAGGAAGACGTAGCGCTGCTGCGGCAGCGCCACCAGGCCGAGCAGTACGGCGTGCGCCACGGCCGGGCCGACGAGCAGGGCGTAAGCACGACCGCGCGCGTCCCAGGCGCGCCGCCGGGCCACGAAGGCGAGCTGGCGCGCGCCGACCACCAGGCCCAGCACCGCGACCATGCCGGGCACCAGCCCCACCAGCTCGGCGGGCAGCCAGGCCAGGTACTGCACCAGCCCGGCGCCCGGATAGGCGCCCGCCGCGCCGCCCTGGGCCGCCAGCACGATGCCCAGGGGCGAGCCGCGCTGGAGCGTGGCGAAGACTGCGTGCGGCAGCAGCAGCAGCCCGAACAATGCCAGCGTGCCGCCCAGCTGGCGGCGGGCAGCCACCACCCTCGCCGGCCACACCAGCGGGACGGCCAGCAGGATCAGGCTGAGGGGGACGATGGAGCCGTAGCGCACGTAGAACGCCAGGGCCGCAAGCGGGGCGAGGCCCAGGATCTGCCAGCCGGGCGGGCTGGCCGCCTCGAACGAGCGCCAGACGAGCGCCAGCAGCAGCACGATGAGGGCGGCCGACGGCACGTCGGTCAGGAACAGGCCGGCGTCCACGTTGATGCTGGGGGCCGCCGCCACCAGGAGCGCGCTCAGCACTCCTGCCGTCGCACCGCCGACCGGCCCGGCCACCGTGCGCCCCAGCAGCCAGGTGGCGGTCACCAGCAGCAGCCCGAAGGCCAGGCCGATGAGGCGGAACTGCCACTCCTCGGTCCCGAACGCGATCGGCAGGGCACCGAGGACCGATAGGACCGGGGGCCGACTCGGCCCCCAGGCGGTCGCCGGGCCGCCCTGCAGCCAGTGGCGCGTCGTGGACGCATACGCCGATTCGTCCCACGAGAACGGCGCGTTCTCGGCGATGCCGACCACAACCACGATGGCGAACGCGAGGGCCACCGCCGCCACGGCGCCGAGCTCGGCGCGCGGGCGCGGTCCTGATGCGCGCGTTGCCCCGCGCGGCGACGCAGCCACCCATGCTGCCGCGGCAGACAGCGGGATGGCGGCCGGAGCC
>DATADC010000133.1:0-10274 GCA_036258735.1 Candidatus Limnocylindria bacterium
CGGCGGGACGAGGGCCGCGATGACCTGACGCCGCTGCTCGCCCACCACTACGCGCAAGCGGTCCGTCCACAGGACGCGGACATCGCGTGGGCAGGCCGCGAAGCCGAGCTGGCGCGGCTGCAGACAGCGGCGGTCGCGTGGTCACGCCGCGCGGCGGAACAAGCCGTCGGGCGCTACGAGATCGACGAGGCAATCGCGCTCCTCCGGCGAGCAGTCGAACTGGAGCCACGAAAGGAGGAGCAGGCGGAACTCTGGTACGAAATCGGCCACGCGAGCGCGCTGAAGTACGACGGCGAAGGATTCGTGGCCGCGATGGAGCGGTCGCTCGACCTGGGGGCGCCGGAAGGACAGGTGTACGCCGAACTCGCGTACCAGACCAGCCAGCGACAGGGGATGTGGAAGCGCCGGCTCGATCGGGCGCTCGTGAATGAATGGATCGATCGCGCGCTGCGCTCGGCGCGTGAGGGGACGCCGCCGAAGGTGCGCGCGATGGTGGCGAAGGCGTCGTGGCAAAACGACCTGGAGGCCGGACTTGAAGCCTTGCGCCTGGCCGACTCTCTGGAGGATGACGGTCTTCGTTCCGCCGCGCTCCACCCGGTTCAGGTCGCGTTCGAGGCGCGCGGCGACCTCGATGAGGCATGGCGCCATGCCCAGCTCCGCGCGGAACTGCTGCCCTCTATCACCGACCCCGATCACGTCGCCGACACGCTGATGGGCCTCATCGACCTGCAGCTGAACATCGGCCGCATCGCCCAGGCCCGGGCCGGCGTGGTGACTTTGGAGGACACAGTGGCCGGCCTCACGCCACACCACCGCGTGCATGGACTGGGGACGCGAGTTCGCCTTCATGCGGCCATCGGCGAATGGGAGGCGGTCCGCGCCCTGACGCCGCAGGCCGAAGAGTGGATCGAGCTCAACCTGGCGACGCCGTGTCCCTTCAACGTCGGCTCGATGCTGCTCGCGGCGTCCGCGATGACGTATGGCAGTGACCGCGCCGAGGCCGATCGCCTCGTGGCGAAGGCCGAATCGATTGGCATGGTTGGGTACGAGGAGTTCATGACGCCTCGCTGGCTCCTCCTTGCCATCGCTCAGCGAAACCAGGCGGTCCTGCGGCGGACCGTGGATTCCATCACAGCTGACTCGCTAACGGCAGGTGCGTGGGACCTTGTTGCCGTGTGGCTGGACGCCCTGAGCGAGCTGGGCGACCGGGATCGAATCGAGGCCGAAGCACCGAAGTGGATCCGCCCCGACGGCTACGCTGCCGCGTTTGCTGTCAAGGCGCTCGGCGTGGCCAGGAGAGACCCGGGGCTCCTGAAGGAGGCGGCGAAGCGCTTCGAGTCGATGGGCATCACGTGGCACGCCGCCCGCGCCCGAGAGGCGAGCGCGCACGTCGGCGCAGGGTAGCGACGCAGGTCCAGGAACACTGACTCAGCCGACGCGGGCGGCGCATTCAGGGCCCTGGGGATTTTGAAGCCCCCGCTCCACCCACGACCATAGTGCGGAACGCCGACATATAGCCGCCTGATGTCCGTTTATGCGCTGTCATGGCGCTGTGCTACCGCCATTGGCCGACGGCGAGCCGCTGATCCCGGAGGACCTCAAGTTATGATGTCTCGCCACGCTCGATCCGGGCGGGAGTAGCTCAGTTGGCAGAGCGTCAGCCTTCCAAGCTGAATGTCGCGGGTTCGATCCCCGTCTCCCGCTCCACTCCCTGACCGAAGCTAAGCCTTCGGCTTGGGCTTCTTCTTCTTCGGCGGGCGCTTCGGCGTCTTGTCGGTCATCGGTGCCTCCTTTCACGAGTCTACGACCGGCCGCAAGGAGGTCCACCGGATATGGTTCGCGCGTGGAAGCATCTGGCCAGATTCGGCGATTCCGATTCGGCGTCCACGCCTCCAGCGCGCGCAGCGGCGAGGCGTGGGTCGCGTTCGCGCGGCGCGTGGAGGAGCTGGGCTACGACGTCCTTTACGTGACGGACCACCTGTCCGACCAGATGTCGCCGATCTCCGCGCTGGCCGCAGCGGCGGCCGTCACGCGCCGTCTGCGCATCGGTCCTTATGTGTTCGCCAACGACTTTCGCCATCCGCTGGTCATGGCGCGAGAGGCCGCGACGCTCGATTACCTGTCGGGCGGACGGCTGGAGCTCGGGCTCGGCGCGGGCTGGCGCCGCTCTGATTACCGGCAGCTGGGTTACGCCTATCCGCCGCCGGGGCGCCGCATCGACCGGCTGGTGGAGTCGCTCGGCGTAGTGAAGCGCCTGCTGGCTGGCGAGACCGTGACGCACGACGGCCGCTTCTACCATCTCGACCGCGCGCGGATCGCGCCCATGCCCGTCCAGCGGCCGATCCCCATCCACATCGGGGCGGGCGGTCCGCGCATGCTGAGGCTGGCGGCCCACGAGGCCGATATCGTTGGTCTCATTCCGCAGTTCAGCCCGCGCGGTGCGACGCGAATGACCGATGTGGGCGAAGGCGCGCTGGCACGCAAGGTCGCGCTCGTGCGCGAAACGGCCGGGCCCCGATTCGATGCACTGGAGCTGTCGATCTACTGCGCTGATGCCGGCATGGTCGGCAGCGGCCACACCGTCGCCGGCTCGATCGGCTCAGCGCTGAAGGGCGCGCTCGTGGCCCCGGTTGGGTCACCCTACTTCCTGTTCGGGACGCTGCGCGCCCTCCGGGAGCGGCTCCTACGGCGCCGCGAGGCGCTGGGGATCAGCCACTACGCCATCCCGCACCACGCCATGGAGGGTATGGCGCCCCTGGTGGACGCCCTGGCGAGCCGCTGAGGGCGGCGCGCGGACAGCACCACGCGCGGGAGGAGAGCCTCCCGCGCGCGTTCACGCCAATGGTCGGGTCCAGAGTCTCTAGCCGGCGGTCAGCTGCGCCACGGTGTCAACGTCCGGGCGCCGCACACGGCAGACGTCGGGTGTCGGATGCGGCATTTGGCCGATTACGCACACAAGCCGGCGCCGTCACGCTGCAGGCGTGAAGCGCACCATCACCGCCCTGGCGGCCGTGGCGTTCTCGGCCGGACTCGCGATGCCCGCCGCCGCAGACAGCCACGACACGGCGCCGCCGCTGGTGGTGGCACTGGCTCCCGAGCCCCGGTCGGTGGCGGGGACCGCGGTGGTGGTGATGGCCACCTTCAACGAACCGGTCGTCAACCTCCATGCCGACACCTTCGTGCTCCACAACGCGAACGGCGTCCGGGTTGATGCCGCCGTCGAATGGGACCCGGGCACGCTGACGGCCTCACTGCGGCCGATGAGCCGCCTCCGGATCAACACCGATTACCGCGCCACGCTGCGCCGTGGCATTCGGGACGAGGCTGGCAACGCGCTGGCCCCGCTGAGCTGGACGTTCCACACCACCAGCCGCGTCTCGTTCCCCGCCGGTAGGTACACCGGCTACCGCTTCGACGAGGCGGAAACGACGTTCCGGGCCATCAGGCGCATCACGTTCGCCGACGCCACCACGGCGCGGGCGAGCCGATTCCGCGCGATCAACAGCCAGGGCTACCTCCGCATGCGGGGCGGGGCGCTGGACGGGTTCTGGGTCCACGGCCTGCCATGGGGCCGCGCCCAGGACGACCACACCGCCCCGATAACTTTCCGTCCGGCGTGCACGTATGTCGACCTGCCGACGGCGCGCACCGGATATGGCCAGTGGGCTAGCACGGTGCTCGACACCCTGTTCCGGTTGCCACGCGGCTATGCCCCAGGCGACCTCGTCGACACCGCTCGTGCCGGCCTCAACGGGGGTCACCTGGTGCGGGCCTTCGTGGTCGCGGACCTGAGGGCGATGGTCGGCGCCGCTCGCAACGCGGGCGCGTACCTCGCCGTCCAGTCGGCGTATCGGTCGTATCACGGCCAGGTCGCGACCTTCGACTACTGGGTGGACCGGATCGGGTACGCGGAGGCGCTGAAGGTGAGCGCCCGGCCTGGACATTCGGAGCACCAGCTGGGCACGACCATCGACTTCCGCTCTGCCGGCGGTTCGGCGCCGTGGGGCGGCGGCGACTGGGGCGCGACGCGCGAGGGCACATGGATGATGCGCAACGCCTGGAAGTACGGCTGGGTTCTCAGCTATCCGCAGGGCCAGTTTGCCCTCAGCTGCTACAGCTACGAGCCGTGGCACTGGCGCTACGTTGGCCCCGAGGCGGCGGCCGCGATCCACGACGCGCAGGCCACGCCCCGCCGCTATCTGTGGTCGCGAGGCTATGGCGTCCGCTAGACGACGACCCCGGCCCGCCGCAGACCGATGATCTCGCCGTCCTGCAGGCCGACCTCCTGAAGGATCTCGTCGGTGTGCTGGCCGAGCCGCGGCGGTGGCAGCCGCAACGGCGTGTGGCCGCGGTCCAGGAGGACCGGGTCCGGCGCCAGGCGCATGCCGGCGGCCTCCTGGAGCCAGGCACCGTCATGGGCCTCCCGCACGGCGGCGAGCGCCTCGCTCACTCGGTTCACCGGGCCGCACGGCACATCGGCCGCCTCGAGGGCGGCCACCAGCTCGTCGCGGCCGCGGGTGCGGATACGTTCGGCCAGCAGTGCCACGATCGCCTCTCGATGGGCGAGGCGCAGGGGGTTGGTGGCGAAACGCGGGTCGGGCTCCAGCCCCAGCTCTCCGAGGAGGCGCTCGAACTGCGAGTCGTTGCCGACCGCCACGACCAGGTAGCCGTCCCGCGCCTCGAAGGCCTGGTACGGAACGATGTCGGAGTGCGCGTTGCCCCAGCGCCGCGGCTCGCTGCCCGAGGCCAGGAGGTTGCCCAGCACGTTGGTCAGCGCCGCAGTGCCGGACTCGATCAGGTTGACGCTGACGTGGGGCGCCCGCTCACGGGCCAGCAGGGCGGCGAGCGCGCCGATGGCGGCCTGCAGCCCGGCCACCATGTCCAGCAGCGCCACTCCGACCTTCATGGGGGCGCCGTCGGGCTCGCCGGTAATGGCCATCAGCCCGCTGGCGGCCTGCGCCACCAGGTCGTACGCCGGGCGCTCGGCCGCGCGACCGCTCCCCGGGAAGCCGCCCACGTGGGCGACCACCAGGCGCGGATGGCGGCTCCGCAGCCGCTCCGCGTCCAGCCCAAGCCGGGCGGCAGTCGATGGCCGGAAGTTGTGGAATAGGGCGTCGGCAGCATCGGTCATGCGGTCGAGGAGGTTCCGCCCGGCATCGGTTCGCAGGTCGACGCCGATACTGCGCTTGTTGCGGTTGACGCTGGCGAAGTACGCCGATAGGCCGTCGTCGGGTTCGCCCCAGAAGGGAGGTCCCCAGCGGCGCGTCTCGTCGCCATCGGGCGGCTCGAGCTTCCACACATCGGCGCCCAGGCCCGCGAGCAGCATAGTCGCCATCGGGCCGGCGTAGACGCGCGAGCAGTCCAGGATCCGGATGCCGCGCAGGGGCAGGTCGGGCGGGCTCATCGGTCCTGCGAAGGCTAGACCGATGCTGAACGTACGGTGGCCGCCGCCCGTACGCTTCACGAAAGGAGGTTGCATGAAGGTCGGCGTCGTCATTCCCAACGGGCCCGATGCACCGGGCGGCCAGGTCTACGGCTGGGACCACCTCCGGCGCTTCGCCGAGACAGCCGACGCGTCCGGGCTCGATTCCATCTGGGTCTACGACCACCTGCTGTTCCGCTTCCCCGGCCGGCGTGCCGAGGGCATCCACGAGGCGTGGACCGTGCTCTCCGCGCTGGCGAGCGTCACGCAGCGGGTCACGCTTGGCACGATCGTGCTGGCCATGCCGTTCCGGAACCCGGCGCTCCTGGCCAAGATGGCCGTGACGCTCGACGAGGTGAGCGGCGAGCGGCTGGTGCTGGGCGTGGGCGCCGGCTGGCATGAGCCGGAGTTCCAGGCGTTCGACTACCCGTTCGACCACCGCGTCGGCCGATTCGAGGAGGCGCTGCACATCCTCCTGCCGCTGATCCGCGAGGGACGCGCGGATTTCTCCGGTCGCTGGCACACCGCACGGGACGCGCAGCTCATTCCGTGGCGCCGGCGCGCCGACGGGTCGACCATCCCGATCCTCATCGCCGGGAAGCGGCCACGCATGCTCGGCCTGGTGGCCCAGCACGCCGACGCCTGGAATACCGCCTGGCTCGGCCCGGCCACCGACCTGCCGCCCCGCCTCGCACCCCTGGACGCCGCGTTGCAGGCCGCGGGTCGCGAGCGATCCTCGCTCGAGGTCACCGTTGGGGTCAGCGTGGTGCTGGAGGGAGCTGAGGACGGTGCGTTGGGCGGGTCCGTGGAGGAGCTGGCCGACGCGTTCACGGCGTATCGGCAGGCTGGCGCCGATCACCTGATCTGCAGCCTGGAGCCCGCCACGCCGGGGTCGGTCGAGCACGTGGCGCAGGCGGCCGAGCTGGCTGCCGCGCCGTGACGCGCCCGCTCGGAGGTCGCGTGCTTGCGCTGATGCAGCTGGATGGTTCAGATCGCGCGGATGCCGCCCGTCCTTCTCCGTTGGGTGCGTGGAGCGCACGCCGCGGCCCAGCCGGCGAATTGAAGGCCCGCGGTCAGGCGCTGAGCAGGACGTGGCGGCCGCCGCGGCGGCGCAGGCGACGAAGCACGGGACCGACCACCCGCACGCCGCAGGTGGCGCAGCGGGTCCAGCGACCGTCGCGCACCAGGCTGACGCGATGCTCGGGCACCAGCACCCTCAGCGGCCCGCGGGCGCGACGCGCGTCGCGCAGGGCGGCGCGACGGTCGTGCCAGGCAGCATCGGCACCGGGCACGCCCAGCCAGCGGGCGTGGCGCAGCGCGCTGGGATAGCGGGCCGACTCGCCGCGAAGGGCCACCGCGTCAGGAATGCCGTGCCGCTGATAGAGCGCGAAGGCGGCGGAATAGAACGCCGCGTCGTGGTGCACGGCCCGGCGCCGCGGGCCGCGGGCCGGCAGCGTGAGCCAGTGCGCCAGCTCGTGCAGCAGGGTCAGGCGCTGGTCCATTTGGTCCAGGCCGGCTGAGACGGCGACGTTGCCGGCGTGCCGTCGCGTCACGCCGGACGACGTCGGTCGCTCTCGATGCCGCCACAGCAGTCGCGGCGGCGGAATTCCCGCCCCATGGCATACCTCGGCGACCAGGGCCACGGCCCAGGCCGGCGCGTCAGCCATCGGCGCGCCGACGCGCGCGCAGCAGCCGACCCAGCTCATGGAGCCAGGCGTGGAGCTCGGGGTCGGAGTATCGGTGCTCGTCGAACGTGAAGCCGATCATGTCATCCCCGTGCCGGTCCGCGTACGCCGCGGGTGACATCTCGCGGAAGGGAAACGACTCGGCGGCCCGGGCCTCGAGCGCTGCGTCGGCATCTGGCAGGTCGGCGCGGAGGCGGGCGTCGTGACGAGCGCGCCAGCGCCGGGTGAGCTGGTCGAGGCGTTGCCGCCCGCCGGACGTCATCGGGGCGCCAGGCTGCCCGCACCCGAGGGCGGTGCGGGCGCATCGGTCCAGTGCGGACCTTCGTACAGGCCCAGGCGGGCGACGGCGCGCTGGACCCAGTGCGGAGCCCACCAGTTCACCTCGCCCATGACCCGCATGAAAGCGGGCACCAGGATGCCGCGCACGAGCGTGGCGTCGATCAGGACGGCGAGTGCCATGGTGAGCCCCAGGGCCTTGATGAAGATCACGCTCGAGAGCGCGAACGCGGCGAAGACCGCGACCATGATCAGCGCGGCACCGGTGATGATGCCGCCGGTCAGCCCGATGCCCTCGGCCACCGCCCTAGCGTTGTCGCCGTGGGCCAGGAAGCGCTCGCGGATGCGGGAGAGGAGCAGCACCTCGTAATCCATCGACAAACCGAAGAGGATGGCGAACATCAGGACCGGAAGCCAGGCCCCCAGCGCGCCGGATGCGTCGAAGCCGAGCTGCTGCTCCAGGTGGCCCTGCTGGAAGATGAAGACCAGCGCCCCGAAGCTGGCGCTGATGCTGACCAGGCTCATCAGCACCGCCTTGATCGGCAGGAACACCGACCCGAACGTCAGGAACAGGACGACGGCCGTCACGACCACCACGATCAGCACGGCCGACGGGATGGCGTCCAGGAAGCTGGCCATGAAGTCGGCGGAGCGTGACGGGAGGCCGCCGGTCAGCACCTGGGCGCCGTCGGGCGGCGGGACGTATCGGACGTCGGCCACCAGGGCGCGGCCCTCGCTGGAGTCCGGGAGCAGGTCGGAGAAGACGCGGACCCGCGCCGTGTCGCCGGCGACCCAACCCTCGACCGACTCGCGCAGCGCCTCCGGGACCGACGGCGGCCACGAGGCGGCGGGAATGGCCAGCAGCTGCCCGTACTGCGCCGGGTCCACGCCGGGAGGCGGCTCGAGGACCGATTCGACCTCCGTCACCTGCGGCAGCGCAGCCAGGTGGTCGACGTACTCCGCTAACTCGGCCTGGCGGTCGGGCGGGATGCCGTCACGCAGGTCGGCGCGGGGCCACGTCACCGCCGCGGTGATGGGGTCCGTCTCGCCGCCGGGGAACTCGGCCACCAGCCTCTCGAAGCCGAGGCGCGCCGGCGTGGGCGGCAGGTCCTCCAGGTTCTGGCCGGTGGACAGCTGGATGGAAAGGAATGGGGAGCCGGCCAGCAGCAGGACGGCGAGCACCGGAACGCCGATCAGCAGCGGGCGGCGCATGACGCGTGCCGCGATCCAGGCCCACGCGCCGTGGCCCTGCCGGCGGTCGGCGTCGTCGGGCTGGTCCTCGATGAGCCGCAGCGCGCCCGGGAGCGGGATGCGCAGGCGGTTGACCTGCGGCCCCAGCATGGCCAGCAGCGCCGGCAGCACGGTCAGGCCGAACAGCAGCGTGGCCGTCACCGTGATGATCCCCGCCACGCCCATGCTGCGCAGCGCGGCCGCGTCGAAGACGATCAGCGAGGAGAGCCCGATGGCCACCGCCGCGCCGCTCACCGCCACCGCCTTGCCGACGCTGCCCATCATCCGCTCCAGCGCAATCTCCACGTCGTGGTGGCGCAGCTCCTCACGGAAGCGGCTGACCATGAACAGCGAGTAGTCGATGGCCAGCGCCAGCCCGATCATGGTGGCCAGGTTGTTGACGAAGATGCTCATCTCCATTACGCCCGCGAGCAGCGCGACCACGGCGAAGACGGTGGGCATGGCCAGTCCGGCGATGAGCAGCGGCAGGCCCGCCGCCACCAGCGTCCCGAACACCGCAAGCAGGATCAGCAGCGCGATCGGAAGGCTCACCATCTCGGCGGTCACGAGGTCGCGCTCGATGCGCTCGTTGAACTCGTGGTACAGCAGCGGCACGCCGGTGAGCTGCGTCTCAACGCCCTCCGGCGGGTTTACCATCTCGGCCAGGCGCGCGGCGTCGTCGACCGCGGACTCAACGTCCCGGTCGAGGTACACCGCCGCCAGCGTAGAGGCGCCATCATCCGACAGCAGCTCGGGCGCCGGCGAATCCGCGTAGGTGACCACCCGCGTGACCGATGGGTCGGCTGCCACTTCGGCCAGGCTCCGGCGGACCGTCTCCTGGAACTCGGGGGACGCGGCGTCGCCGTCGGGGTCGGTGTAGATGACGATAAGGGTGGTTTCGGCCTGCCCGAATCGGTCCGTCAGGAGATCTGCGGCGCGCTGCTCCTCAGACCCGGGGATGACCCAGCCTCCCTGGATCAGCTCGCCGCCCGCATTGGCGGCCGACACGTTGAGCCCGATGACGAGCGCTAGCGCAACCGCCGGCAGCCAGCGCCGGTAGCGATAATCGAACCGGCCCAGTGCGGCGAAGAGCCCGCGGGGGTGCGGCTCGCGGACCGGCCGCGATTCGCGAAGCGGCGTCGGCGCCGCGCGCGAGGGGACCGGGTCACGAATGGGCTCGGCTCTCGTCAGCCAGGCAACCAGTACGGGCACACCCAGCCCGATCAAGGCCAGGACGATAGTGGTGATTCGCCTGCGCAAGGCTCCGCTCGCTGTGCTCGGTGGATTGAGTCCAAGTTTACGCGCTTGCCGGGGACTTCTGCCGGCGCGGCTATGATCCGGCGCGATGACCGTGCTGGCCCCAGCCGCGTGGTGGCGAAGCCTGGGCGCCATGACGCGCTCGGGCAGCTCGGTGGAGGGCCTGTCGTGGGCCCTCTACGACTTCGCCAACACGATCTTCAGCTTCGCCATCGTCAGCTTCGCCATGGGGCCGTGGGCCACGAGCCTGCTGGGCGAGACGGCAGGCACGTTCTTCTTCACGCTGGCCGGCAGCGCGTCGGTGGCGCTCAACGCGGCCGTCTCCCCCGTGCTTGGCGCCATGTCGGACCGTACCGGCGGCCGCAAGGGATACCTGCTGGCCTTCACCGTGGGCTGCATCCTGC
>DATADC010000134.1:0-2660 GCA_036258735.1 Candidatus Limnocylindria bacterium
TGGGGCTCTACGGCCGCTCACCGTTGACACACCACCCGCTCCGGTCGTCTCAAAAACGTGCGTTTTTGCAACAAGCATGATAGACCGAGAATATAGGCTTGCTGCTACAGCGTAAGCGGTAGATCCGACACCGCCTTGAGAACCTCGTCGGCGAGGCCGGGATCATCGACGGCGCGCGCCACCACCATGGCGCCGATGAGGCTGGCATAGGTCGCGAGCGCCTTCTTGCGGCGGTCCGCCTCGGATTGGCCGGGGAGAAGGGCGGCCAGGAGCTCGATTTGGCCGCGCAGCCCGCGGGTGGCGGCGCTGCGGATGGTATTGTCGGCCCGCGCCAGCTCGGACCCCAACGCCGCGAAGGTGCAGCCCTGTCCGGGGCTGTCGCGATGCTCGGCGCCGAGATAGCGAGCGGTCAGGGTGCTTAGCGCCAGCTCACCCTCGGTGTCGACCAGCTTGCGCCAGCGCGCGATCACCTCGTCGATGGCGTGCTCGCAGGCTGCTGCAGCAAGATCCTGCTTCGAGGTGAAATGGCTGTAGAAGGCGCCGTGGGTGAGCCCTGCCGCCTTCGTGATTTCCGCTACGGTGACGCCGTCGAAGCCCCGCTCGCGAAACAGGCGTCCCGCCGCGCCGCGAACAGGAGGATCGCGAGGCCGAGAAAGGACGTCAGAACGCTGCCCAGGGCGGTGACGGGTGTCAGCGCGAGGGAGGTTGCCAGCGTGGCTCCCACGGCGGCACCCGCCATCTGCACGAAGCCCAGAAGAGCCGACGCCAGGCCGGCCCGGTCGCCGAACGGAGAAAGCGTCATCGCCGTGCCGAGCGGGTTAGCGAGGCCCATGCCGAACAGGAAGACCGACACGGGCGCCGCGTACGCGGCAAGCCCGCCGACGTCTGCCGCTTTGAGGCCCAGCAGCAGGGCACCTCCGACGAAGGCGATCACGAGGCCGGCCATCGCGACACGGCCCGGGTTGTGGCGCGCCGCCAGACGGGGCGCCAGGAGACCCGCAGCAAAAACGAGGAAGACGGTGGCGGCGAAGAACGACCCCAGCTGGATCGCCGAGAAGCCGAGGCCGTCCATCAGGATCGCCGGCGATGCCGTGAACATCGCGAACAGACCGCCCATCAGCAGCGCCACCGCGGTTGCTGGAAGGAAGAAGCGGCGATCCACCGCGAGCCGGCCATAGGCCTGCACGACGGAGACCGGATGGAGGGCGATGCGGCGGCTCCGATGATGCGTCTCGCCCACGAGGACCGCGTAGGCCACGGCCACGACGGCAGCCAGCGCGCCAAGGATCAGAAAGGTCGACGGCCAGCCGACCAGATGGTCGAGAGCACCGCCGAGCAAAGGCGAGAAGCCGGGAGCGGCCGCCATGGCCACCATCGTCAAGGCGAGCACGCGGGCGAGCGCTTCGCCCTCGAAGAGATCGCGGGCGATGGCTCGGGCCAGCATGGACGCCGCGGAGGCGCCGAGACCCTGGACGATCCGCCCGGCGATCAGCTCCGGGAGGCCAGTGGCGATGGCACAAGCAAGGCTGCCGGCGACGAACACGGCGAGGCCGCCGACCACGAACGCGCTCCGTCCGAAGCGGTCCGACAGTGGACCGACGAAGAGCTGGCCGACCGCGAAGGCGATGAGGAAGGCGCTCTGCATCACGCCCAGCGTCGGCGTCGAGACGCCGAACGCTCCGGCCATGGCCGGCACGGACGGGAGGATGATGTTGGTCGAGAGCGCCCCCAGGGCGGCCAGCCCGCCGAGGACGAGCAGCAGCGTCCCGGTCAGGTGACTGCCCAGGTCTTTCGGGCTCGCGGTCGCGGCGTCTGGACGCCAAGGAGCCGTAGCGTGAACGAGCTCAGCCGTGGCGGCGCCGGAGTGCTGTGACGTGTCGGACATCGCGAAGCTCCTGAAGGCCGGGGGTCACTCGGCCGCATGCTGCGGGATGGCGGCCTGAGGGACGGGCTGGGTTATCCCGGATGCCGGCCTCCACCAGTCGGCCCTGAAGGCCCAGGCCGTCGCGTCGGGAGCCGGTACGCCCGGCTCGGGCGGGACGTCCTGGATCGGCTGGTCCGCTCCTTCGGACGCCGTGACCGCCGGCTTCACGCGGAACCAGATGGCGTAGAGCGCCGGCAGGAAGACCAGGGTCAGGACGGTGCCGACGGCCGTGCCGCCGATCAGCGTGTAGGCCAGCGCTCCCCAGAACACGGAATGGGTGAGCGGGACGAAGGCCAGGATCGCGGCGAGGGCCGTCAGGATCACCGGCCGCGCCCGTTGCACCGTGGCCTCGATGACCGCGTGGTAGGGATCGAGGCCATGCTCTTCGTTGGTACGGATCTGACCGATCAGGATCAGCGTGTTGCGCATCAGGATGCCGGCGAGCCCAATCAGCGCCAAGATGGCGTTGAAGCCGAAGGGCTGATGAAACAAGAGCAGGGCCGGGACGGCGCCCACGAGACCGAGGGGGGCCGTCAGCATCACCATGCTCATAGCCGGGAAGGAGCGCACCTGGACCATGATGATCGCCAGCATCAGCGCCACCATGATCGGGAAGATCTTGGCGAGTGCTGCGTTGGCCTTGGCCGACTCCTCGATCGGCCCGCCCGTCTCGATGCGATAGCCTTCGGGGAGGTTGGCCACGATCGGCTGCAGGGCCTTCTGGATCGCGGCGGCG